>NZ_JBWZCI010000013.1:0-102226 GCF_059383495.1 Pseudarthrobacter sp. RHLT3-21
CTACGAATCCCGGCTCGCGACGTGGAACGAGTGGCAGCCGCTGTCCGTAGCCGCGCACGGCAGCCAGGGCTGATCCATGCACCACGACCATCAGGTTCCTCGGATCGTCGTTCGTTTCTGCTACAAACCAGCCAACTCTTTCCAAGGATTCCGTGCGGCCCCAATTTTTGTAGCGAAACCCAGTGCCGGTTTCTACGTACCGTTTCTTCCCCTGGTTGATGGGTATTGGTACATTTGCGCGAATGGGACATCTATTGGGCTACGCCCGGGTATCGACAGGGGACCAGGACGCGGCCCTGCAGCAGGACGCATTGAGGGCGGCCGGCTGCTACCGCATCTTCACCGACACGGCCTCCGGTTCCTTGCAGTCCCGCCCCGAACTGGCCAGGGTGCTGGATCAGTTGCGGCCCGGGGACACCCTGGTGGTGTGGCGGCTGGACCGCCTCGGCCGCTCCATCAGGCACCTGATCGACCAGATGGCTGTGCTGGAGGACCGCGGCATCGGGTTCCGGTCCCTGCAGGAAACCATTGACACCACCTCCTCCGGAGGTCGTTTGGTCTTCCATGTCTTCGCCGCCCTGGCGGAGTTCGAGCGGGATCTGATCCGTGAGCGGACCAACGCCGGGTTGGAGGCGGCCCGGGCCCGCGGCCGCACCGGCGGACGCCCCTCCCTGCTGACCAAGGAGAAACTCGACACCGCCCGGCGCCTGTACGCGCAAAAGGACATGACAGTGGCGAAGATTGGCGAAGTCCTCGGCGTCAGCCGCACCACCGTCTACCGGGCACTGCACCGCGAACCCACGGCCGCCCCACCGCCCCGGCGCAATCCGGCAGCCACCAAGACCACGGCGTAGCCATGGGTGCGGGCAGTGAATCGTCCACCGGCGATGCTGCCCTCACACCGGTGCACAAGGGCCCAGCGCGTTCGGCCGTTGTGCGCCAACACTTCGAGGACGGGATCCCCTTACAGAGGCTGGCCGCGAAGCACGCGCTGGGGGTGCGGACCCTGCAGCGCTGCTCGCGGCCTATAGGCGCGATGGCGCCGCCGGCCTTGATCCGGCGGTGCCGCCCCGCCGCGGCCGCCGTGCCCCGGCGGAACTCGTCGCGCTGATCGAAGGCCTGGCCCTGTTGGCGCCGCCGCCAACCGCGGCCTCCATCGCCTACAAGGCCAACAGGGTGGCGGCCGAGCACGGCTGGCCCGCCGTCTCCTACAGCACGGTCCGCTCGATCACGGCCGGCCTGGACCCTGGTACTGACGCGCCAGGGGTCCGCGGCCTATCGGGACAAGTATGAACTGGTGTGGCGGCGGGCCGAACGGCCCAAGGCGGTGTGGCAGGCAGACCACACCGAGCTGGACATCCTCATCCTGGACGCGAACCTGAAACCGGCCCGGCCCTGGTTGACCACCATCCTGGATGACCATTCCCGCGCCATCTGCGGGTACATGGTTTTTCTGGGCGCCCCGTCGGCCATGGATACGGCCCTGGCCCTGCGGCAGGGGATCTGGCCCAAGAAACGGGCCCAACTGGCCGATGTGCGGGATACCGGATGTCCTCTACGTCGACCTCGGATCGGACTTCACCAGTGACCACCTGGCCCAGACGGGCAAGGACCTGCACTTCGAGATCATCTCCTCGGCCGTCGCCCGGCCCCAGGGCCGGGGCAAGATCGAGCGGTTCTTCGGCACCGTCAATACCGAACTGCTTGCCGAACTGCCCGGGCACCTGGTCCGCGGACACCGGCCACCGGCGCCGGTGCTGATGATGCCGGAACTGGATGGGGCGTTCCGTCATTTCATCACCGATGTCTACCACCAGCGCGAACATCCGGAAACCAGGGCCACCCTCACCGGCCCTGGCTAGATGAGGGATGGCTGCCCCGGCTGCCGGCCTCGATGGATGAACTGAACCTGCTGCTGTTGACCGTGGCCAAACCCCGGGTCGTCCGCCGGGACGGCGTGCACTTCCAGGGGCTCCGATACGTCTCGCCCCTGCTGGCCGCCTACGTCGGTGAGCATGTCATCGTCCGCTCCGACCGCAGGACATTGCCGAGATCCGCGTCTTTTACAGAAACCAGTACATCTGCAAGGCCGTCTATCCCAACCACGAAACCTCCACCCTGAGCCTCAAGGACATCCAGGCCGCACGGGCGTCCCGCCGCCGGGAACTGCGCGGGCAGATCAACGAGCGCATCGCCGTCGTCGCCCGGCACCTGCCTGACCTGGCCTCCACCGCCCCGGCCACACCTGCAGCCCCGGCAGAACAAGTGAAGAAGGCCCAAAAACTGCGCACCTATCTGGAGGATGGCTTATGACACCACAAAGTTTCATAGCCACCAAGGAGCACCGGCGATTCGTCGAGTTCGCCGACGCCGTGCGCCGCCAGCACACCATCGGCATCTGCTTCGGCCAGGCCGGAATCGGCAAGACCCTCTCCGCCAGGCGCTACTCCGGCTGGGCTAAGGCCGAGAACCTCCTTGAACAATGGGGCCCGCGTGACGATTCCGATGCAAAGGTCCATGCCGCCCTGGCCAGGAAGCGCACCGTCTTCTACACCCCCAGCGTGCTCACGACCCCCAGACAGGTCAAGGAACTCGGGCTCCTCACCCAGCGCACGTCCATCTGCATCGACGAACACCTGATCACGACCGGCGCACGGAAGGGGCCCATCCAGGATAGAAAAAGAGAACGTTGAGCTGATCATCATCGACGAATCAGAACGGCTCAGCGCCACGGCACTGGAACTTCTCCGTGACAGGTACGACCGCACCAACATTGCCCTGGTCCTCATCGGCATTCCCGGCGTCGACAAGCCGTTCAGCCGCTACCCCCAGCTCTACAGCCGGGTCGGATTCGCTCACGAATACCGCCCACTCGGAAAGGAAGAGCTGGATTTCGCCCTGCAACGCCGATGGCACAAACTCGGGCACGACCTCAATCCGGACGACTTCACCGACGCCCCGGCGATCGCCGCCATCGCCCGGATCACCCGCGGCAACTTCCGTCTCATCGACAGGCTCTTCACCCAGGTCGAACGCATCATGAAGATCAACGAACTGGGCACTATCACCGACGACGTCATCGAAGCGGCCCGGTCCGCCCTCGTCATCGGCATCAGCTAAAACCGCCAAACGAACCTGCGAAAACGCCGCTAAACGAAGTTAACAGTCACAGCGGTGCGGGGGTCCTTCGCGTAGGAGCGCATCGCGACGCATCGTGGCGTGAAGGTCGCCCAGCGACCGCGGCGTCACCTATGCGTTGAAGCGGCGTCCCGAGGGACCCCGAAGCGAGCTTGCGAGCTTTGGGAAGGGACTTCCGCGCTAAGCGACGGCGGAGGGCCGCTGCGCTGCGGACGCAACCACGGAGCATCCAGCGTAGGTGACCACGGAGACCGCGACCGGACTAGGCCTCGGACTTCAGCTCGGGGTCTTTTTGGAGGCCGGTGAGGCCGTTCCAGGCGAGGTTGACCAGGTGCGCGGCCACGGTGTGTTTGTCGGGCTGCCGGCTGTCCTGCCACCACTGGCCGGTCATTGCCACCATGCCCACGAGCATCTGGGCGTACATGGCTCCGTCCTGGGCGCTGAAGCCGCGGCGGTGGAATTCGTCGGACAGGATGTGTTCCACACGGGCAGTGACCTGGGATAGCAGGGTGGAGAAGGCGCCTTCGGGCTGCGACGGCGGAGCGTCCCGCATCAGGATCCGGAAGCCCTCCGCCCGGTCCTCGATGTACGTGAGGAGGGCCAGTGCGGCGCGTTCCACCAGGACCCGTGGCTTGCCTTCTTCGGTCAGGGCCGCGGTGATCGCGTCCAGCAGGATGTGGAACTCGAAGTCCACCACCTGCGTGTACAGGCCTTCCTTGGAGCCGAAATGTTCGTAGATCACGGGCTTGGACACGCCGGCGCAGGCCGCGATTTCCTCAATGGTGGTCCCGTCGAGCCCGCGCGCGGCAAAAAGGCCACGGCCGACGTCGACCAGCTGGCTGCGCCGCTGCACGCCTGTCATCCGTGTCCGGGGTGGGTTGTTGCTCACATTTCCATCATGCCCTAGCGCCGCTGAAAGAGTTGGAACCGGTGACGGTGCAGGGGCCAGGATGCCGTGATTCCTGCCAATGTCGCGGGCTGCCCTGAAGCCATGGCAAAATAAATACTTGTGCCTTGGCCTTTGCGCCTGTGGCATGGTCCGCCCTGGTGTAATGGCAGCACCCCGGCCTTTGGAGCCGTGGAGTATAGGTTCGAATCCTATGGGCGGAACTGCTGTGCGATGACCGTCCAGTAGGATGAACTCGGTGCCCCGCCAGCGATTTGGCCGGGCAGGCACCGCGCCCAGCGCAACGCGCAACCAAGCAAGGAGAACCCGTACGTGATCCCCGAGACTACCGGCCCAGCCGCCGTCATTGTTCTGGCAGCAGGCGCCGGTACCCGGATGAAATCCCGTACCCCGAAGATCCTGCACGAAATCGGCGGCCGGTCCATGGTGGGCCACGCCCTCCTGGCAGCCCGCAGCATTAATCCCGCCCGGCTGGCCCTGGTGGTCCGCCACGAGCGGGATCTGGTGGCCCGCCACCTGAGCGAGTTGGACCCCGAAGCCCTGATCGTGGACCAGGACGATGTCCCCGGCACCGGCCGCGCCGTTGAGGTGGCCGTGCAAGCACTGGACGCACAGGAAAAACTCTCAGGCACCGTAGTGGTCACTTACGGCGATGTTCCGCTCCTGACCGGCAGCCTGTTGGCGGATCTGGTGGCCACGCACGAGCGGGAGGCCAATGCCGTCACCGTGCTCACCGCGCTGCTGGCTGACGCCACGGGCTACGGACGCATTCTCCGTGGTGATGACAGCTCTGTGACCGGCATCCGCGAGCACAAGGATGCAACGGAAGCCGAGCGCCTGATCCGCGAGGTCAATTCCGGGATCTACGCTTTCGACGCCGATGTCCTCCGTGACGCGCTGGTCCACATCACCACTGACAACTCGCAGGGCGAAAAGTACCTCACCGACGTACTGGGCCTCGCCCGGCAGTCGGGCGGCCGGGTTGCCGCCGTCGTCACCGAAGACCGCTGGCAGGTGGAGGGCGCCAACGACCGCGTGCAGCTCTCGGCCCTCGGCGCCGAACTGAACCGCCGCACCGTTGAAGCCTGGATGCGCGCCGGGGTCACCGTCGTTGACCCCGCCACGACCTGGATCGATTCCACCGTCACCCTGGACGAGGACGTCCGCATCCTGCCGAACACGCAGCTGCACGGAGCCACCATGGTGGCGAGGGACGCCGTCGTCGGCCCCGACTCCACCCTGACCGATGTCCATATCGGCGAGGGCGCCAAGGTGACCCGCACACACGGTTCCGGTGCCGTCATCGGTGCGGACGCCGCCGTCGGCCCCTTCACGTACCTTCGTCCCGGCACAGTGCTTGGCGACACCGGAAAGATCGGTGCGTTCTACGAAACCAAGAACGTCACGATTGGCCGCGGCTCCAAACTATCCCACCTCGGCTACGCCGGCGATGCCGAAATCGGCGAGGACACCAACATTGGCTGCGGCAACATCACGGCCAATTACGACGGCGAGAAGAAGCACCGCACGGTGATCGGCTCGGGCGTCCGGACAGGTTCCAATACGGTCTTTGTTGCACCGGTCACCGTGGGGGACGGTGCCTACAGCGGCGCCGGCGCGGTGATCCGCAAGGACGTCCCGGCCGGGGCGCTCGTCCTGTCCGTTGCAGCCCAGCGCAACGCCGAGGGCTGGGTTGTGGCCAACCGCCCCGGCTCACGCTCGGCCGAACTGGCGCAGGCGGCCGCCTCAGATTCCTCACATACCCCAGCATCGACAGAAGAGGACCAGCAATAATGAGCGAAATTACGGCACGCGGCGAGAAGAAGCTGGTGCTTGCCGCTGGGCGGGCGCACCCCGAACTGGCGCGGGAAATCGCCAAGGAGCTGGGTACCGAGCTGTTGCCCGTAGATGCCTACGACTTCGCCAACGGGGAGATTTACGTCCGCGCCGGCGAAAGCGTCCGGGGAACCGATGCGTTCGTCATCCAGGCCCACCCGGCCCCGCTGAACAACCACCTTATGGAACAGCTGATCATGATCGATTCGCTGAAGCGGGCCTCCGCCAAGCGCATCACCGTGGTGTCCCCGTTCTACCCGTACGCACGGCAGGACAAAAAGGGCCGCGGCCGCGAGCCGATTTCCGCCCGTCTGGTGGCGGACCTGTACAAGACCGCCGGTGCCGACCGCATCATGAGCGTTGACCTGCACACATCGCAGATCCAGGGCTTCTTCGACGGTCCCGTGGACCACCTCATGGCCATCCCCCTCCTGGCCGACTACATCCGCACACGCGTCGCCGCAGACAACGTCACCGTGGTGTCCCCGGACACTGGCCGGGTGCGCGTCGCGGAGCAGTGGGCCGAACGCCTGGGCGGGGCGCCGCTGGCGTTTGTGCACAAGAGCCGTGACCTCACCGTTCCCAACCAGGCCGTCTCCAAGACTGTTGTGGGCCAGATCGAGGGCCGGACCTGCGTCCTGATCGATGACATGATCGACACCGGCGGCACTATTTCCGGAGCGGTCCAGGTCCTGAAGAACGCCGGGGCGAAGGACGTCATCATCGCCGCGACGCACGCTGTCTTCTCCGAGCCCGCGGCACAGCGGCTGTCCGAGTCCGGCGCCCGCGAAGTGGTGGTCACCAATACATTGCCCCTCACTGCGAACCAGCAGTTCCCGCAGCTGACGGTGCTGTCCATCGCACCGCTGATCGCCCGCGCCATCCGCGAAGTGTTCGACGACGGTTCGGTCACCAGCCTGTTCGACGGCAACGCCTGATTCTTGAAGCCTTTGGTGGTTGAGTCTGATTCTGGTGGGGAGCGAAAACCCGCAGGCTCAACCACCGCAATCATGCTCAACCATCGCCGTTTTCAGTAATTGGGCCTGGCGCTGGTAAACTTTTGGACGATACCTTGGCGAGGGAGAGCATCCGGGCAACCGGACTGCAGGTCTCCGTTATCGACTCGGTCTGAATCTCCCTTCTGGAAGGGCCGCCTCACGGCCGCCCGGCGTTGAAGGTCGTAACAGACCTCCGCCCTTGCTGAACACCGTTTAGTCTTCCGAGGAGATACACATGTCTGAGCAGAAGCTCGCCGCAGAAGTACGCACCGAATTCGGCAAGGGCTTTGCCCGCCGCGCGCGCATGGTCAACCTGATCCCGGCCGTCATCTACGGACACGGCGCCGAGCCGATCCACATCACGCTTCCGGCCAAGGCCACCACGCTGGCAGTCCGCAAAGCCAACGCCCTGCTGTCCCTGGACGTCAACGGCGAAGAGCACCTGGCCCTGGTTAAGGACGTCCAGCGCGACCCCATCAAGCAGATCATCGAGCACATCGACCTGCTGACCGTCATCAAGGGCGAGAAGGTCACCGTGGACATCCCCGTTCACATCGTTGGCGAACTGGCTCCGGGCAGCGTCTTCAACCAGGAACTCACGGTTATCTCCCTTGAGGCCGAGGCAACCCACCTGCCGACCGCCATCGAGGTTGACATCGAAGGCCGCTCCGCCGGACAGCACATCCACGCTTCTGACCTGGTCCTGCCGAAGGGTTCGGTCCTGCTGGCCGACGCTGACGCGCTTGTTGTCCACATCTCCGAGGCCACTGAGGTCTCGGACGAAGAGGCGCAGGCTGACTCCGGAGCCGCAGCCGAGTAACAACGGCACAGTATTATTTTGTGGCCGGGCCCTGTCGGGGTCCGGCCACAGCCATGTCCGGACCACCTTAGGATTGAACAATGACTGACACCTGGCTGATCGTTGGCCTCGGAAACCCCGGGGCCGAATATAAGGGCAACCGGCACAACGTCGGCCAGATGGTCCTGGACGAACTCGCGGGCCGGATGGGCGGCAAGTTCAAAACCCACAAGGCCCGCGCCCAGGTGCTCGAAGGACGGCTGGGGATCGCCGGCCCCCGGGTGGTGTTGTCGAAGCCAATGAGCTACATGAACGTTTCCGGCGGCCCGGTGGCCGGCCTGGCAAACTTTTACCGCATTGATCCGGACCATGTTGTCGCCGTGCACGATGAGATTGATATCCCGTTCAACACCGTAAAGCTGAAATGCGGCGGCGGCGAAGGTGGCCACAACGGCCTCAGGGACATGTCCAAGGCGCTGGCAACCAAGGATTACCTGCGGGTACGGGTGGGTGTGGGACGCCCGCCAGGGCGGATGGACACCGCAGACTATGTCCTGCGCGATTTTGGCACTACAGAGCGCAAGGACCTTCCGTTTTTGCTCGATGAGGCGGCCGATGCCGTTGAGATGCTGGTCAGGGACGGACTGACTGCGGCCCAGCAGAAGTTCCATCCGGCCAGGTCAGACGTCTAGCAATAAAACTTAAAACCGCCTGTCCCTGTTTACCTGCGCGTGCCAAGGGGTAGTCTTCTTCGTAAGCGGGGGAGCGATGGGGCTAATCCCGCTTTAGTGGGATGTAGGGGACAAGTTCATGTCAATCGAGCCACTCAGCTGGGGACGTGGGTCACCGCTCAACGACGTTGAGTTGCGCACGGACACCGCAGGCGTTATAGAGCCACAGCGATGGTCCGTGCCTGCGCGGAGCGCCAACCTCGAAGCGGTCCGTACCGCTCTGACCAGCCTCGACTCCCTGGGAGTCGTCATCACCGGCGGCCGCGGCGTAGGCAAGTCATCCTTGGCCAGGACCGCCGTCTCTGAACTTGGCCCGGATATCTGGACGTTGCAGCTGCGCAGCGGCCCCTCGTCCGGCACAACGCCCTACGGTTGCCTGGCTTTCCTGCTGGCCCGGCTTCCCCAGGCATACATGGGTTCGCCCACAGCTATCCTTCGAGGCATTACCTCCCTCATCAAAAGCGATGCCGCGGGGCGCCAGTGTGTCATCACGCTGGACACCGCCGGCAGCATTGATGATATGAGCGCTGGTGTCCTGCTCAACATCCTCCTGACCGGGACAGCCCGAATGGTCGCCGTGGCACCCATGATCAGTGATCTTCCGGCCGACTTCCACTGGCTCCTCAACGACCGCCGGCTCACCGAGGTCCGGCTGGACAACCTCAATGAGCTGCAGACCCGCCAGGTGCTGCTTTCCCTGCTGGGCCACCGTGTTTCGGCCTCCCTGGTCAGCACCTTCCACACCATGGTGGGCGGCAACCCACTGCTCCTGAAAGCGCTTGTCACCGAGCAGCAGCATTCGGGGAACCTGGTTCTGTCCGACTCCGTCTGGACGCTTCGGGACAAGGTGGTTCTTGACGGCGCGGCCAGTCTTGACGACATCGTCCGGTCCCAGTGGACCCGGAAGTCTCCGCAGGAGCGGGATGTTATCGAAATGCTCTCCTGCGCCCGGAGCGTGGAACTGTCCAGGTTGACCGCCGTCTACGGTGCCGGCGTGGTGGCCGACATGGAGGATTCGGGCCTGCTGGAGATTGACGCATCGGATAACCGATGGGTTTCACTGCGTGAAAAGTACCTCGGCGACGTCGTCCGCACCTGGCTCAGCATCACTCGGCGAAGGGAGCTGCGGAGCCTGCTCCTGGGCGGCAAGGAACCTGACCCGGCCACCATGACGGTGGAAGAGCTGATGGCGTTCGGCGCCTGGACCCAGGAATGCGAGGCCGAGTTGAGTCCGGCCATGGCGCTGGCCGCCGCCGAAGCCGCAGTGCAGCTCTTTGACCCTCATTTTGCCCTCAAGTATGCCGAGACACTGAAACGGAATGATCCCCAGTGGGTGCCTGCCCAGCGGCAGAAGGCTGCGGCGCACCTGCTCATGGACCTCCCGGTGCAGGCCATGGCAGCACTGGACGATATTTCCCAGCCGCAGCTGGACAACCTGGACGTTGAGGAGTTCGCCCGGGTGGTTGCGGCCAAATCACGGGTCATGGTCTGGCTTCCCGAACACACCGCCCGGGTGCCGGAGCTGCTGCAGACGGCACGGGAGCGGCTTGGTGTGGGGCCAGGAATCGCGAAGGGCTGGCCGGAGCCGCTGGCTGCGGCGGCCAACCGGATCGGCCTGAGCGAATTCGAGTATCAGGCCTTTGTGGGCGACTACGCCTCCGCTTTGCCGGCAATGGAAGCCGCTGCGGACCCCGAGCAGAATCCGGACACCTGGTTCCGGATGAACTCGGCGGTGATCCTCATGAGCGCCCTGTCCATGACCGGGCGGGAAATGGACGCCCTGAGCCTGATGAGGCAGCTGGGCGGGCAGATCTCGGACGCCGCCGAGATCGTGGGGCTGCGTGAGAGGTTCGCCGGCCGGGCGTACAACGTGCTCCTGATGGCAGGGCAGTGGCGCCGGTGCATCGACCTCCTGGACCCGCCTTCCGCGCGCAACTCCCACCGGCTCCCTTACCGGAGCGCCGCCGCGGAGCTCTCGGCCGGCATCGCGTACGTGTACTCGGGCCGGGGTGCCGTGGCCCTTGACTCGCTGCTCTCGGCCGCTGCACAGCTGGAGTTGCGGCCCGTCCAGAGCATGCTCCGTGCCGCCTACGCTGCCATCGCTTTCGCATATGCGCAGATCGGCAATGCGGGGCAGTCCCGGAAGTATCTTGACAGGCTGCAGCGGACAGCGGGTGCCGCCGACCATGCGACCCGGAGCAGCACTGAGTTCTGTGCTGATATGGCCGCCCGTTGGCTGGGGGACAGTGACGCAGCAACCCGACTGAAGCAGTCTGCCCGCCGCGACATCGCGGCGGGCAGGTTCACCCTTGCCGGGATCAGCCTGCTCGGAGCCACGGTCAACGGCACGGAGGCTGACTTCCGGCTGATGGAACAAGTGGCCGCGCACAGACAGGGCCCCTTGGCGGAAATTTCGCGGCTGATCGCCGTGGGCAGCCGGACGCGCGACGCCAAAACGTTGCTTGCCGGCGCAGAGCTGGCAGCTACCCTGGAACTGGATGCCGTTGAGGCCCGTTGCATGGCGCTGGCCGTTGACTATGCCCGGCAGGCCGGTGACTCGGTCTCAGCCAGGACTGCACAGGCCCGGCTGGACATCCTGGCAGCAACCGTGGCAAGCCTGCCGATCATACCGAGCAGCGGCAGCCCGCTCCTGACCGCCAGGGAGAGGCAGATCGCGCGGCTGGCCGGCCGGGGCGCGTCCAACCGTGACATCGCCGTGGAGATGGGCGTGTCCGTGCGCACTGTGGAAGGCCACCTTTACCAGGTCTTTACCAAGCTCGGAGTTACGTCCAGGGGTGATCTGACTGGACTCGTCTAACGGCCACGCAGCCAAACCGGGAATGCCGTATCGATTGCTCACGGGCCGGCGTGAACCGCTGGAGCGGATCTGCAACATCATCCGCAGCCGCACTAGCCAGGCAGTGTTCCTCATGGCGGGTCCAGGCATCGGGAAGTCAACGCTGACCGAGGCCATCACCGAGCGGCTTGCACAAGAGATGATCATTGTTCAGATCCATGGAAGTTCGTCGCTATCCGGCGTTCCCTTTGGAGTCCTGGCGCCTTACACGGCGGAGCTGACGGCAGAGGACTCCGTGTCCCCGGTGGCTGTTCTGCGGTCCGTGTGGAGGTACTTTGAGAAGCTGAAAGCCGGCAAGGATACGCCGTTGCTTCTGATGATGGATGACGCCCATCACCTGGACGAGGCAACGGCCGGCATTGTGGCCGACATGATCTCCGCCGGCTGGGCCACTGTGCTTGCTGCCGGCAGGCCGCGGCCCGGGCTGCCGCAGCCACTCGCGCAGCTCTGGTATGACGGCCTCGCTGACCGTGTGGATCTGCGTCCCATGAACCGGGAGCAGATCGAGGAAGTCCTCTCCCATGCACTTGATGGAACAGTCCCGTCCGGAACCATTGACACTATCTGGAGCGCCTCTGGCGGAAATCCGCGGATTCTTGATGCCTTGCTGCACGATGCCGCAGAGCGGGGCGAACTCGCAAAGCGGAACGGGATCTGGATGTTGCTGGGCCCCTTGCCTGCCGACGGACCCAGGCTCACCGAGGTAGTGGTGAAGGACATGCTCCGCCGCAGCCCGGAGGAGCAAGAAGTCCTGAAACTTGTCGCCCTCGCCGGGCCCGTGAGCCGGAAGGTGATCGAGGATATCTTTGGCGCCGAAGTGGTGCGAACGCTGCTGGACCAGCAGATGATGGTCGAAGGTTCCGGCATTCCAGTCGATCTCCGGATCTGGAACTCCGTGTTCGGCGAGGCGCTCCGCACCAGTATCTCGGTTTCCCGGAGCCTGCAGCTGCATGAAAAGATCCAGGATCAGCTGGGAACCGCTCCCGAAGGGTCCGAAAGCAGAATGAGGGCCGTGGAATGGGCCCTCGAATGTGGATTGAAAGTATCCGATCCCGAGCTACTCGAGGCGGCCGGCACCGCGTTGGTCCACTCCCGGAACCGGAGCAGCCGGATAATGGCGGCGAAAGTCGCGGACCCGGGCCTCATGCCGCAGGCACAGGCTATCCAGGCAAGGGCCTTATTCAATGAAGGCGACTTCGTGGGTGCGGCCAAGCTCCTGGACGGATGTTGGCTGCAGCTGGGAAACGGCGCCTGGGCTGTTCCCGTCCTTATGCTCAGGGCCATGGCACACCAGGCTCTGGGGACACCGCTGGCAGCATTCGCAGCCGATTCCCGCGAAGCGCTCCAGAGTGCCGGCGCCATGGCTGGTTCGGATGCTGTGCCGTCGGATTCCCAAGAGACACGCGATACTCCTGCCAGGCTCTGGCAGGAGTGCTTGCTTCGCCTGTTGGAACTTGGCGAAGCCGGCAACCACCAGGCCTTGGAGGCCGAGGTCCAGGAACTTCGGAGCAGCCGCACCGGCGATGCCACGGAGGACGCCCTGTGTGCTGTGGGACTCGCGCTGCTGGCCCATTCGCTCGCCTCGGCCGGCCGTTCCGTCCAAGGGCTGGACACCGCATTGCTTGCCGCCTCGGAACTTTCCTCACTGCAGGGCGGCGTGTTCTTCTTCAATGAATTTGTCCTTGGCCGCCTCGTGGCAGATTACCTGGCCATGGGGGAGTGGGACTCGGCGGAACGGGAATTGGCGAACTACGCCGCCGGCCAGCCGCGGGGTGTCGCATATTTCGGCGGTAGCCTCGAGGTACTCCGTGGCTACTCGCTGCTGCGGCAGGGGCGGATGGAACGCGCGTACCAAACGCTATTGCCGGCTGTGGAGACTTTGAGGCTCAACGATCCGCTGCAGCTGTTCCGGTTTGGTTCCGGGCTGGCGTTTTATGTGGCGGCGAGGCTCGGTGACGCCGCGCAGGCCAGCCGGCTTGAGCTGGATTATAAGGATTCGCCGCTGGGCTCCACCGGCTACGGCATCCTTGCAACGGCGTACGCCGCAGCAGCATCAGAGTATGTGGCGCATGACGGAAAAGGCCTGGCGTCACTCCACACGCTGGCCACCACGCCCGAGGTGACCTCCCGGGCCGGGACACTTCTGGAACTTTTGGCTCTCTGCTGGGACCTGGGCGACCATTCGGTGATCCCTTTGGTCCACTCCCTGGCGGGGAGCGTTGAAGGCCGCTGGGCCGCGGCAATGCTCGCCCTTGCGGGGCATTGGGAGTCCGGGGACGCCGATTCCATCATGGATACAGCGGCCATGCTTGAAGGCGCGGGATTCGTAAACCTTGCCCGGGAAGCCTACGCGCGGTCGAGCACCGTCCTTGAGAGCTCCGGTGAGCGCCGGCGGGCCCGTCAGGCGGTAGCCCTACGGGAGAAGTGTGACCACGAACTGGGAGAGCGGTTCCGGGAAGGCCACTTCATCGCCGCAGCACCCAGCGTGCACCTCACGCGCCGGGAACAGGACATTGTAGAGCTCGCTGTGCAGGGTCTCACCGACAGGGAGATCGCACAAAAGCTCATGGTGTCGGTGCGTACCGTGGAGGGCCACCTTTACCGCACGTACGTCAAACTCGGCGTGCGGAGCCGCGACGAACTGGCGTCAGCCCTTCCGCACTAGGCCTGCGTGCCGAAGCGCCTGCGTGCCGAAGCGCCTGCGTGCGGAAGCGCCTGCGTGCGGAAGCGCCTGCGTGCGGAAGCGCCTGCGTGCGGAAGCGCCTGCGTGCGGAAGCGCCTGCGTGCGGACGCCGTGCGTCCGGGACCTGCGTACGGACGTTCAGATGCGCGTAGCCGCGGGGCGTAACCCGTAGCCCAGGCGCAAAAAAGTAGAGTACTGCCTACTCGTGTGCGGGGCTTCCGAGTGCGGTTGACTTAGTGCGGCAGGAAAACCCGGAGTCACAGGAACCGCGGACCGGCCAACAGACTTTTAGGCCTCTTTTTGACGCAAGCTTCCGGCCCTTGGGGCTGGATCGAAACGGGGTCGGCGACGTCGGAGTCTTCTGAGACCGAGACTCTCCCCCCAGCCGTCGCCGGCCCTCACTTCCGCGGGCTGAAGCCCGGAGCTGCTGTGGCGGTTGCCCATCGGGACGCCGCCACAGTGGTGTTGTGGGACAATTGAGTGTCAATCCATTGGCATCTCAAGGAGTTAGCTTTGGCCCTAGTATCAACGCCTGCCACGCTGGAACGCGCAGTGCCGGCCATGGATAACGCCGAAGTCCTCAGGATTCGAAACGACTTCCCCGTACTTGGCCAGCTGGTCAACGGCCAGCCCCTGGTGTACCTCGATTCGGGCGCCACCTCGCAAAACCCGCTAAGCGTCATCGAAGCTGAGCAGGAGTTTTACGAACAGCGCAACGCTGCCGTGCACCGCGGTGCCCACTACCTCGCCGTGGAAGCAACAGAAGTCTTCGAAGATGCCCGCCAGACCATCGCGGACTTCATCGGTGCCGACTACGCGGAAACGGTGTGGACCTCCAACGCCACCGAAGGCCTGAACCTGGTCAGCTACGCGCTGTCCAACGCCTCGCTGTGGGCGGCGCAGGGGCGCGGTGACGCCCGGCTGAAAGACCTCGCGGTGGGCCCGGGTGACCAGATCGTGGTGACCGAAATGGAGCACCACGCCAACCTGATCCCCTGGCAGGAACTGGCGTTCCGCACCGGCGCCACGTTGCGCTATATCCCCACCGACGACGCCGGTGCCCTGCGGATGGACATTGCGGCCGAGATCCTGGGACGAAAAACCAAGGTCCTCGCCTTCACCCACGCCTCCAACGTGCTGGGCACGATTAATCCCGTGCAGGAACTGGTCGCGCTGGGGCGGCAAGCCGGCGCCCTGGTGGTCCTGGACGCCTGCCAGTCCGCGCCGCACCTGCCGTTGAACGTCAAGGAGCTGGACGTCGACTTCGCCGTTTTCTCCGGCCACAAGATGCTGGCGCCTACCGGAATCGGTGTCCTCTACGGCAAGCAGGACATCCTGGACGTGCTGCCGCCGTTCCTCACCGGCGGCTCCATGATCACCACCGTGACCATGGAACGGGCCGAGTACCTGCCCGCGCCGCAGCGCTTCGAGGCCGGCACCCAGCGGATTTCGCAGGCCGTTGCCCTGGCTGCTGCAGCCAACTACCTCACGGAAACGGGCCTGGACCGCGTGCACCGCTGGGAATCCGAGCTCGGCCAGCGGATGGTGGCCGGGCTGGAGTCCATTCCCGGCATCCGCGTCCTGGGGCCCTCCGCAGGACAGGAGCGGATCGGCCTTGCCGCGTTCGCCGTTGACGGTGTCCACGCGCACGACGTCGGGCAGTTCCTGGATTCCCGGGGCATCGCCGTCCGTGTGGGTCACCATTGCGCCCAGCCGCTGCATCGCCGCCTAGGCCTGACCGCAACCACCAGGGCAAGCGCCTACCTGTACAACACCACCGACGACATCGACGCCTTCCTGGAAGCCGTCGCCGGAGTCCGGTCCTACTTCCGCGTGTAGCGGGATCATCGAAGGTAACCCACCATGAGCCTTGACCAGCTGTATCAGCAGATCATCCTTGACCATTCCAAGGCCCGCCACGGCAGTGGACTGGCGGGCGTCGCCGCGCCGGCGGGGGCGTCCACTGGCCTGTCCCACCAGCTCAACCCGGTCTGCGGCGACGAAGTCACGCTGCGGGTGGCGGTGGCAGACGGCAAGGTGGCCCAGATTTCCTGGGACGGCGAAGGTTGCTCCATCTCGATGGCATCGGCGTCGGTCCTCAGCGAGCTCGCGGAGGGAATGACCGTGGACGAACTCCACGCCGTCATTGGCAACTTCCGCGAAGTGCTCCGCTCGCGTGGGAAGATCCACGCCGATCCCGAGATCCTGGGCGACGCCGCGGCTTTCGAGGGTGTGGCCCGCTACGCCGCGCGCGTCAAATGCGCCATGATTTCCTGGGTGGCCGCCGAGGACGCCCTGAACCAGGCTGCCTGAGTCTTTCCGGGTTCAGGTCAGCCCCGGTGCTCGAAAACATCAGGGACGCCGTCGCCGTCAGCATCACGCCGTTCCGCCTCTTCCACGGTGCGGTAATGCCGGTTCCGCAGCCGGAGCACCACAGCGGCGAGCAGGGCGGCAACCAGTGATCCGGTGAGGATGGCTACCTTCGCGTGGTCATCGTGGGCGGAGCCCGCACCGAAGCTCAGCTCGGCGATCAGCAGCGACACCGTGAAGCCCACCCCGGCCAACAGCGCCAGGCCCGCAACATCGATCCAGGCGAGGCCGTCGTCGAGCTTTGCCCTGGTGGTCTTAGTAATCAGGTAGGTGGTGCCGAACACGCCAATCGTCTTGCCGGCCACCAAAGCAGCCACAATTCCCACAGCCACCGGATCCGCCAGTGCCGACCGGAAGCCGTCGAGGCCGCCCACGGCAACTCCGGCGGAAAAGAAGGCGAAGACCGGGACGGCGAAGCCTGCCGAAAGCGGGCGGAGCCGGTGTTCCAGGGCCTCAGCCATGCCGGTACCAGTCTCACCGCGTTTCCGCGATGCCAGGACCGGGACGGCGAACGCGAGCAGCACACCGGCCACCGTGGCGTGGATACCGGAAGCGTGCACGAGTCCCCAGGTGGCGGCGGCCAGCGGCAGTAACAGGTACCAGCTACGGACCCTCCGCTGGGCCAGCAGGGTAAACAGCCCCAGCGGGACCAACGCCGCCAAGAGGAACAGCGGCTGCAGTCCGGAAGAGTAGAAGAAAGCGATGATGCCGATGGCCAGCAGGTCATCCACTACGGCCAAGGTCAGCAGGAACGTCCGGAGGGCCGCAGGCAGGTGGGTGTTGATGACGGCCAAGACGGCCAAGGCAAAGGCAATATCGGTGGCCGTGGGAATTGCCCAGCCCCGCAGGCTCTCAGCGCTCTGGCCCAGGTTCAGCAGTGTGTAGATCAGGGCCGGAACCGCAACCCCTCCCACGGCCGCCGCCACCGGAACCACCGCCTTTGACACCTTGCGGAGCTCACCTGAGACAAACTCCCGCTTGAGTTCCAGACCGGCCAGGAAGAAGAAGATGGCCAGGAGGCCGTCCGACGCCCAATGCCCCAGGGAGAGCTGGAGGTGCCAGGGCTCGTAGCCGATTTTCAGGTCCCGCAGCGCGAAGTAGCCCTCAGCCGCCGACGAGTTGGCCCAGAGGAGTGCCGCGGCGGTGGCCAACAACAGGAGGGCGCCGCCGGCTGTTTCCAGCCTGAGGATCTCTGAGATCCGCAGGAATTCAGGGTAGCTTGAGCGGCTGAGGACCTTTGCAGCGAAGGTTGGGCGGGAAGGGCGCTTGGCCATGGGTGGCTCCTGGAATTAAGGGGTCGGCAAAACTATTGCCGACCAGACTTCCCGGCGCACCTGTAACCAGCCTACCCGAGCAGGCCCAAAACCCCGATCACGGCGGTGGCAGCTCCCAGCACCATGGAGATGCTGACCAGCACCACGTGGACGGTGAGGAACTTTGTGGCTTTACCGGCGGCGTCCCGCGCACGGGGGTCCTTCATCACCCGGCGCAGGAACTGCGGCCAGACCACCAGGGACCAGACGCCGGCAATGATCAGCAGGCAGCCCGCAAACAGGGGGAACTGCATGGCCTAGTGGCTTTCGAGCCAGGCCTGGGCCTGCTGGGACTGGATGTTCAGGGCCTTGGACACCATGGGCTCGGCCGCCTCGGCGATCTTGCCGCCCAGGAAAGGGACGGAGGACGTGACGTTGCCTTCGAGTTCAATGCGCGTGCTGCCGCCTTCCGCGACGAGCCGCTGGACCGCGGTCACATCAAGGGGGGCGCCGGCGATCTTCAGCGTGATATTGCTCTGGCGGGAACCGTCGGCCGCGGGGGCCTCCCAGTTTTCCACCTGCGTCACGGTGAGCTTTTCGCCCACGAACTTCCGGGCGATCTCCGGGAGCCGGGTGGTGGGCAGGGTGCGGACCGAGGTGGTGCTGAATGCTCCGTCAACGTCTCCGGCCACTTCGAAGGACTCCAGGGTGCCGCCAACGAACTGGCTGGTATGCCGCTGGAAGTCCTCGTTGATAAATACGGCCGCGACGCTGCCGACGGCATGCGGAAGGGTGGTGGTTGCACTCAGTGCCATGGGTCCTCCAGTGATGTGTAGGTCAGAACGCTTTTTGCTCCCCACATCCTACGGGGAGCCGTGCGTGTTGTTGGAACCGGCTTCCGCGCTGTCGGCGCTGGCGATCTTCTGCGCCGCCGTTGTGATGTTCCGTGCCATCGCCGGAAAAATGAGGCTGTGGAACGGCAGTACCGCCAGCCAGTAGAGCTTTCCGCTGAGGCCCTTGGGGAAAAAAATGGCTCGCTGCCGGTAGCGGCTGCCCGTACCGTCAGGTTCTACGGACAGCTCAAGCCAGGCACGTCCGGGGGCACGCATCTCCGCGCGGAGGCGCAACAGTTTTCCGCGCTCTATCCGCTCCACACGCCACCAGTCCACCACTTCGCCTGAGCCCAGGGTGCCGGGGTGCCGGCGTCCCCGCAGCAGGCCCGCGCCGCCGGTGAGCTTGTCCAGCCAGCCACGCACGCGCCATGCCAGCGGCAGCGAATACCAGCCGTTCCGGCCGCCGATCCCTTCGATGATGGTCCACACGTGGGCAGGATCAACATCCCCGTGGAAGGTCCGCTCATCCACGTAGACCGTGTGGCCTGCCCAGTCCGGATCGCTGGGCAGCGGATCGGCGTCTGCCCCGGCATTTGACCACGTGGTTTCCACCTGGCCGTCACGCTCCTTGCCCAGGGCGAGGGCAACGGCCCTCCGGTACGGAGTCAGGCCGCCCGCAGGCACAGGGATATGGGCGTCGATATCGTGCTCGCGGGACACAGCATCGTGCTGCAGCGACTCGACGAGCGGCAGGGACATGGACAGCGGGATGGGCGTGGTCAGGGCCACCCACACGCCGGCGAGTTTCGGGGCGGGAATGGGCAAAGCCAGAACCACCCGGTACGGCAGCCCGGCCTCGGCGGCGTATTCCTTCATCATGCCCGCGTAGCTCAGGACCTGCCGGCAGCCGATGTCGAAAGTGCGGTTGACCGGCCCGTCCATGGCTGCGGCGCCCACAAGGTAGTGCAGCACGTCCCGGACGGCGATCGCCTCGATCTTGTTGCGCACCCAGCTCGGGGCCGGCATCAGCGGAAGGGTTTCGGACAGGTGGCGGATCATTTCGAAGGACGCGGACCCGGAACCGATCACCACACCGGCCTGGAACACCACCGCGTCCACCCCGCTGTCCAGGAAGATCTTTCCCACGGCCTCCCGGGAGCGCATGTGCGTGGACAGCTCCACGTTGGCCGGGTGCAGGCCGCCAAGGTAGACGATCCTGCCTACGCCGGCGGCGGCAGCGGCTGTGGCGGCCGTTTCCGCCATGGCCTTTTCCTTGGACTCGAAGCCGGCGCCGGAAGCCATGGAGTGGACGAGGTAGTAGAGCACGTCGACGCCGGCCAGTGCCTGGTGCAGGGCGGCGCCGTCGTCGAGGCTGCTCTGGATCACCTCAACCCTGCCCAGCCACGGCACGCCGGCGATCTTTGCCGGCGTCCTGACCAGGACCTTTACGGTGTGCCCGGCCTCCAGCAGCCGGGGGACCAGACGGCCGCCGATGTAGCCGGTGGCGCCGGTCACCAGGACGGTTCGCTCCGTCCCCGCGGCCACCGTGTTGGGAGTGTCGCTCGGACTATTGCTATCGCTCACTGAAGGCTCCTCAGGAAGGGCGGGCGGATGCGCCCAACAGGCGCGCCTTTCTCAGCAAGCTTAGCAACGGGGTGCCCGGCGGGCCCCGGGGCAGGGGTAGGCTGGGATGACCCGGGATTCGAAGAGAATTTCGGGTTTTCGTGTTGCCTGCTTTTCCGTGAACCCACAGGAGTTTCCGCCATGAGCCCCACTGGCCCGTCCCATCCTGGCCCGTCCCATCCTGGCCCGTCGCACGCTGGTCCCTCGCTTGCCGGACTGCGCCCTGTGCTGGCCGAAGACCAGACGTTCGCGCGGGTCCAGGCGGAGGCAGCGAGGGGGTTTGACGTCCGGGGCCAGGATTACCAGATCAGTGCGCCGGCCGGACTCCGCGCCGTCCTGCTGGCGGAAATGGCAGACGGCCTGACCGCCGGTGCCAAAGAAGGAACGCCCGACGGCGGGCTCCCCCCTGTGGTGCTGGCAGTCACCGCGACAGGACGCGAAGCCGAGGATCTGACGGCGGCCCTGCGCGCTTACCTGCCAGCCGATTCAGTGGCCGAGTTCCCCAGCTGGGAAACCCTGCCGCACGAGCGGCTTTCACCCCGCTCGGACACCGTGGGCCGGCGGCTGTCCGTCCTGCGTCGCCTGGCGCACCCGGAAGGTTCGACGGCGGGCCCCCTGCGTGTGGTGGTGGCGCCGGTCCGCGCGGTGGTCCAGCCGATCGTCGCCGGGCTCGGTGACCTGGTTCCGGTCACGTTGAAGGTGGGACAGGACATGCCGTTCACCAACGTGGTGCGAAGCCTGGCCGACGCCGCCTATGCACGCGTGGACATGGTCACCCACCGTGGCGAATTTGCCGTCCGCGGCGGTATCATCGACGTCTTCCCGCCCACCGAGGACCATCCCATCCGCGTGGAGTTCTTCGGCGACGAGGTGGACCAGATGCGCTGGTTCGCGGTGGCCGACCAGCGCTCGCTGTCGGCGCCCGGCGTGCATCACCCCACCGAGCTCCACGCCCCGCCCTGCCGCGAAATCCTGATCACACCGTCGGTGATGTCCCGCGCGGCCACCCTGAAGGCGCAGCTCCCCGCGGCCGCGGACATGCTGGAGAAGATCGCCGGCGGCATCGCAGTGGAAGGCATGGAATCCCTGGCACCGGTGCTGGTGGATGCCATGGTCCCGTTCGTGGAGCAGCTGCCCGCCGGGTCCATCTCGGTGATCATTGAACCGGAAAAGGTCCGCAGGCGCGCGCACGATCTTGCTGCCACCAACGAGGAGTTCCTGGAAGCAGCCTGGTCCACGGCCTCGGATGGCGGCACGGCTCCGCTGGACCTCAGCTCGCAGGCTTCGGCAGCTTTGCACTCCGCCAGCTTCCGTTCCCTGGCTGAAACCCGGAGCTTCTCGCTGGAGCACGAGGTGTCCTGGTGGTCCATCACGTCGCTGGCCACGGACGAGGAGCTGCTGCCGGAGATCGACGTCCTGAACCTCCGAGCCCGCGAGCCACGCGGGTACCAGGGCGACGTGGCCGAGATGATGGACTTCATTGGCTCGCACGTCCGGGACCAGTGGCGGATCGTCGTGGCCACGGAGGGTCCCGGCCCTGCGCAGCGCCTTGCGGAACTCTTCCACGATGCCGACATCCCCTGTGCCCGGGTGGACACCCTTGAGAAGGAGCCGCAGGCGGGCATCATCGAGGTGACTACTGCCGCCGTCGGACGCGGTTTTGTCCTGGACAGCCTCAAGCTGGGGCTGCTGACCGAAGCGGACCTGCTGGGACGGACCTCCGCGGGCTCCACCAAGGACATGCGGCGCATGCCGTCCAAGCGGCGGAACGCCGTGGACCCGTTGCAGCTGGTCAACGGCGATTCCGTGGTGCACGAACAGCACGGCATTGGCCGCTTCATTGAACTCATCCAGCGCAAGGTGGCCGGCGGCGGCGACGGCGTCCGCGAATACCTGGTCCTGGAATACGCCCCGTCCAAGCGCGGCGCTCCCGGGGACCGGCTGTTTGTCCCCACCGACCAGCTGGACCAGGTGACCCGCTACGTCGGCGGCGACACTCCGGTGCTGAGCAAGATGGGCGGCTCGGACTGGGCCAGCACCAAGTCCAAGGCACGCAAGGCCGTCAAGGAAATCGCCGGCGAACTCATCCGGCTGTACTCCGCGAGGATGGCCTCAAAGGGGCATGCCTTCGGACCGGACACCCCGTGGCAGCGCGAGCTGGAGGAGGCCTTCCCGTATGTGGAGACGCCGGACCAGCTGACCACCATCAACGAGGTCAAGGCGGACATGGAGCGGGAGATCCCCATGGACCGCCTGGTGTCCGGCGACGTGGGCTACGGCAAGACCGAGATCGCGGTCCGGGCGGCGTTCAAGGCCGTCCAGGACGGGAAGCAGGTGGCGGTCCTGGTGCCCACCACCTTGCTGGCCCAGCAGCACTACGAGACGTTCACCGAACGCTTCTCCGGCTTCCCCCTGCGGGTCAAGGCCCTGTCACGGTTCCAGGGGACCAAGGAAACCAAAGAGACCGTGGAGGGCGTCAAGAGCGGCTCCGTTGACGTCGTTATTGGCACTCACCGCCTGCTCTCCAAGGACTTCGCGTTCAAGGACCTGGGCCTGGTAATCGTGGACGAAGAGCAGCGCTTCGGCGTGGAACACAAGGAAGCGCTGAAGAAGATGCGCACCAACGTGGACGTACTGGCCATGAGCGCCACACCCATTCCGCGGACCCTGGAGATGTCCCTGACCGGGATCCGGGAAACCTCCACGCTGGCCACGCCGCCGGAGGAACGCCACCCCGTGCTGACCTACGTGGGCCCGTACACGGATAAGCAGACCTCGGCAGCCATCCGGCGTGAGCTGATGCGCGAAGGCCAGGTTTTCTTTGTCCACAACCGCGTGTCCACCATCGAACGGACGGCCGCCAGGATCCGTGAACTGGTTCCGGAAGCGCGCGTTGAGGTGGCGCACGGGCAGATGTCCGAGAGCCGGCTGGAGCAGATCATCGTGGACTTCTGGGAAAAGCGCTTCGACGTCCTGGTCTGCACCACCATCATCGAAACCGGCCTGGACATCTCCAACGCCAACACCCTGATCGTGGACGGAGCCGACAAGTACGGCCTCTCCCAGCTGCACCAACTCCGCGGCCGGGTGGGCCGCGGCCGTGAACGCGCCTATGCCTACTTCCTGTACCCGTCCGAGAAGCCGCTGGGCGAGGTGGCCCTGGAACGGCTCAAGGCCGTCGCCACCCACAACGAGCTCGGCGCCGGCATGCAGCTGGCCATGAAGGACCTCGAAATCCGCGGCGCCGGCAACCTGCTGGGCGGCGAGCAGTCCGGCCACATCCAGGGCGTCGGCTTCGACCTCTACATCCGCCTGGTGGGTGAGGCGGTAGCCGACTTCCGCGGCGACGCCGAGGAGAAGGCTGCCGAAATGAAGATCGAGCTGCCGGTCAACGCCCACCTCCCGCACGATTATGTGCCGGGGGAGCGGCTCCGCCTGGAGGCCTACCGCAAGCTGGCCTCCGCGTTGACGTACGAGGCCATCGAGGAGGTCCTGGCCGAGCTTGTGGACCGCTACGGCGAGCCGCCGCTGCCGGTCCAGAACCTCATCGCCGTGGCCCGCTTCCGGGTGGGTGCCCGCGAAGCCGGCCTGTCCGACGTCGCGCTGCAGGGGAACTTCATCAAGTTCTCGCCGGCGCAGCTGCCGGAGTCGAAACTGATGCGGCTGACCCGGATGTACCCGGGTTCGCAGTCCAAGCCCACCCTGGACGCGGTGCTGATTCCGAAGCCCAAGACCGCCAGGATCGGCGGCCGCGACCTGCAGGACGCCGAAATCCTGGAATGGGCCAACGGGGTCATCCGCAACATTTTCTCTGACGCACCGCTGGCGGTGAGTTAGAGCTTGATGGGAGGACATCACGCCGCGTCGGGAGCCGCGGCGTGGGTAGCTATTGCCTCAACGGGACCGTACACACTGGGCTGGTATCCGCTGGACGCAACGGGAATCCTCATTGGCGGGATGGCGACGGCGGGAACGGCGCTCGTGTGCGACTGGGACCACCGCCACAGCACGGTAGCCAACTCGCTGCCGCCGCTGTCCAATGTGATTGCCGTGGGGATTGAAAACGTCAGCGGCGGGCACCGGCAGGGCACCCACTCCGTGCTCGGCGCGGCGTGCTTTGTGCTGCTGGCCATGATGGCCGGACAGTTCCAGCTGCAGACGGACTGGGGCCTGCTGTCGGTGGGTGCCGGCCTGCTGTGCATGTTCATGATCAACATTGCGGCCAAGGCGCTGAAGCTGTTTCCCAAGTCCGGCTTTATCAGCAACTGGATCTTTGCCCTGACCATGGCCGGACTGGTCACATGGTTCGCGCCTGAACAGTGGACCTGGCTCCCCGTATCGATGCTGACCGGGGTAGTGGTCCACATCGTGGGGGACATGATCACCACCGGGGGCGTGCCGCTGCTCTGGCCGATCGTCATCAAGCCACCGAAGTTCCTCCGGAAGCTGCCGGTGCTCAACGACGTCTGGAAAGCCAACGGCGCCTTTTCCCTGCCGCTGCTGGGCCGCGCAGGTTCCCGGCGCGAGTGGCTGGTGCTGATCCCGGTCAGTGCCTACGCGATGGTGGGCATGTGCGTAGCGGCCTGGTCGTTGGCGAAAGCACATTTCCCTGCGGCCATGGCGATCGGAAAGACCACGGTCAGCCGCCTGCTTGGCGCGGGCTGACGCGGGCGCTACTAGGCGTCCATGACTTAAAAGGCTGCGGCCCCGGAGTATCCGGGGCCGCATTCCTTTGAGCTACCGAGGGTTCTTATTTCCCGCCGGCTGAATCGGAGCGGCCCATAACGGTCTGCGGGATCCAGAACGCCAGGAAAAACAGGCCAAGGCAGACGGCCATCGGCCACGGGTTGCCGAGCGTGAGGAAGGACAGGGAATAGATGGAGCCCAGGAACAGCGCCATCATGGGTACAAACAGAAGGATGCTGCCCATAAGGCTGTTCTCGTTCTGGGGGGTCTGTACCGTGGCGTTGCCGGACTCGGTGGTCTTGCTGGACATTCTTTCCTCCTCGGCCCCGCGGGGCTCAAACTGTGGCGGCTCCGGACCGGCGTCAGTAGCCGGATGAACCCTGTTCACCCTTGACGATCGCAATGCCGGAGCTGGCACCAATACGTGTTGCACCTGCAGCAATCATAGCCTGCGCGTCGGCCAGGGAACGTACGCCGCCGGATGCCTTGACGCCAAGATCGGGGCCTACAGTGCGGCGCATCAGGGCGATGTCTTCGGCCGTGGCACCCCCGCCGTTGAACCCCGTGGACGTCTTGACGAAGTCCGCCCCTGCTGCAGCGGACGCCTGGCAGGCAAGGACCTTCTGGTCGTCGCTGAGCAACGCTGTTTCGATGATGACCTTCAGGATGGCTCCGCCCGCGTGGACCGCCTCTGCGACGGCGGAGATATCGTCCACCAGCGCACCCTTGTCACCGGCACGGGCCGCCGCGATGTTGATGACCATGTCGATTTCGTCCGCACCGTCCAGCACCGCGCCGCGGGCTTCAAAGGCCTTCACGTCGCTGGGCGTGGCACCCATGGGAAAGCCGATCACCGAGCAGGTCAGGACCCCGGACCCCTTGAGCGCGGTCTTGACCGTCTTGACCCAGAGTGGGTTCACGCAGACTGACTTGAAGTGGTATTCAGCGGCCTCGGCACAGACTTTGAGGATCTCCGCTTCGCTGGCCTCGGGCTTGAGCAGCGTGTGGTCGATGTAGGAAGCGATGTTGTCCGACGCTGAGTCAGTACCGGCTCCAGTCTGGCGGGCAGGAGTGGCTGCGTTGCTCATGATGGTCCTTTCCATGTGGCCTTATGGGCCGCCGGAGCCACGCAGTGCGTGGCTGTTCAGGTGACCATCTTGTCACAGCGGGTGTCACGGCGGGCGGACGCTCAGGCGGCCGCAGGCACACGATCCGCCGCACCCGCGGACGGGCCTTCCGCCGCTGATATCGCGGTCATCAGCTGTGCGGCGCAGGCGCCCGCGGCAGAAGCCGCCGCGACCATCAGTCCCAGCCGGACGCCGTTGAACGCTGCGGCATCACCGATGGCCCAGATGCCGGGAACGGAGGTCCGGAAGTCCTGGCTGATGGCGATCCCGCCGCCGGGTGCCGTGCGGACCCCGGCGCTTGCCGCGAGCCCGTCCCGGGACACTCTTTCCTCGGCCAGGACCACAAGATCGCCGAACATGGTGCTGCCGTCGACCAAAACGATTCCAGAGGCGTTGGGCCCCGAGCCGGGAACGGGCGCCTTCACCGCGGCGGGCCGGAGCGTGGTGCGGATGGGCCTGACCCCGCGGGCGCGCAGCACGGCCTCGGCCTGTCCTGCGGCGGTGCCGGTGCCCACCAGGATGCCGAGGGGGCGGCGGCCCAGTTCTGTGGTGAGGTCCCGAACGGCTGCGCCAATGGCGGAGGCGTCGTCGATCGTGGAATAGCTCAGGCAGTGGGCGGCACCCTCCACGGGGACCTCCTCCGGTGCCGAACCCGTGGCGATGACCAGGTGGTCATAACCGAATTCCATGCCGTCCGCGGTGGACACCGTGCGGGTTCCGGCGTCGACGAAACTGGCAGGCTGGCCGAAGCGGAGTGAGACCTGGGGCAGTGCGGCCAGGTCCAGGAGTTCCGCGGAGGCGTCGTCCCGGTTGCTCAGCACCGTGACGGTGCCGCCGAACCGGGCGCGGTTCAACTGGCTGACCAGGGCCTGCGCTGCCGGCCCTGCCCCGGCGATGACGATACGGGGGGAGCCGGCGGCGGGCCCGGAAGCCGGGGCCCTGGGGACGGAGGTGACAGTGGAGGGTGCGGATGCGGACATGTGCTGGCCCTTTCGCCGGCGGCCGTCAGTGTATTCCGGCCGGGAAGTTCGTGGTGAACCCCAGCCTAGGCCGCCTGTTTTTCCACCGTGTTTCCATATGGTCGCTGCCATTTACCGCCCGGTAACAATTGGAGGGAAGGGAGGTGCTAGACCCGGATCCGGTAACCCCTCTTGACCACTGTTTCCACCAGGCGGCCGTCCGGCAGCGAGGACCGCAGGCGGCTGACAGTCATGTCCAGGGCGTGGACGGAGCCCTTGAGCTCGAGCAGCTCCGACAGCGATTCCCGGGAAAGCACGGCTCCACCTGCCCCCAACAGGGCACGCAGCAGCAGCAGCGGCGCAGGCGCCAGCTCAACCTGCGCTCCGTCGATTCGCAGGCTGCGCCCGCGGAGCTCAAGGTTGCCGGATGCGGTGTCCAGCCGACGCACGTGGTTCAGGGCAAGGTGCTCGCACACCAGCCGGATGAGGGCGCCCATCCGGAACCGCTCCGGAATGAGCGGCGAGATACCTGCGTCGATCAGTGGCTGGGCCGTGACGGGCCCCACCACTGCCGTGGTGACATTGGTTTTCAGGCTTTCGATGAGCTGCTTGTACACGCCCATTTCGTGGGCGGTGCTCCACACGGCATCGACGGCGGGGGCGCTGGTGAAGGTGAGCACGTCCAAGTTGCCGCTGCACACAGCCTCGATGAGGCGCGGAAGCCGGTCTTCGCCGTCGGGCTTTACCCAGCGGTAGGGGGTGACGGTCAGGACTGTGGCGCCGGACATCCGCAGCCGTTCCAGCTGCCGGACGTCCGTGTAGCCGTGCAGCTGCACGGCCACGGTCTTGCCGCGCACGCCTTCGGCGAGCAGCATGTCCACCAGCGTTGCGGTGGTTTCGTCGCTGCTGATGCCGACGTCGGCGAGTCCGGCCGCGCGGACGGCGCCACGGGCTTTGGGGCCGCGGACGAACATCCGGCATGCCCCGAGGGTTTCCAGCAGCTGCTCACCGATTCCAAACGAATCGGCAGCTTCGCACCAGCGGCGCATGCCGTACGCCGTGGTGGCGATGCACAGGTCCGGGCGTGCGGCGATGATGGCCTTGGTGTCCTCGATCAGGCGGATGTCCTCCTGCACCGGAGCGATCTTGAGGGCGGGCGCGTGAAGTACTTCCGCGCCGCGGCGTTCCAGAGCCTCGATGAGGTCCCGGGAGCGGCGGTGCGAGGTGACTCCGATGCGGAAGCCCTCCAACGGGGAGTCCGCAGCCTCCGGCCCGGACGTCGCTTCAAGCTGGGCAGGTTCAGCTGGTGCCAGTGCGTTCATGGGGGTCAATCCTTTCATGAACCGAGCAGCGAGGCCGCCAGCCGGTCGAGGTCGGCGGCGGCCTCAGCATGCCCGCGGTTGGCTTCCGCCACGCGAACCACCTCGCCAATGACCAGCACAGCGGGATTGCTGCACCCGGCGGCGGCTGAGGTGATGGTGCCAAGGTCCGCGATGGTGGTGCGCTGGCCGGGGCGGTAACCGCGTTCGACGACGGCCATGGGCATGTCGGGGCGCATGCCGGCTTTACGGAGTCCGGCCGCGAGCTGGTGCAGGGTGCCGATGCCCATCAGGACCACAATGGTGCCGCCCAGCCCGGCCAGGTGGGTGTGTTCCTTTTCGGTCAGCGGCGCGTGGCCGGAGACCACGGTGAACATATGGCTGACTTCCCGGTGCGTGACGGGGATGCCGGCGGCCGCCGGGACGGAGATCGCGCTGGTGACGCCGGAGATGACACGGACGGGCACGCCCGCCGCCACGCAGGAGGCCACTTCCTCGCCGCCCCGGCCGAAGACGTAGGGGTCGCCGCCCTTGAGGCGGACCACGTTGTTTCCGGCGAGGGCGCTCTCCACCATCAGCTTTTCGATGTCTGCCTGGCCCACCTTGTGGTGGCCGGGCTTCTTGCCCACATCCACCAGCTCGGCGGAGGTCAGGTCCGGCAGGTCCTGGCACGGAGCCAGCCGGTCGAAGAACACCACGTCCGCATCGCGGAGGGCCTTGACGGCGGCGACGGTCAGCAGGTCGGTGGTGCCGGGTCCGCCACCCACCAGGGTGACGTGGCCGACGGGTCCGGCCGCCGGCTCGGCCGCCACCGGGATGCCGGTGGCGGCGCAGCGCTCGAGCAGAGACTCCCAGCCGGGCTGGCCGTCGTCGACCGCTGCGACCAGGAACGGACGCTCGGGGAGCGGGCCGTCATGCGCTGCACCCGCAGGGGTACTGAGGCGGTAGACGACGGCGCCCGCGGCCTCGTAGCGGCGCACCGCCTGGCGGGCGGCGTGGTCGGAGCCGGTGACCAGGACTTCGCGGCCGGTGAGATCAATGCTGAGCTGCATGGCTATACCTCGTTCTCGGCGCGGGGCCGCATGGGGATGGAGGCGCCGATCAGGACTGGTTGCTGGCTGGCAAGGGTCTTTTCTTCCGGAGTGGCAGGGCGCATCTGGCCACGCTCGTCGGAGACGAAGGTGATGGAGTCATCCTTCTGGTCGGGGGCGTTGACGAAGGAACGGAACCGGCGCAGGCGCTCGGGGTCCTTCAGGGTGTCCGCCCATTCGTCCACGTAGGTATCAACGTGCTTGGCCATGGCGGCCTCGAGCTCCTCGGCGATGCCCAGGGTGTCCTTGACCACCACGTCCTCGACGTGCTTGATGCCGCCGTCGAGCTCTTCCTGCCAGCGCGCGGTGCGCTGCAGGCGGTCGGCCGTGCGGATGTAGTACATAAAGTAGCGGTCGATGTACTTGATCAGGGTTTCGTCGTCGAGGTCCTTGGCCAGCAGCTGGGCGTGGGCCGGGGTGGCGCCGCCGTTGCCGCCGACGTACAGGTTCCAGCCGTCGGCCGTGGCGATCACGCCGACGTCCTTGCCGCGGGCCTCGGCGCATTCGCGGGCGCAGCCGGAGACGCCCATCTTGAGCTTGTGCGGGCTGCGGAGGCCGCGGTACCGGAGCTCGAGCTGGATGGCCATGGCCACCGAGTCCTGGACACCGAAGCGGCACCAGGTGGAACCAACACACGACTTCACCGTGCGCAGGCTCTTGCCGTACGCCTGGCCGGATTCGAAGCCGGCGTCCACCAGTTCCTTCCAGATTTCCGGAAGCTCTTCCAGCCGGGCACCGAACATGTCGATCCGCTGGCCGCCGGTGATCTTGGTGTACAGGTTGTACTTCTCGGCCACGGCGGCGATGACGCCGAGCTTCTTGGGGGTGATTTCACCGCCGGCAATGCGGGGGACCACCGAGTACGTGCCGTCCTTCTGCATGTTCGCGAGGGCGCGGTCGTTGGTGTCCTGCAGGGTACCGCGGCCGGCATCCAGGACGTAAGCACTGTTCTGGCTCGCCAGGATGTTGGCGATGGTCGGCTTGCAGATGTCGCAGCCGGCGCCGGTGCCGTACTTGGCCATGATCTCTTCGAAGGAGGTCAGTTCCAGGACGCGGATGGCGTCGAAGAGTTCCTGGCGGGACAGCTCGATGTGTTCGCAGAGTGCCTTGGAGACCTCGACGCCGGACTTGGTGAGTTCGGTTTCCAGCAGCTTCTTGAGCATCGGCACGCAGGATCCGCAGCTGGTTCCGGCGCGGGTGCAGCCCTTGAGCTCGCCAAGTTCCTGGACGGGGGCGTTGCCGTCGCAGGCGCCGCAGCCGTTGATGGTGTCGCGGATGGTGCCGGCGGCCACGTTGTTGCAGGAACACAGGATGGCGTCGTCCGGGAGTTCGGTTTCCGGGGCGTCGCCGCCGCCGGCCGCGCTCAAGTAGGCGCCGGGTTCAGCGGCAAGTTCGCGGCCCAGAAGCGGACGCAGGCTCATGTACGGAGTTGCGTCGCCTACGAAGATGCCGCCGAGCAGGGTCTTGGCATCATCGGTGGTGACGATCTTCTGGTAGACACCGCGGGCGGGGTCGGCGTAGACGATTTCAAGGGAGTGCTCGGTCTTGGCGAACCCGTCACCGAAGCTGGCAACGTCGACGCCGGAGAGCTTGAGCTTCGTGGCAGTGTCAAAGCCGGGGAAGGTGGCTTCGCCGCCGTGGAGGCGGTCCGCGACGATCTCGGCCATGGTGTTCGCGGGGGCAACCAGGCCCAGGCACATGCCTTCAAAGTTGGCCACTTCACCGATAGCCCAGATACCCGGAACTTCCGTGGCGCAGAAATCGTTGATGACAACGCCGCCGCGCTGGCCCAGGCTGAACAGCTGCTCTTCGCCTTCGGCTGCGCGGAAGAGTTCATCGCGCGGCCGGACGCCGATGGCGACGATCACGAGGTCAGCGTCGATAATGCGGCCGTCTGCCATGAGGACACCGGTGACCTCGCCGTCGTCGTCGGACAATACTTCCGAAGGGAATACGCCGCCGTGGACTGCGAAGCCTTTGGCCTTGATGAGCCGGCCCATTGCCTGGCCCGCGCCTTCATCCAGCTGTGTGGCCATCAGCCACTGCGATCCGTCGATGACGATCGGGTTGGCGCCCAGCTGCTCCGTGCCGGCGGCCGATTCGAGCCCGAGGAGGCCTCCACCGATAGTGACGGCGTTGACCTTGCGGCCGAGCTTCTCCGTGAGCCCGGTAATTGCCTCGTTGATGGCCCAGACGTCTTCGAGCGTGCGGTAGACGTGCGTGTGCTCGGCACCGGGGATGGGTAGGCGTGCGGCATTCGAGCCGGTGGCAACCACCAGGTCGTCGTATTCGAAGATGCTGCCGGCAGCGGTCTCAACCGTCTTTGCTTCGGCATTGATCTTGACCACGCGCTCGCCAGTCTTCAGAGACAGGGAGCCGTGGTCCCACATTGAAGCGGAGCCGAGGGTCAGGTCCACACTGCTGTCCGTCAGTGCCTTGGAGAGCGCCACGCGGTCGTAGGGGAGGTGGGCTTCTTCCGTGAGGACCGTGACGTCCCAGCCCTCAAGGCCCCGGGTGTGCATGGCATCGGCGAAGCGGTGGGCAGCAGGGCCGCCACCGGCGACGACGATCCGGCGCTTTGCCGTCTGGCGTGAAGTCTGTTCGGTCACTGTGGGCCTTTCGCATGTGCCGCAGACGATGTTCTGCGACTTTCTCTGACGAGGTGTCCATTCAGACTAGGTAGTCGCAGTTTCGCTTCAGTTTCCCAATTGTTTCGTAGGCTTAACTTCTGCATCACGAACGCGTTTCCGATTGGGTGAGGTCTCTTTTACGCGCCGGACACATTCACTGCACGCCTTTGAAACACCCGTTGCCTAAGTTGTTTGGTACGGCCATAGAGGTGGCCAATCAAGCACGGGGAGAGGAGCCGGACATGACGGCAACACTGGAACTTGGGGCGCTCGCCGCCGACACCGTTACCTGGCACCGGGTCTGCGCCGTGGACGAGCTTGAGCTCGCCTGGGGCGAAGCAGCACTCATTGCGGGCCGCCAGGTGGCACTCTTCCGGACCGGCCCCAGTGAGGTTTTTGCGGTGGCCCACGAAGATCCGGCCACCGGCGCCCACGTGATGGCACGCGGCATTCTGGGTTCACGCGGCACGCGCCCCACCATCGCTTCGCCGCTGCACAAAGAGGTCTACGACCTGGAAACCGGCGAATGCTTCGGAACCGCCGCGGTGCGCCTTGAAACGTTCAGCACGCGCATTTCCGACGGTTTCATCGAAGTCGAGGTCTAGGGCCGGGCGAACCGCCCTTGAGCTGCCCTACCCCGCATAAGCGGTTCGGGCCAGCAACGGTCATGCGGGGCGCGGCCGCCCCTATTCGAAGGCGGGCCGTCAACGTCAGATTCGCGGGCGGACCGAAACGTCAGAGCCCGAGGGCTTCGCGGACGTCGCCGAGCACATGGTCCAGGGCGGTCCGGGCTGCCTGGCGAGCTTCCGGCAGTTCGGCCGCCGACTCAACCGGGAGGATGACTTCCAGGTAGCACTTGAGCTTGGGCTCTGTGCCGCTGGGCCGGATGATGACCCGGGTCTCGTCCCGGGTTAGATACAGCAGGCCATCGGTGGGCGGCAAGTGCTCGCTCCCTTCGGCCAGGTCCACAAAAGTTTCAACAGCGGACGAACCGAACGAATCGGGCGGGCTGACCCGGAGCCGGTTCATCATGGCGTCCAGCAGGCCCAGGTCCGCCACCCGGATGCTCAGTTGGTCACTGGCGTGAAGCCCGTGCTGAAGGTAGAGCTCGTCCAGGGTGTCGAAGATGGTTTTTCCGTCCGCCTTGGCGGCGGCAGCCATTTCCGCGATGAGTACAGCGGCAGAGATCCCATCCTTGTCCCGGACCAGATCCGGTGCAACGCAATAGCCCAGGGCTTCCTCGTAGCCGTAGACCAGCCCGGGCACACGGGAAATCCATTTGAACCCGGTCAGCGTTTCCTCATGCGCGTATCCTGCCGCGGCGGCGATGCGGGAGAGCAGGCGCGAGGACACAATCGAATTGGCGAAGACGCCGGCCCCTTCACCACTGCCTGCTTCGTCCGCACTGCCGGATGCTTCGTCGGTGCCGGCCGCCAGCCGGGCCACAATGTGTGCCCCCAGCAGCGCCCCGACCTCATCGCCGCGAAGCATGCGCCACGCGCCGGTGTCAGGATCCTTGGCCGCCACTGCAGCTCGGTCCGCGTCCGGATCGTTGGCCAGGACAATGTCGGCGTCGACGCGGGCGGCAGTCTCAAAGGCCAGGTCCAGCGCGCCCGGTTCCTCCGGATTGGGAAAGTTCACCGTGGGAAAGTCGGGATCCGGTTCAGCCTGTTCGGCCACCAAGGTGACATCGGCAAAGCCGGCAGCATTCAGCACCGCCACGGCAGTTTCGCCGCCGACGCCGTGCATGGGCGTCAGGACAATCCGCAGGTCACGGGACGGAAAGCGGGCCGCATCGGCGAGTGCCGCCGTCGCGCGTTCATAATCCGCCGCAACCGACGGGTCCAGGACCGTCCAGCCGTCCGCGGCAAGGGTGATGGATTCCAGGGCGCCCACGGCCTCGATCCGCGCGGCGATCCTGGCGTCGTAGGGCGCAACGATCTGCGCTCCGCGGCCGCTGCCCTCCACGGCATGACGGCCCAGGTACACCTTGTAACCGTTGTCCTGCGGGGGATTGTGGCTGGCCGTCACCATCACGCCGCCGTCGCAATCGAGGGCCCGCACGGCGAAAGCGAGCAGCGGGGTGGGCAGCGCGGACGGCATCAGGAAGGTTTCAATCCCGGCGGCCGTGAAGATGGCCGCCGTTTCCTCGGCGAAGATGTCGGAGTTATAGCGGGCGTCATAGCCGACGACGGCGCGTGGCCGGGTCCCGGGCGCGGCTTCACCCACCGCATCAACCAGGAAGTCGGCGAGCCCGGCTGCGGCGCGGCGCACCACCACGCGGTTCATCCGGTTCGGCCCGGCGCCCAGGGCGGCGCGGAGGCCCGCGGTGCCGAACTGCAGCGTGCCGCTGAAGCTGTCTGCCAGCTCCTGTGACGCTGCGGGGGAGCCCTCCTCCGCGAGTTGCAGCAGCTCTGTGAGCTCTGCGGCTGTGGCGGGATCCGGATCTTTGGCCGCCCATTCGCGGGCTTGGCTGAACAAGGAAGCGGCATCGGAGGACGTCATGCGGTCAACGCTATCGTCATTGCTCCAGGAACTGTCCCTGAACACTCGCCTGTGACAGCGGAAACCAGCGAAATCCTTGCAGTAAATTTTCTGGACAAGTAACGTCGCGAATATGAAACTGGGGCAGGGTGTTGAGTGGGGGCTGCATAGCTGCGTCAATATGTCCTGGACCGCGCCGGGGGAGGCCGTCAGCAGCGCACGGCTGGCCGAGTTCTACAAGCTTCCCGCCGCGTACCTGAACAAGCAACTCCAGGCACTGGTGCGGGCCGGCATCCTGACCTCGGTGTCCGGCCCTCGGGGCGGCTTTTCGCTGGCCAGGCGTCCGGACCGGATTTCAGTCCTTGACGTGGTCCTCGCCATCGAAGGAAATGACCATGCCTTCCGGTGCGAAGGCATCGCCAAGGACGCGCCGGGCGGGAGTATGGACGCCGACTACGCCCGCACGTGCCTTATTTCGCAGACCATGCGCCATGCCGAAGTCACCTGGCGGACGGAGCTGTCCCGGCAGAGCATTGCCGGGATCGCCCAGTCCATCGAGCGCCGGTTTCCCGAGGCCCGGGAGTCCACCGTCCGGCAGCTCGTGGGCGCTAAGTCCTGACCAGCCCATAGGCAACGCGGGGTCACTTAGCGCCCGTTGGAAGGCCTCGGATGGGCGCTAAGTGACCCCGCGTTGTCCTACAGTTTTGCGATGATGCCCGCCAGCAGGTTGGAGATGCGCGGTCCGGCGGCCTGGCCGGACTCAATGACTTCCTGGTGGCTGAGTGGCATGGCGCTGATGCCGGCCGCAAGGTTGGTGACCAGTGAAATTCCGAACACCTCCATGCCTGCGTGGCGGCCGGCGATCGCTTCCAATGCGGTGGACATGCCCACCAGGTCCGCGCCGATCCGCTTGGCGTACTGGACCTCTGCCGGCGTTTCGTAATGCGGCCCGCTGAACTGGGCGTAGACACCTTCCTCCAGCGAGGCGTCCACTTCACGGGCGAGGGCGCGGATGCGCGAGCTGTACAGATCTGTCAGGTCAACGAACGTTGCGCCTTCCAGCGGAGACGTTGCGGTGAGGTTGATGTGATCTTTGATCAGCACCGGAGTGCCCGGCGTCCAGCTTTCGTTCAGCCCTCCGCAACCGTTGGTGAGGACCAGGGTTTTACAGCCGGCAGCGGCAGCTGTGCGGATGCCGTGGACCACGGCGCGGACGCCTTTGCCCTCGTAGTAGTGCGTCCGTGCGCCCAGGACCAGCGCGCGTTTGCCCTCTTTGGTCAGGACGGAGCGGATGGTGCCCACGTGTCCTTCGACCGCCGGGGCATGGAAGCCCGGGACGGTGTCAGCGGTCAGGGTGGCGGTGGTCTCGCCGATGAGGTCGGCGGCTTCGGCCCAGCCTGAGCCCAGGACGAGGGCGACGTCGTGGCTGTCCACTCCGGTCTCCTGGGCGATGTAGTCAGCGGCGGAGCGTGCCGCGGCGAAAGGGTCCGTGTTCTGGAAGTCTGTATTACTCACTGGTACAAGTTATCGTGCTGTTGCCGCTGTGCACAGTGGCAACAGAGTCGCTCCGGGCCGCGGCCGGCACCGTGACGGGCCACTCTTTTATTGGTGGTCCCTGCGCAGATGCGCGAGAATGGTTGATTGTGACTACGCATCCTGATTTCAGCTCACCCCGGATCGCAATCCTCGGAGGTGGCCCCGGCGGATACGAAGCCGCCATGGTCGCTGCCTCGCTGGGGGCGCAGGTCACCATCATTGAACGCGCGGGCATGGGCGGCTCCGCGGTGCTGACCGATGTTGTGCCTTCCAAAACCCTGATCGCGACGGCGGACCTGATGACCCGCGTCGGTGAGGCGGGCGAGCTGGGAGTGAAGTTCGACGTCGACGGCGGCGACTTTGTGCCCGTGATGCGCGCCGATCTCAAGCACATCAACGACCGCCTGCTGGGCCTGGCCCGCCAGCAGTCCCAGGACATCAGCACCGGTCTGGAACACCAGAACATCCGCATCCTGCTGGGTTCGGGCAAGCTCCTGGACAACCACACCATCGAAGTCCTGACCGCGGACGGCACGGAAATCATGGAAGCCGACACCATTCTGCTGGCCGTCGGCGCGCACCCCCGCGAGCTGCCTACAGCGCGGCCGGACGGGGAACGCATCCTGAACTGGGCGCAGATCTACAACCTCGACGAGCTACCCGAGGAACTGATTGTGGTGGGGTCCGGCGTGACCGGTGCCGAGTTCGCCTCCGGCTACAACGGCCTGGGATCCAAAGTCACCCTGATCTCCAGCCGTGACCGGGTGCTGCCCGGTTCGGACACCGACGCCGCGGAGGTGCTGGAGGAAGTCTTCGAGCGCCGCGGCGTGCGGGTCCTGTCCCGCGCACGCGCTGAAACCGTCGAGCGGACCGACGGCGGCGTGGTGGTCACCCTGGGTGACGGTTCGAAAGTCACCGGCAGCCACTGCCTGGTCTGCGTGGGCTCCATCCCCAACACCGCCGGCATCGGCCTTGAAGAAGCCGGCGTGGCCCTCACCGAGAGCGGCCATGTAAAGGTCGACGGCGTCTCCCGCACCACCGCGCCGAACATCTACGCCGCCGGCGACTGCACCGGCGTCCTGGCGTTGGCCTCGGTGGCCGCAATGCAGGGCCGGATCGCGATCGCCCACTTCCTGGGCGACAGCGTTATGCCACTCAAGCTTCACCAGGTCGCGTCCAACATCTTCACCTCACCGGAGATCGCGAACGTGGGTGTCTCCGAGGCCGAGATCCAGTCCGGCAAGTACCAGGGCGATATCGTCAAGCTGTCGCTCAAGAGCAACGCCCGCGCCAAAATGCGCAATCACAAGGACGGCTTCGTCAAGATCTTCGCGCGTAAGGGCTCCGGCACCGTGATTGGCGGTGTTGTGGTGGGGCCGAACGCGTCCGAGCTGATCTTCGCCATTTCCCTTGCGGTCACCCAGAAGCTGCACGTCGACGACGTAGCCAGCACCTTCACCGTGTACCCGTCACTGAGTGGGTCCATCTCAGAAGCGGCGCGGCGCCTGCACGTCCGCATGTAGGCCGCGTCCCCGGGCACTGGTCGCCCTTGGCGGATCGGGGTAGCGTGGCGGCATGACTTCAGCCCTTGAACGGCCGCGCAATGGAAAAATTATCGGTGGCGTGTGTGCAGCGCTGTCAGCCCGTTTCGGGATTCCGAAGTTCATCGTCAGGGTGGCGTTTGTCATCTTTGGCCTGGTGGGGATCGGCGAGCTCGTCTACATCGCGCTGTGGATCATGATCCCCAAGGCTTCGGCTTAACGGGTTCCGACGGGCTCAACCACCGGTTAGTTCAGGCGGCGGGAGCCGCCTGGAAGTGTTTTTCGATGAGCCCCTTGATGTCCTGGTGGCAGCCGCCGCAGCCGGTGCCGGCGCGGGTTGCCTTCGACACTTCGGCCACCGTGGAGCAGCCATCCGCCACGGCACCCTGGATCTTGGTGCCGCTGACACCAGCACAGCGGCACACGGTTCCTTCCGGATCGGCGGGGCCGGACGCGGCCAGCTGGTCCGGACCGTCCAGCCGCAGCAGCAGGGACCTGTCGGCCGGCAGTTCCGCGCCGCGTTCGAACAGTCCCACGAGCTCGGCTGCGGTCCGCGGCATACCCACGGCCACCAGGCCTTCCAGCACCCCGCCGCGGGTGGTCATCTTCACGTAGCGGCCGTGTTCCGGATCTGCCCACTGGGCGATCTGCAGCCGCGGCCGGCCGTTCACGGCGCCCGCGGTGAGCGCCTCCTCATCCCACGGCTCGGCACCGTTGTCGCCGGCCACGGCCATGTTCATGCCACGGGCCTTGAGCACAATCACGCCGGCCTGTTCCTGGGGCAGCTCCTGCAGCGCATCCGCCCCCTCCTGTGTGCCGGTGGCCAGCAGCGTCAGGTATTCGGCCAGCCACTCGGCCTGCCGCCACCCGGGACCCACCAGACCGAACGGGCCCTTCGCCTTGCGGCATTCACCGCAGGCGGAGTCCGGGCAGCGGACCTCGGCGCAGTCGCCGATCGCGAAGATGTGCGGCTCGTGGTGGGCACGCAGCCGGTGGTCCACCAGGATGCCAGCACCAACCGACAGACCGCAGCCCTCGGCGAGCTCGGTCCGGGGACGGACACCGCAGGAGAGGACCAGTAGGTCGCCGTCGATCGCCGAACCGTCATTGAGCAGCAGCGCCGAGAACCCGCCGTCGGGCGCGTTGTGCTCCACCCCGGTGGACCGGGCGTTGCCGGCCATGCGGACGCCGCACCGGCGCAGGCTGGCCGCGAGGACCGCTCCGCCGCCGCGGTCGATGTTGCGTCCCAGCGGGTGCGGCCCGTTGTGCACCACCGTGACCGTGGCGCCTTCCTCGGCAGCGGCGAGGGCTGTTTCGAGTCCAAGGACACCGCCGCCGAGCACCACTACGCGCTTGCCGCCGTCGACTGCCTGCTTGAGCACGGCAGCGTCGCGGAGGTCCCGGAGCGCGGTCACACCGACGGGAAGGACGGGGGAGGCGGGGTCCGGGTTGATGCCGGTCAGGTTGGGGATGACGGGCCGGGAACCGGTGGCGAAGACCAGCCGCTCATAGTGGGCGGTGGTGCCGTCGGTGAGGATCACCTGCTGGCGGGCGCGGTCCACGCGGCGGACCCGCACGCCAAGCCGGACGTCCACACCGTCCGCGGCCAGGGCGGCCGCATCGGAGAGGGCAAGGGCGTTGGCAGTGGTGCGTCCAACGCCCAGATCGGCCACAAGCACACGGTTGTACGCGGCCTCGGCCTCTTCGCCCACCACGGTCAGGCTGACATGGCCGTCGCGGACCGCGGGCAGCAGTTCATCGATCAGGCGGGCAGCCACCGGACCGAAACCAACAACGACAATCTGCTCACTCATGAGGCCTCCGATGTCTGAAGAACACTGTTCTGAAGTCCTTTTGCGACCGCCCGGACCCACACCTTGTTGAACTTGAATTCGGGCATCCCGGAAATGGGATCCGTTGCCGCCTCGGTGAGGCGGTTGGCGCTTTCAAGTTCCGGAAAATGGAACGGCAGGAAGACCGTCTCGGGACGGATAGCCGTGCTGAGTTCTGCCCTGCAGACCACCTCGCCGCGTTCATTGGCCACCGAGACAAAGGCACCGTCGGTGATACCCATGGCGGCCGCGGCCGCGGGGTGGATCTGCATTTTCGCCTCGGGCTGGGTGGCCAGCAGCTCGGACACCCGCCGGGTCTGCGCCCCGGACTGGTAGTGCTCCAGGAGGCGGCCCGTGATGAGGGTCATTGTTTTCGCGGCCGGGACTGTGGGGTCCCCAACGGGGGGCGCGGCCGGCGTACGACGACGGCGGGGCGTCACCGGGGTCATGACCGCCTTGCCGCCGGCGTGGGCAAACGTATCAAGGAAGAGCCGGGGCGTGCCGGTGCTCCCCGCAGGGTAGGGCCAGTAGGCGGCTTCGCCGCGGTCCAGCATGGCGTAATCAATGCCGGAGTAGTCGGCGTGCCCGCCGGCCGAGGCCAGGCGCAGTTCCTCAAAGACCGTTTCCGGATCTTCGCTGTATGTGGACGGGGCTTCGAGCGCTTCGGCGAGCCGGGCCATGATCCACAGTTCGCTCCGTGCGCCCGCGGGCGGCTGCAGGGCCCGGCGGCGGCGGAGGACGCGTCCCTCCAGGTTGGTGAGCGTGCCCTCCTCCTCGGCCCACTGCAGGACCGGGAGGATGAGGTCGGCTTCGGCGGCCGTCTCAGACATAAAGAAGTCGCAGACCACCAGGAAGTCCAGGCTGCGGAGCCCGGCGATGACGGCGTTTGCGTCGGGGGAGGCCACCGCGATGTTGGAGGCGTGCACAAAGAGGCACCGGACACCGTCGGGCTGTCCCAGGGACTTCAGCAACTGGACGGCGGGCAGTCCCGGCCCGGGAATGGTTTCCTCCGGGACGCCCCAGACGCCGGCCATGTGGGCTCGCGCGGCGGGGTCGGTGATCTTGCGGTAGCCGGGGAGTTGATCGGCCTTCTGGCCGTGCTCGCGGCCGCCCTGGCCGTTGCCCTGGCCGGTGAGGGTGCCGTAGCCGCTGCGGCGTGAGCCGGGCAGGCCCAGCAGGAGGCTGAGGTTGATCGCGGCGGTGGCCGTGTCCGTGCCGTCCACGTGCTGTTCCACGCCGCGGCCGGTGAGGATGTAACTGCCGCCCTTGCCCGCGCCGTCGGCGAGCCTGCGGGCGGTTTCCCGGATGAGCTCCGCCGGGACACCGGTGAGGGACTGGACGCGCTCGGGCCAAAACGAGTTGACACTGCGGACCACGGCCTCATAGCCGGTGGTGCGCGCCGCGATGAAGTCCTTGTCTGCCAGGCCCTCGTGGATGATCACGTGCGAGAGGCCCAGCAGGAGGGTGAGGTCCGTGCCCGGCAGGGGCTGGAGGTGAAGGCCGCCGCCGTCGGCCGTGAAGTTTGCCGTGGCTGAACGGCGGGGATCCACCACGATCAGCCCCCCGGCATCGCGGGCGCCCTGGAGGTGCTGCACAAACGGCGGCATGGTTTCGGCCACGTTGGAGCCGAGCATCATGATGGTGCTGGCGGAGTCCAGGTCTGTCAGCGGGAACGGGAGGCCGCGGTCCAGGCCGAAGGCACGCATCCCGGCGGCCGCGGCGGAGGACATGCAGAAACGGCCGTTGTAGTCGATGCGTGAGGTGCCCAGGGCCAGGCGGGCGAACTTGCCCAGCATGTAGGCCTTTTCGTTGGTCAGGCCACCGCCACCGAAAACCCCGACGGCGTCCTTACCGTCGCGGGCCTGCGTGTCCTTCACAGCGGTGGTGACCAGCGCCAGGGCCTGGTCCCAGCCGATGGGGCGATGGACGCCGTCGGCCCCCTTGAGCAGTGGTTCGGTGACCCGTCCGGGGTGGTTGAGGAGCGTGGCTGAGGTCCAGCCCTTGCGGCACAGGCCGCCGCGGTTGGTGGGGAAGTCGCGGCCGCTCACTTCGAGGAGGGGGGCTTTCAGGGTGGCTTCCGCAGCGGCCAGCGCCGCGGATCCAGCCGGCACGGGGACTGACCCCGGCTCGGAAGCCGGGGTCAGTTCCGCTGGTGACGTGAGCGTCATGGCGCACTGCAGGGCGCAGTAAGGGCAGTGCGTGTCGGCGCTTTTGGTCATGTTAGACGTGTCCCATCGCGTTTCGGTTGGCGTTGCGGATGTAGCAGAACCAGCAGACGGCCAGCATCACGACATAGGCTCCGACGAAACCGTAGAAGGCCGGGGTGTACGAGCCGCTGGCCGTGTTGGAGGCGTTCAGCACCTGCGGGATCACGAAGCCGCCATAGGCGCCGATGGCCGAGATGAGTCCGAGCGCCGAGGACGCGAGCCGCTGGGTCTGCACCGTGCTGGCACCGGACTTCGCTGCCCGGCTGGAGGTGGCGAAGATGATGGGGATCATCCGGTAAGTGGCGCCGTTGCCGAAGCCGCTGGCGGTGAAGAGCATCAGGAACAGGACCAGGAAGAGCCAGAAGTTCTTCAGCGGCAGCGTCCAGATCATGGTCAGGGTGATGACGGCCATGGCGGCAAACGCTGCGACAGTCATCCGGGCCCCGCCCATGCGGTCAGCCATGCGTCCGCCGTAGGGGCGGGCGAGTGAACCGACCAGCGGGCCGAGGAAGGCCAGCGAGAGTGCCACGGTGCCGACTCCGATGGAGGAGAACGCCGGGAAGTAGTCCTTGATGAGCTTGGGGAACACGCCGGCGAAGCCGATGAACGAACCGAAGGTGCCGATGTACAGCAGCGCCATGATCCACAGGTGCGGTTCCTTCAGTGCTGCGACCGAGCCGGCCACGTCACCCTTGGCGCTGGTGAGGTTGTCCATGTACTTCCAGGCACCGAAGGCGGCGATCAGGATGAAGGGGATCCACATCCAGCCTGCCATCGGCAGGTTGACGCTGCCGACGGCGAGCAGGGTGATCGCAATCGGGACGGCGAGCTGTGCGACGGCAGCACCCATGTTGCCGCCGGCGGCGTTCAGGCCGAGGGCCCAGCCCTTCTCCCGTGCCGGGTAGAAGAATGTGATGTTGGCCATGGAGCTGGCGAAGTTGCCGCCGCCGAAGCCTGCAAGCGCTGCCACGAACAGCATGACACCGAACGGGGTTTCCGGATTGGAGACGCAGAGTCCCAGGCCGACGGCGGGAATCAGGAGGAGGAGCGCGGACACGATGGTCCAGTTCCGGCCGCCGAAGCGGGGAACCATAAAGGTGTAAGGGATCCGGAGCGTGGCGCCTACCAGGCTGGGCATCGAGATCAGCCAGAAGATTTCCGAGGTGGTGAACGTGAAGCCGGCTGCCGGGAGCTGGACCACCACGATGGACCAGAGCTGCCAGACCACAAAGCCGAGGAACTCGGCGAAGATGGACCAGTTCAGGTTGCGGCGGGCGATGGCCCGGCCGGCGGACTCCCACTGCTCCTTGTTCTCGGCGTTCCAGTTGGCGATCCAGCGGCCGGGACGGAATTCAAGGGCAGGCGCGTCGGTTGTGCCTGTGGAGGGTTGCGCGCTGGCGGATGAGGTCACGCCTCCGTGCAGCGGGTCGGTGTCTATATCTACGGAATTGCCGGTGCCGGCATTTGCGCTGCGGTCAACAGTCACGGTGGACCTCCTCATGGGGGATGTTGTTCTTCCACGGTAGAGAAGGCGCGTTTCACGGACGGTCGCGGTTTGTTAACGCGCTGTGACATTTGCCTATCGGCAGCCGGCCGGCGGCGTGAGGAGAGTTAACGGACCGAAGAATGAGACATGTGCCACAGGTCCACATAGCGGACCTTTTGTCCATTGACTGGACGGCCGGAACTAATATTGAACTCTAACTACTGCACGCCGGACCTTACCGGGCCGGCCGGTTCTCAGGAAAGTGTTCATATGTCATCTACCCAAACCACCGCGGAGCCTGGATCCCCCAAGGCGGTGAACTCGCGCGGCCGCGTGATTGTGGCCAGCCTGATCGGCACCACCGTTGAGTTCTACGATTTCTACGTCTACGCGACCGCCGCCGTGCTGGTCTTCCCGTCGCTGTTCTTCCCCAACCAGAACGAGACCACCCAGCTGCTCAGCAGTTTCGCTGTGTTCGGTGTGGCCTTCGTTGCCCGCCCGCTGGGATCCATCGTCTTTGGCCACTTCGGCGACAAGTTCGGCCGCAAGGGCACCCTGGTGGCCTCGCTGCTGACCATGGGCATTGCCACCTTCCTCATCGGCTGCCTGCCCACGGCACTTGTCCCGGGCTGGCAATTCTGGGCCCCGGCACTGCTGGTGGTCATGCGCTTCTTCCAGGGCCTGGCCCTTGGCGGCGAATGGAGCGGCGCGGCCCTGCTGGCCACGGAGAACGCTCCGGCCAACAAGCGCGCCATCTACGGCACGTTCCCGCAGCTGGGTGCGCCCATCGGCTTCATCATCGCCAACGTGATCTTCCTGGTGGCCAGCTACGCGCTGACGCCTGCCGACTTCCTGGCCTGGGGCTGGCGCGTGCCGTTCCTGCTCAGCGCCGTGATGGTGATCATCGGCCTGTACGTCCGCCTCAAGCTGATCGAAACTCCGGCCTTCACCAAGGTGCTCGAATCCAATGAAGTGGCCAAGCTGCCCCTGGCCCGGGTCTTCAAGACCAGCTGGCGTCAGCTCATCCTGGGCACGTTCATCATGCTCGCCACGTACGTGCTCTTCTACCTGATGACCACGTTCACGCTGACCTACGGCACCCGCGCCTCCAACCTCGACGCCGCCAAGGCAGCCGCCGAGAAGGCCGGCAAGCCGATGTCCGAGGCCGCCGCTGCGGCGTTTGTTCCCGGCCTTGGCTTCACCCGCAACGACTTCCTCTGGATGCTGATTGCCGGCGTCGTCTTCTTCGGCATCTTCACCCTGGTTTCCGGACCGCTGGCGGAGAAATACGGCCGCCGCAAGATGCTGTTGACCGTCACCGGTGGCATCTTCGTCTTCGGCCTGCTGTTCGTTCCGCTGTTCAGTGGCGGCTTTGTGGGCACCATGGCCCTGCTGGTCATCGGTTTCTCGCTGATGGGGCTCACGTTCGGTCCTATGGGTGCGCTGCTGCCGGAACTGTTCCCCACCAACGTGCGTTACACCGGCTCCGCCATCAGCTACAACGTGTCCAGCATCCTGGGCGCTGCGGTGGCTCCGTTCATCGCCGTCTGGCTCTGGGAAATGGCGAAGGGCAGCCCGGTCTTGGTGGGTGTCTACCTCACTTTGATGTCGGTGCTGACGCTGTTCGCCCTGTTCGTGAGCAAGGAAACCCGCGACCTGGACTACGAGAACAACGTAGCCTGACGCTCCGTCGTCGTTCGTTCCAGCCCAGTTGCTGACAGAACTGCCCGGTGTGTTCCCCGCTATTCCGGGGAGCGCGCCGGGCATTGCTGTGTCCGGGCGGTACCACCTGGGGAGGAACGCACGACGGCGGCGCTCGCCACCCGTCCGCAGGCTCAGCTGGCGTAGCGGTCCACGAAGTTCTTCAGGATCTTCATAGGCTCGGTGGCCGTGTACCGCCGCGCATCCGCCATGAGTTCCTCGGCGGACTCGGGCGGGAAGTACCCGGCGTGGCGGTAGATGTCGATCCTGGTGACCAGGCCCTCCGCGTCAAGCTCCGGATGGAACTGCGTGGCGTACAGGTTCTGCTTGATCCGGAACATGTGGACGGGGCACGCCCGGGAGGATGCCAGCAGCACGGCGTGGGAAGGCAATTTAGTGCAGGCCTCCTTGTGTCCGGTGAAGGCGGTGAAGCGGCGCGGCATCCCGCGCAGGAGCGGATCTGCGAGCCCTGCCTGCGTTAGCTCGATTTCCACCCCGCCCAACTGTTCGCCGAAGGTCCTGTCAATCACGGCGCCCTGGTGCCTGCCGAGGGTACCCACGCCGTAGCAGGCGCCAAGGAAGGGAAAGTCCTGGGCCACGATCCGGTCCAGCAGCGCGGCTAGCTCACGCTCCACACGGTGCTGGACTTCGCTCTTCTCCTCTGCCGGGTCGCTGGAGGTGAAGGGACTGCCGCCCACAATCACGCCTGAGTATTCGGCCAGGTCCAATTGCGGCAGGGGAGCGGCCTCAATCCGGACGCGGCGGAGCTGGCCCGGCGCCAGCTCGCCATACCTTAGGTACGCGGCATACTCGTCCTCGGCGGCGGCGTCTTCGGCCCGGGAGGCCAGGAGCAGGAAAGGCTTCACACGCTAAGTGTGCCTTTGGCCCCAGCTCAGCGCCAGAGCACCGTCCGGCGCCAGAGCACCCCCAGCGCCAGAGCACTGTCCGGCGTCAGCGTGCAACTCATGCCGGAACAAAGCCCCGGCACCTGAGTGAAGTCAGTGGCCGGCAGGCTGCGCGAAGGATCGCCGGGACTGCGGCTGCGCGGCCGGGTCTGCGTGGCGGTGGACCAGCTTCCAGTAGCCTTCTTCGCGCCGGAAGATGCTGGTCACGCGGAGCGCGAATTCCTCCGGCTCTGCGGCGCTCTCCAGGCGGGCCCGGAAGTGTTCCGTTTCCACCAGGTAGGCCGTGTCGCGTGCCGTGTAGGACGTGATGGTGTCGAACCCGAGCATCTCGCCGTCCTGGAACTGCCGGGACGCCTGGTCCAGCCGGGCCTCCACCTGGGCCCAGCCACGTGCGATGCCGCCGAACGGGTTGGCCAGCGTGACGTCGTCGAGCCTGGAATACAGGTCCTTGACGGCACCGGGATTCCCGCGGGTGATTTCCGGAACCGCCAGGTGGTAGCGGTGTACTTCTTCTTCAAAACTGGGTGCGAGCATGGGGTGCCTCCGGCAGGGTCTAGTCTTCGATCGTGGCGATGACGGCGCCGGCCGAAACCGTCTCACCGGCAGCTGCGGTGAGTCCGGTGATGGTTCCGGAACGGTGCGCGGTCAGGGGCTGTTCCATCTTCATTGCTTCGAGAACCACCACCAGGTCACCCTCGGCCACAACGTCGCCGTTGGCCACGGCAACCTTGACGATGGTGCCCTGCATGGGGGAGGTCAGTGCGTCGCCGGCGGCGGCCGCAGCCGCACCGCCCGAACGGACGCGTTTTTTGGACTTGCCGGGCTTGGCCCCGGAACCGGCGGCGGAACCCGCCCCGATCGAACCCAGGGAGGCGGGCAGGACAACTTCGAGGCGCTTGCCTCCTACTTCAACCACCACCCGCTGGCGTTCACCGGCGTCGCCGCCGGCTTCAGCGGTTCCGTCCGGCGTCCAGGCGGGAATGTTGTTGACGAATTCGGTTTCAATCCAGCGGGTGTGGATGCTGAATGGACCTTCCACGGGCGCAAAAGCGGGGTCCGAAACAACGGCGAGGTCGAAGGGGATAACGGTGGGGATGCCTTCCACCACCATTTCCTCCAGGGCCCGCCGCGAACGCTGCAGGGCCTGGGCGCGGGTGGCTCCGGTGACGATCAGCTTGGAGAGCATCGAGTCGAAGTTGCCGCTGATGACATCGCCCTGCTCCACGCCGGAATCAATCCGGATGCCGGGGCCGGTGGGGTTCTTCAAGGTGGTGATGGTGCCGGGGGCAGGCATGAAGTTGCGGCCCGGATCTTCGCCGGTGATGCGGAATTCGAAGGAGTGGCCGCGGACCTCGGGGTCGCCGTAGCCAAGTTCCTCGCCGCGCGCCAGCCGGAACTGTTCGCGGACCAGGTCGATGCCCGTGACCTCTTCGGAGACGCAGTGCTCCACCTGCAGGCGGGTGTTGACCTCAAGGAAGGAGATTGTGCCGTCCTGGCCCACCAGGAACTCGCAGGTTCCGGCGCCCTGGTATCCGGCTTCCTTCAGGATCGCCTTGGAGGATTCGTACAGGCGGCGGTTCTGCTCGTCGGTGAGGAACGGGGCCGGTGCTTCTTCAACGAGCTTCTGGTTGCGGCGCTGCAGGGAGCAGTCACGCGTGGAGATGACAACGACGTTGCCGTGGGCGTCCGCGAGGCACTGCGTTTCGACGTGGCGCGGGGCGTCCAGGAAGCGTTCGATGAAGCACTCGCCGCGGCCGAAGGCCGCGACGGCCTCACGTACGGCAGACTCGAAGAGCTCCGGGATTTCTTCGCGGGTGCGGGCCACCTTGATGCCGCGGCCGCCGCCGCCGAAGGCTGCCTTGATGGCCACGGGCAGGCCGAACTTGTCCACGAACTCGAGGATTTCCTCGGCCGACTCCACAGGATCGGCGGTGCCGGGAACCTGGGGCGCGCCGACCTTTTCGGCGATGTGCCGGGCCTGCACCTTGTCGCCGAGGGCGGAGATGGCCTCGGGGGAGGGGCCGATCCAGGTGATGCCGGCGTCGATGACCTTGGCAGCGAACTCGGCGTTTTCGGCGAGGAAGCCGTAACCGGGATGGATGCCGTCGGCACCGGACTGGCGGGCAACGTCGATGATCTTGTCCATCACCAGGTAGGACTCCGCAGCGGTGTTGCCACCCAGGGAGTAAGCCTCGTCGGCAAGCCTGACATGGAGCGCGTCGCGGTCCGGATCGGCGTAGACAGCCACTGAGGCAATGCCTTCGTCGCGTACCGCGCGGATGATGCGCACTGCGATTTCGCCTCGGTTTGCGATCAGCACCTTGGTGAGGTTCGACTGCACGGGACTAGCGGACTGCTCCAAATTTGCTGACAAGGCGTCTCCTTCTTTCCTTCAGGGAGCCTAGCGCGATTTTGTGGGTTCCGCCGATATTGCTTGCGGTTTCCGCGTGTAAACGGGCGCAGCTTTGTAGGGAACCTACAACTGGCCGGAAAATCGCCGCAATTATTCGGCGGACCACAAGTCCGTGATGCGTACGTTGGCGTGCCCCAGGAGACTGCGCAGCGTGGAGACGGACAGCCCAACGACGGCGTGCGGGTCCCCGTCCACCTTCCGGATGAAGGCGCCGCCCAGGCCGTCGATGGTGAAGGAGCCGGCGCAGTGAAGCGGTTCGCCCGTGGCGATGTACGCGTCGATCTCTTCCGGATCCATATCCGTGAAATGGACCTCGGCGGAGGCGACCGCCCCGAGCGTGGCGCCGGATCCCGCCGCCGTGACGCCGTCGTCGGGCGCTGCGTCGGTGCCTACCTCAGCCGGCTCGTCATCGGCTGCCGTCGCGCGGCAGTCCACCAGCCAGTGCCCGGTGTGCAGGACCCCGCTGTTGCCGCTCATCCGCAGCATCCGTTCGCGGGCGACGGCGGCCGTGTACGGTTTGCCGTGCGCCTCGCCGTCGAACTCGAAGACGGAGTCGCAGCCGATGACCAGCGCGCCCTCTGCTTCCGGCAACGCGGCCACCGCCTCGGCCTTGGCGCGTGCCAGCAGCAGCGCGGTATCGTGCGGATCCGTGACGCCGTAGCGGGCCTGGACCGCGTCCTCGTCCACGTCGGAGACGAGAACGGAGTGCCGGATGCCGGCGTCGGCCAGGAGCTTGGTGCGGGCGGGGGACTGGGAGGCGAGGATCAGGCGGGTCACGGTTTCAGCCTAGTGGACTGGCTCGCTCAGCTTCTGCGGCTCGTTTTCGCGTCGTTCCAGCCGCGCGCCCTCCACGTCCACATCCGGGAGGATCCCGTCCAGCCATTTGGGCAGCCACCAGGTCTTTTCGCCGAGGAGGTACATCACGGCGGGCACGATGGTCATGCGGACCACAAACGCGTCCAGCAGCACACCGAACGCCATGGCAAAGCCCAGCGGCCGGACCATGGTCAGATGGCTGAAGATGAAGCCGGCGAACACACTGACCATGATGATCGCGGCGGCGGTCACCACGGCACCGGCATGGCTGAAGCCGATGCGTACGGCCTTCTTGGCCGGGGCGCCATGCATATAGGACTCGCGCATGCCCGACGCGATGAACACCTGGTAGTCCATCGCCAGGCCGAACAGCACACCGATCAGGATGATCGGCAGGAAGCTCAGCACCGCGCCGGGATTGGCGACGTCGAACACGCCGCCCAGCCAGCCCCACTGGTAGACGGCCACCACCAGGCCGAACGCGGCGGCCAGGGACAGCAGGAAACCGCCGGTTGCCAGGAGGGGAACCACAATGGAGCGGAACACCAGCAGCAGCAGGATGAGGGAAAGCCCGACGACGATCGCCAGGTACGGGGGCAGGGCGTCGCCGAGTTTGGTGGAGACGTCGATGTTGCCGGCGGTCTGCCCGGTTAGCCCGATGGTCACCCCGGTTTCGGCCTGGATCTGCGCGCCGCGTTCGCGGAGTTCGCTCACCACCTGCACCGTGCCGGCCTTGGCGGGCCCTTCTTCCGGGATGACCTGGAATACGGCGGTGCGGCGGTCTTCGCTCAGTGCCACCGGCACTGTTGCCACCACGTTGTCCACGCCCCGGATCAGGTCCGCGACGTCATACTGCAGTTTCTGGGCCTGGGTTTCGTCCAGGCCGGCCGGGAATTCGCCCACCACCACAATGGGGCCGGTCACGCCTTCGCCGAAGCTCCGTGCGGTGACGTCATAGGCCTGGTAGGCCTCGGAGTCCACCGGTTCGGAGCCGCCGTCGGGCAGTGCGAGCTGGAGCTGTGCGGCAGGCAGGGCCAGCGTCCCAAGCAGGAGTACGCCGGCGACGAGCGCCACGACGGGGTGGCGGGTGACCAGGCCGCCCCAGCCCCGGGTGCTCTTTTCCTCATCCCTGGCTTGGTCGGCAACCTCGTGGCCGGCCTCGGCGTTGTGGGCATCGGCCTTGGCCCAGGCCCGCCGGGAAATGATGCGGCGGCCGATCAGGGACAGCAAGGCGGGGGTCAGGGTGAGCGCCACCAGGACGGCCACCGCGACGGTGCCGGCCGCGGCCAGGCCCATCACGCTCAGGAACGGCAGCCCGGGCACCACCAGGGCGGCGAGGGCAATAATGACCGTCAGGCCGGCAAAAAGCACCGCGTTGCCCGAGGTTCCCGTGGCGCGCGCCACGGATTCCTCGGGGTCCATGCCCGCCAGCAGCTGGGTCCGGTGCCGGTTGACGATGAACAGGGAGTAGTCGATGCCCACGGCGAGACCCAGCATCAGTGCGAGAATGGGGGAGATGGAGCTCATCTCGAAGGCGCCGGACAGGGCGAACGCGATGCCCACCCCGACGCCAACGCCGATGACGGCCATCAGCAGCGGCAGGCCCGCGGCGATGAGCGTGCCGAGCATCAGGATCAGGACCAGGGCCGCCACCCCGATGCCGATGATTTCGGCGGTGCCGAAGAGTTCTGAAATGTCTTCGGTGATTTCCTTGCTGGCCAGTGCCGTCACACCCGCGGACGAGGTTTCATGTGCAATGTCCTGGACGTCCTGGCGCACCGCGGTGGTCAGGGCATTGATGGAGGTGTTGAACTGCACCTGTGCCACGGCTGCCTGGCCGTCCGCCGAGACGAAGCGGATCCCGGCGGAAGCTTCCGCCTGCCGCTTGCCCAGGTCCAGCTTGGCCTTGGCGGCCTGCAGTTCCTGGGTGCCGGCGTCGAACTGCGCCTGACCCTGTGCCAGGGCAGCCTTTTGTGCTCCGAGCTGGGCTTCGATCATGGCTGCGGTTGCGCCGCTGGCAGCGAGCTGCTGCTCCGCGGCCTTCAGCTGCGCGGCGCCGGCGTCGATCTCGGCGCGTGAGGCATCCAGGCGGGCCTGGCCCGCGGCAAGCTGCTGCTCGCCGTCGGCGATGGCCTGCCCTGCCTGGTCCAGCTGGGCCTGCGTGGCGAACGGATCCACCGTGGCCTTGACGTCCGGCAGGTCACCGAGCTTTGTCAGGGCAGCCGTGACGGCGGCGCGGCTCCCGTCCGTAAAGCCGCCTTCCGGGGCTTCAAAGACGATGGTCGCAGAGCCGCCCGACGCTGCCGGCAGTTCCTGCTTCAGCTTGTCCGCGATCCGCTGGGTCTCAGTGCCCGGAATCTGGAAATTGTTGGACAGCGTGCCATGGAAGGCGGCGGCGGAGCCGCCCACGGCCACCAGCGCCGCGAGCCAGAGCGAAATGACCAGCCAGCGGTGGCGGTAGGAGAACTTGCCGAGGCGGTAGAGCAGCAGGGCCATGTCAGAGCCGTTCTTTGAGGAGGTGGGTAGTGGCAGTTGTTGGAGTCGCGGAGTGGCTGGCTGCTGGAAGAGGGCTGCCGAAGCCGGAGCCGAGGTGGCCTATGGCGTCAATAAGCAGTTGCCGCAGGACAGCGAGCGATGCGGGGGAGAGATCGGCGCCGCATTGGGCGAACCACACGTCCATGGCCGCCTTCCCGCAGGAGATGACGGAACCGGCGAGGGAGCGCAGGTACAGTTCGTCGACGACGGCGCCCGGGGTTCCGGCGAACCGTTCCCGGGCGGCGCTGATGATCTCTTCGGTGCAGTGGTCCCACGCCTCGAGTTCGGACCGGGACAGGACGGCGTTGTCCTGGGTGAGGGTGAAGAGTTCGGCCAGGGGTGCCACCGTCATGGGGTCGGCCAGCTGCATCAGGGCCGCGCGCGCGGATTCGAGGATGGGTTCGTCGGCGGGCCGCTGCCGGAACTGCTGAAGGGCGTTGTCCAGAAACCCGTGCGTCATGGAGGCCAGCGCAGCCTCGGTGCTTCTGAAGTAGTTGAAGAAGGTGCGGCGCGAGATCCCGGCTGATTCGGCAATGTCCTCCACCGTGAAATTCCCGGGTCCCTGGGCGCGCAGCAGGGTCAAAGCGGCATCGGTGATGGCCTGGCGCGTGGCGGCTTTGTTCAGCTCACGGCGCGAGAGAAGTTCGGGCATGAAATTACACTACGTGCAAGTTTGCACACCGCGCAAGTTGATTCACAGGAAGATGAAAGGTTCCCGACAGCTGAGCCTGAGGCTGCCGCCGGAGACTGAAAGAGTCCCGTCTGGGGCATCTTGACCAGCCGTCACCGGACGGCAGATCCAGGAGACAAGAATGGTACGCACAAAGAGAATTGCCCTTGGCCTCACGGCCACCGCGCTGGCCCTTGGCGCCGGGATCGGCGTCGCCGGCATGGCGTCCGCAACCACGACGCCCACGCCCACCCCCAGCGCCAGCTCAAGCCCCTCCGCCGACGGCAGCACCAGCACCGCCCCCGGCGACGGCAAGGGCATGCGAGGCGGTCACGGCCACGGCGGCTTCCGCGGCGTTGACGCAGCGGAACTGGCCACCAAGCTGGGCGTGGATGAGGCCAAAGTGACGGAGGCCCTGAAGGCCTACCGTGACGCCAACAAGCCCACTACTCCGCCGGCCGACGGAACAGCGGCTGAAGGAACCCGGCCGGACCCTGCCGCGAAGCAGGCTGAACTCGCGAAGTCCCTCGCGGCGACGCTCGGCATCGACGAGGCCAAGGTCACGGCGGCGTTTGAAGAGCTGCGCACTGCCGAACAGGCAGAGCGCGCTGCGGCTCTGAAGACCCGCCTGGACCAGGCCGTCACGGACGGCAAGCTGACCCAGGCCGAGGCGGACGCCGTGACCAAGGCTGTCCAGAACGGAGTTATTGGAGGTGGCGGGCGCTAGCGAAAGGCTGGGCTGAGCGAAACACAGCACAGAACAGGAGAAGTCCCCGGAATCACTTCCCGGGGACTTCTCCTATTTGCTGTTCGAGCTGTGCGTCAGGCCTTCGCGTCGGCCAGTTCGCGTCCGGCTTCCGGCGAGTCAGTACCTCCCGCGATGGCGGAGGGATCCGCAGCGGAGGAGTCGGCGTCGGCGTCGTCGTCCACAAACGGAGTGCCGTTGCGGGGTGCGTTGTAGAGCGTCTCGTCGAGCATGCCCTGGCGCTTGGCCACGATGGTGGGCACAAGGGCCTGGCCGGCGACGTTAACCGCGGTGCGGCCCATGTCCAGGATGGGGTCCACGGCGAGCAGGAGCCCGACGCCGGCCAGGGGCAGTCCCAGCGTGGAGAGCGTCAGGGTGAGCATCACCACGGCGCCGGTAGTACCGGCCGTTGCGGCGGAACCAAGGACCGAGACGAGGGCGATGAGCAGGTAGTGGCTGGCGTCCAGCTGGACGCCGAAGAACTGGGCCACAAAGATGGCTGAGATCGCGGGGTAGATCGCGGCGCAGCCGTCCATCTTGGTGGTGGCGCCCAGGGGCACGGCGAAGGAAGCGTAGGCGCGGGGAACACCCAGGCTGCGCTCCGTGACGCGCTGGGTCAGTGGCAGGGTTCCGATCGAGGAGCGGGACACAAACGCTAGCTGCACGGCAGGCCAGACGCCGGAGAAGTACTGCTTCACGGACAGGCCGTGCGAACGGATCAATGTCGGGTAAACAACAAACAGCACCAGGGCCAGGCCCACGTATATGGCGAAGGTGAACTTGCCGAGCGCGCCGATGGTGTCCCAGCCGTAGACGGCAGCGGCGTTGCCGATCAGGCCAACTGTGCCCAGCGGGGCGATACGGATGATCCACCATAGGACCTTCTGGATGACGGCCAGCGCCGAAGCGTTGAGGTTCAGGAACGGCTCGGCAGCCTTGCCCACCTTGAGGGCGGCGACGCCGACGGCGATGGCAACCACCAGGATCTGGAGCACATTGAAGCTGAGGGATGTGCTGACCGTGGTGGCCGCGGTGGCGCTTTCAGTCACAGTGGAGCTGGCGCCCAGGCCCAGGAAGTTCTTGGGGAACAGCCCGATCAGGAAGGACCACCAGTCACCGGACTTGCCGACGTACTTGGCCTCCTGGGTGATGCCGGTGTTGGCGCCGGGCTGCAGGAGCACGCCGAGGCCGATGCCGATCATCACGGCGATCAGGGAAGTGATGGCGAACCAGAGCAGGGTGTTCCAGGCCAGCTTGGCGGCGTTGGAGACCTGGCGCAGGTTCGAGATCGAGCTCACCACGGCGGTGAAGATCAGCGGAACTACCGCGGTCTGCAACAGCGAAACGTAGCTGGAGCCGATGGTCTGCAGCGTGGCGCCGAGGCCGTTGGGGGCCTCCTTGGTGCTGCCCGTGTACTTGGCCAGCAGGCCGAGTCCCAGGCCCACGATGAGGGCGGCGATGATCTGGAAACCGAACGAGCCAGCCCACTTGGGCAGCTGGAAGCCGGTCTTTCCTGCGGATTCGGGGGTGCGGGTTTGAGTGCTCACCAGAACACGCTAGGCCCGGGTTCCTTATCACGGCGAACAGATGTTGAGAAATGTTACGCCGCTGCCCGGGTACTCAAGGCGCATAATCCCCGCAAATCCGGCGGCACACCAGGAAATTGTGAAGTTATTCCCAGCGCTGATGTGGCAAACGTCTCGCGTTCGATGAGGTCGTGATGACGCGAGATGGCAGTTCGCGGCAATGTCTTGCGAAAACACTGCCGCGAATTGCACACTCGCCAAGAGAAACGGGAGGGCAAGCACTCAGGGGGCCGGAGGGGACGCATCCGGCAGCGTGCGTCAGAGCGACGAAGTGGGCCCACGCCGGCAGGGTTCCCTGGCCGAGCTTGCGAGGCTAGGGAACCGGTGGGGCGCAGCACGCCGAGGATGTGGGCCCTCCGGGCCCCGGACCTGGCTAATCCAGCAGTGCCCGCCGGAGGGTATCGAGGCCCACCGATCCGATGTTCAGCGCTCGCGTATGGAAGGCCTTGAGGTCAAAACCCGGCCGGGTTTCGAGGTCGGCCCGGATCTGTTCCCAGAGGCGCTGTCCCACTTTGTAGGACGGGGCCTGGCCGGGCCAGCCGAGGTAGCGGGTGAACTCGAATTTGAGCTGGCCTTCGCTGATGGGCAGGTTCTCCTTAAGGAAGTCGTAGCCCGCCTCCGGGGTCCATGTTCCGGTGCCCCAGCGTTCGGGGATTTCAAGTTCCAGGTGGACGCCGATGTCGAACACCACGCGGGCCGCCCGCATCCGCTGCATATCCAGCATTCCCATGTGGTCGCCGGGATCCGCCAGGTAGCCGAGTTCCTGCATAAGCTTTTCCGCGTACAGTGCCCAGCCCTCGCCGTGGCCCGACGTCCAGCAGATGTTGCGCCGCCACTTGTTGAGCAGCTCCCGCCGGTACGTGGCGGTGGCCACCTGCAGGTGGTGGCCGGGGACGCCTTCGTGGAAGACGGTGGTGGTTTCGGCCCACGTGGTGAAGGTGTCTTCGCCGGCGGGAACTGACCACCACATCCTGCCCGGGCGAGTGAAATCATCAGAGGGGCCTGTGTAGTAAATGCCACCCTCGTCGGTCGGTGCGATCAGGCATTCGAGCTTCTTCATCACGTCCGGGATCTCGAAGTGCACCCCGGCAAGCTCGGCAACTGCCTTGTCCGAGAGTTCCTGCATCCACGCTTTGAGGGCCGCCGTGCCCTTGAGTTGGCGGACCGGGTCATTGTTGAGGATGTCCTTGGCTTCCGCGATGCTGGCCCCTGCCTTGATGCCGGACGCGACTTTTTCCTGCTCGGCGATGAGCGTGTCCAGTTCCTGGACTGCCCACGCGTAGGTCTCTTCGAGGTCGACGGCGGCGCCCAGGAAGGAGCGTGAGGCCAGTGCGTAGCGTTCCCGGCCGACGGCGTCCTGCTGCGGGGCGGCAGGCAGCAGGTCCGTGCGGAGGAACTCCGCGAACTCCCGGTAGGCACCGCGCGCTGCGGCAGCACCGGCGTCGAGCCTTTCCTGCGTTTCGCCCGGCAGGGGACCGTTGGCAGTCCGGGCCCCAGCGGCGAGCTTGGCGAAGAAACCGTCATCGGCGGCATATTTGGTGCTCTGCTCGATGACGATGGATACCTGGCGTTCGGCCGCGACTTTGCCCGCGTCCCGGGCCTGGCGCAGGGATTGGATGTAGCCGCGGAGAGCGCCGGGGACGTTCAAGGCGCGGCCGGAGATGTGCTCCCAGTGCTCAGCGGTTTCGGTGGGCATCAGGTCGAAAATGGCCCGGATGTCCTGTGCGGGGGAGGCGATGTTGTTCAGCTCCGCCTCGTCCCAGCCCAATTCGTGGATTTCCAGCTGGAGGCCCAGCCGTTCCCGCATGGCGTCCAGGGTGACGGCATCAACGTCGTCCCGGGGCGTCAGGCCCTCCAGCGCAGCAAGGGCTTTCCGGGCTTCCGTTGCAAAGCCGGCGATGCCGGCGGGGGAGTAATCCGGGTACTCGGATTCGTGCCCCGGCAGGCCCAGCGTGGTGGCGAGCGACGGGTTCAGGCGGATGAGTGTGTCGGTATAGTCATCCGCCACGGCATCGATGGCGGAGTGCGGACGGGCGGCAGGGGCAGCTTCGATAGTCACCCCACGAGCCTAACCCCGGCTCCGCCTCCAGGCGCCGGGTCCCGGCGTCGGGGCGAGCCGCAGCTGCTGGCGGCGCACCCAGTCACGGGCGGTGGGCTTCCCTGCGGCCGTGGCGTCCGCGCTGCCCAGGGAAAGCACGACGGCGGTCAGTGCCGCGAGCTCCTCGGCCGACGGTTGCCCTTTGACCACAGAGAGTACGGGTTGCGTGTTGTCAACCACTGGCTTGTCTGGGGCCACGACCGCAGGCCCTGGCTGTGGGGCCACGCCGGCGAGGGGCCCGCCCTGAGCTTGCGAAGGTTGGGAGCCGGTGGGGACTTGCGAGGTTAGGGGGCGGTTGGGGATCACAGGGGGATGTTCCCGTGCTTCTTGGTGGGCAGGCTCGCCCGCTTGTCGCGGAGGGCGCGGAGGCCCTTGATGATCTGGCCCCGGGTATCGGACGGTGCGATGACCGCGTCCACGTAGCCCAGCTGGGCAGCCTGGTAGGGGTTCAGCAGCTCTTCTTCATACTGCTGGATGACCTCGGCCCGCCGGGCCTCAACGTCCCCGCCGGCCTCGGCAACTGCGGCCAGGTCGCGGCGGTAGAGGATATTGACGGCGCCCTGGGCGCCCATCACGCCGATCTGCGCTGTGGGCCACGCCAGGTTCAGGTCCGCGCCGAGCTTCTTGGAGCCCATCACGATGTACGCTCCGCCGTAGGCCTTGCGGGTGATCACCGTCAGCTTGGGGACGGTGGCTTCGGCGTAGGCGTACAGCAGCTTGGCGCCGCGGCGGATGATGCCCTGGAACTCCTGGTCCTTGCCGGGCAGGAAGCCAGGAACATCCACCAGGGTGATGATGGGGACGTTGAAGGCGTCGCAGTTCCGGACGAAGCGGGCGGCCTTTTCCGAGGCTGCAATGTCCAGCGTGCCGGCGAACTGCAGCGGCTGGTTGGCCACGATCCCCACGGTGTGTCCCTCAACCCGGCCGTAGCCGATCATGACGTTGGGGGCATAGAGGGACTGCATCTCCAGGAAATGTGCGTCGTCAACGATCTGCTCGATGACGGTGCGCATGTCGTACGGCTGGTTGGCAGAGTCCGGGACGAGCGTGTCCAGGGCGAGGTCGTCGTCGTTGATCTCCAGCTCCTGCTGGTGCTCCAGCACCGGAGCCTCGGCGAGGTTGTTGGACGGCAGGAAGTCCAGCAGTTCGCGGACAAACTCGATGGCATCTGCTTCGTCGGAGGCCAGATAGGTGGACGTGCCCGTGTTGGCATTGTGCTGGCGGGCGCCGCCGAGGGTTTCCATGTCCACGTCTTCGCCCGTGACGGTCTTGATGACGTCCGGTCCCGTGATGAACATGTGCGAGGTTTTGTCCACCATCACCACGTAGTCCGTGAGGGCGGGGGAGTACGCCGCGCCGCCGGCGGACGGTCCCATGATGAGCGAAATCTGCGGGACAACGCCGGACGCGTGGACGTTATTGCGGAAGATGTCGGCAAACATGGCCAGTGAGGCCACACCTTCCTGGATGCGGGCACCACCGCCGTCGAGGATGCCCACCACCGGGCAGCCGTTGCGCAAAGCGAATTCCTGGACCTTGACGATCTTCTCGCCGTTGACCTGGCTCAACGATCCGCCGTAGACGGAAAAGTCCTGGCTGTAGACGGCAACGGGACGCCCGTCCACGGTTCCGTAGCCAGAGACCAGCCCGTCGCCGAGCGGCTTCTTCTGCTCCATGCCGAAGGCGGTGGAGCGGTGCACAGCAAGCGCGTCAAGCTCCACAAACGAGCCCTCGTCCAGCAGGAGGTCCACGCGCTCGCGGGCGGTGTTCTTGCCGCGGGCGTGCTGCTTTTCAATGGCTTCGGGGCCGGAGGGTTCCTCTGCACGGGCCTGGCGGTCGCGGAAATCGGCGATCTTTCCCGCTGTCGTTGTCAGATCGTGGCTCATCAAGTGTCTCCGGCTCTGTAGCAGATTGGTGCTGTAACAATGTGGTGCTGCGTGCTGTGGTGGCTGGTCGGTCAGGTGCGGGATTTAAGTAGATTCCACACAAAAGACGAACCCTGCTGGCTAGTCTAATGACGCATCTGCGTGGGACGACTGTAGAAAACCTACAATTTTCCGCACTTTCCAGCGGCCAGCGGTATGTTACTCGCAAGTAACATACCTCGGCTACAGTGGAGCCATGACTTCCAGCAACGATGCAAGGTCCACTGCCGCAACGCCGTACCGGGCCACCGGGTCCCTTCGGGGCCGCACCATTCTGATGTCCGGCGGCAGCCGCGGGATCGGGTTGGCCATTGCCACCCGGGCCGCGCAGGACGGTGCCAATATTGTCCTGATGGCCAAGACCGGCCAGCCCCATGCCAAGCTGGCAGGCACTGTCTTCAGCGCCGCCGAGCAGGTAGAGGCTGCCGGGGGCCAGGCCCTGGCCATCGTGGGTGATGTGCGCAGTGACGACGACGTCGCAGGAGCCGTGGCGGCCGCCGTCGAACGTTTCGGCGGGATCGACATTGTGCTCAACAACGCGTCCGCGATCGATCTCTCCACCACCGACGACGTGGACATGAAACGTTACGACCTGATGCAGGACATCAACGTCCGCGGGACGTTCCTGCTGTCCAAGCTGTCGCTGCCGGCCCTGCGCAAATCTGCCCACGCACACATCCTGACGCTGTCACCGCCCCTGAATCTGGACCCCTACTGGGCAGGCAAGCACCTGGCATACACCATGGCCAAATACGGGATGAGCCTCACAACGCTGGGCCTTGCCGAAGAACTCAAGGCCGACGGCGTCAACGTCAACTCTCTCTGGCCGTGCACCCTCATCGATACCGCGGCCATCCGGAACATGCCCGGCGGCAAGGAAATCGTCCAGGCTGCCCGCGGACCGCAGATCATGGCAGACGCAGCCCACGCCGTCCTGACCGGCAGCAACCTGACCGGCGGCAACCTGACCGGCGCGCACGGGGGCAGCGCGGGTGCGCCCAGTGGCAACTTTTACACGGACGAACAGGTGCTCCGCGCGGCGGGTGTCACCGACTTCCGTCCGTACAGCCTCGGGGCAGCGGAGGATCGGCTGGTTCCGGACATATTCCTCTGAGCCGCGGTTCCAGTCATGAGGCTGCGGGAACGGCCAGCGGCGGCGCCTGAGTCGATAGGATTCAACCATGGATGACTCACACACCCCAGGAAATCCGTTGAATCGCGGAGCCTTGGCGGACCAGGATTTTCTTGCGGCCACGGGCATCGCCAAGGTGGTGGTGGTGGACTCCACCGGCTCCACCAACGCAGACCTCCTGCGATCGGTGACTGTTGAACCCAAAGAGTGGCCGGACCTGTCAGTGCTGACGGCCGAGTACCAGACCGCTGCCCGGGGACGCCTGGACCGGCGGTGGGAAGCGCCTCCGATGAGCTCGGTGTCGGTGTCCCTGGTCCTGCGGCCCGCCAACGCGGAGGGCAGGCCGCTGCCCACCCATACGTATTCGTGGCTGTCACTGCTGGGCGCGCTGGCGCTGCGGGAGACGCTGCGTGAGACCGCGGGTATCCCGGCCGAGCTCAAGTGGCCCAATGACGTCCTGGTCCGTGGCCGAAAGATCGCCGGGATCCTGGCCCAGCTGGGGCCCATGGGGGACGGTTCTGTTCCTCCGGTCATTTTGGGGACCGGCCTGAACGTGACTTTGACCGCGTCAGAACTTCCGGTGCCCACAGCGACGTCGGTTGCCCTGGAAGAACCGCTGACTGTTGATCGGACCTTGCTGCTCAAGAGCTACCTTGCCCATTTCACGGTGCTCTACCGGAGTTTTTGCAATGCCGACGGCGACCCCACCGCCGGGATTGCCGGCGGCCCTTCACTCCACAAGCGGGTGGAGTCCGTGATGGTGACGCTCGGCAAGCAAGTCCGCGCGCAACTGCCCGGTGACCACGAGATCATCGGGCACGCTTCGAGGCTGGACGAGTACGGCTCACTCCTGGTGGTGGACAAGGACCGCCGGGAGCATGTGGTCACCGCCGGCGATGTGGTCCACTTGCGCCCGTGGACCCCGCCGGGCGAGGGCACCGAAAGCGGCTATGCGTAAAGGCCTCGTGCCGGGCGAGCAGGTCATCACGATCACCCGCCCGCAGCCGAGGAAACTGGCCGGCCCGGCCGCAGCCTTCATTGCGGCGCCGGCCGCAGCAGCCTTTGCCAGTGCCTGGACCGTCCGGGGCGAGGCAACCCGGTTGGTGCCTGTGGCTTCCGCTGACTGGACACCGTGGATCGTCCTTGCATGCGTCGTGGCCGCTGCGTGGATATGGTTGGCATATTGCCTGCCTCGGCTGCTGCGGTGGCAGACAACCCGGTACATCCTCACGAGCCGGCGGATTGTTGCCCGCTACGGCATGGTGCGGCGCCGGGACGAGCAGGTCAATCTCGCGTCGATCCGCCACGTATCGGTCCACCAGTCGGTGCTGCAGCGCATATTGCGCTCCGGGAATATATCCTTGGAAACCGGGTACCAGGGTGTGGTGAGCATCCAGGACGTCCCGGAAGCAGTACGGTTCCGGGACTTCGTGCTGGATGCGATTGACGAACTGCCTGCGGGCGGGGACCCGGGGACTGGTGAGATATCGGATTACACAGACGAAGCGTTGCCGTGGGAGTTGAGAGAAGGTGGAGACGATGAACGATGAGGACCAGCGGGAAGACGCGGACCTGCCGGCTCCCGCCGTGCCCGAAACTGCCCACCCGGCAACAGGCACACTGTCTCCTGAACGCGTGGCTGCCAAAGCCTTGGAGACACGGCTGCTGGGCGGCGAACGGAAGCTGCGGCGCCGTGAGGTGGCCGCCGGGGCAGGACTGTCCCTCCTTTCGGCCCGGAAGCTGTGGCGTGCCCTTGGCTTCCCGAACTTTGGCGACGAAGATGTGGCCTTCACCGAACGTGATCAGGCTGCACTGTCCACCGTGGTTGACCTGGTCCGCACCGGGGTGCTGACCGAAGAGGCCGCCATCTCCGTGACCCGGTCCATCGGACAGATGACTGACCGCATGGTGGTCTGGCAGATCGAGGCCATGGTGGAGGATATGGTCCACGAGCAGGGCGTTACGGACGCTGTGGCCCGTAAGCGTCTGGTGAGGGAACTGCCCTCCTTGCTGGACGCCCTTGAGGAGATGTTGGTCTATTCGTGGCGCCGGCAACTCAATGCCGGCGTTCAACGCCTGGCCGTGCGCGCCGAGGCTGGTCTGCAGGCCAGCGAAGAAGGCCGCGACGGCGATGAAGACGATGCCCCCCTGCCGCTGGCCCGCGCCGTCGGGTTTGCTGACCTGGTTTCCTATACGAGCCTCTCCCGCCGGATGAACGAAAAGACCCTCGCCCGGCTAGTCCAGCGCTTTGAAAACAAATGCGCCGAGATCATTTCCGTTGGCGGCGGGCGGCTGGTCAAGACAGTAGGCGACGAAGTCCTGTACATTGCCGAAACGCCGGCTGCCGGAGCCGAGATCTCGCTGGCGTTGGCACAGGCGTTTACCGAAGACGAGATCCTGCCGGAGGCACGGGTGGCCATGGTTTGGGGCAGGATCCTGTCCCGGCTGGGGGACATCTACGGCCCCACGGTCAACCTCGCCGCCCGGCTCACCACCTTGGCGGATCCGGGAACGGTCCTGATCGACTCCATGACCGCGTCCGCGCTGGACCAGGACAAGCGCTTCGTTCTCGTTCCGCAGCCCGCGGAAAATGTCCGTGGGTTCGGCGAAATCCATCCCGTGCTCCTGGCGCGCGGACAAGGAAAAGGCCTGGTCCTCGACTAGCGGCTGACCGCCTCCACGTATTTATCCACTTGATGGTGGATACCGCTATAGTCGGTTGTGCCCGGCTGCAGCGGACCGTATATCGGCCCGGCCGGAGTCTTACCTGGGGGAGAAACCGGCCATGAAACTTCGCCGAACGGCGCGCGCCACAAGTCCGCGTGCCTCAAATCCGCGTGCAGCAAGGGGAGCCGCCTGGACCCGACGGGGAATCCTGCGTTCGCGTGGCGTTGGGGGCGCGGCTCTTGCCGCTGCCGTGGGTGTCCTGGTGGCTGGTGCCATCATCTATCCGGGGTTCAAGACCACTGAGGTGGAGTTGAACGACGGCGGTGTGTGGGTAGTCAGCAAGTCCAAGAATGCGGTGGGGCGGTTGAATTATCCGTCGCGGGTTTTGGATGGGGCGGTGACGCCGGCGAGTACTACCTTCGATATTCTCCAAAGCGCCGGGGACGTGTTTGTGGATGATGAGACGGGTTCGACGTTGAACCAGGTTTCTCCTGCGAACATGCGCCTGGGCGGGGACAAGCAGCTGCCGGGTTCGGCGGAAGTGAGCTTCGGTGCCAGCGTCATCTCAGTGACCGACGCCGCGTCGGGCAAGGTCTGGGCGGTGTCGCCGTCCACCGTTAATGGTTTTGACCAGGAAGCGTCCGAGCCTGTGATGGTTGGTTCCGAAGGCCTGGTCTCCGCAGTCGGTACCGATGACCGGATCTACAGTGCCGATCCGAAGTCGGGCGCGGTGACTGTCACGGCGGTGGACGCGGACGGCGAAGTGGTGTCCAGCGATTCGAGTACGTGGGGTGAGTTGAAGGGTGCCGGTGATCTGCAGATCACGGTGGTGGGGGATAAGCCGGTGGTGTTGGATGCTGCTGCGGGGAAGTTGTTCCTGCCGGGAGGTAAGCGGCTGCAGTTGGATAATGCGCGGGATGCGAAGCTGCAGCAGGGCGGTCCGGCGAGTGATTTTGTGGCGGTTTCGACGCAGAAGGCGTTGTTGAAGCAGCCGCTGGACGGTTCCACGGCGAAGACGGTCACCTTTGATGGTGAGGGTGTGCCGGCGGCTCCGGTGCAGCTGGCCGGGTGTGTGCATGCGGCGTGGTCCGGGGCGAACAAGTATGTCCGGGACTGTGTCAATGATGCTGATGATAAAAACGTGGATGTGCCTAAGGCGAGTGCGTCGCCGTCGTACGTTTTCCGCGTGAACCGGGACCTGGTGGTCCTGAACGATGTGAATTCGGGGAACGTGTGGCTGGTGAACCAGAACATGCAGCTGGTGAACAACTGGGACGACGTTGTTCCTCCCAAGAACGAATCCGATGAGCAGGACCAGGAATCGGCGGACAACAACACCATCAACGTCCTGCCGGACCGCACCAAACCCAACCGGCCGCCGGAAACAAAACCGGACACTCTGGGCGTTCGTCCGGGGCGGACCACCATCCTCAGCGTCCTGGACAACGATTCGGATCCCGACGGCGACGTCCTGACCGCCGCCGTCGGCGATTCCGGTCCGAAAGCCGGAACGCTGGAAAACATCTACGGCGGCACCGCGTTCCAGATCTCCGTTCCCGTGGACGCCAGGCCCGGCGCCGAGACGTTCAGTTACAACGCCGCCGACGGCCGGGGACTTTCAGCCGGGGGACAGGTCAGCCTCAACGTGGTGGGACCGGATGAAAATAAGGCGCCTGTCTTCAAGCGCGGCGGAGACTCCACCACCATGCTGGTGGAACAGGGCAAAACTGTTAGCCAGAACATCCTCACCGACTGGTTGGATCCCGACGGCGACGACCTGGTCCTGCTTGAAGCCAAGGCAGACAACGACCAGGACCAGGTCAAAGTCCGCCGAGACGGACTGCTGACGTTCCAGGACTCCGGAGCCACTGCCGGCAAGAAAAACGTGGAAGTCACCATCTGGGACGGCCGGGCAACAGTCACCGGGAAAGTTGTGGTGAACGTCCAGCCGCCGGGTGCGCTGGCGCCGGTGGTCAACGCCGATCACGTCACGGCCGTGGTGGGCCTGGACCTGGTCATCGCGCCTCTTAAGAACGACGTCGATCCCAACGGCGGTGCCCTCCGCCTGGCGCAGGTGGAGGCCAATGGTCCTGCCGAACTGGGCCCCGTCACCGACGGCGGTACCTTCACCTTTCGCAGCACCACTCCCGGTCCCGTCTACCTGACCTACATCGCGAGCAACGGCCCGCAGAGCAGCCAGGGCCTGATCCGTGTTGACGTGGAGTCCGGCAAGGACGCCGGTGACCCTGTGGCCGTGCATGACGTTGCGCTTATGCCCACCGGAGGCAGCGTGCTGCTGGACCCGCTGGCCAATGATTCGGATCCTTCCGGCGGCGTGCTGGTGCTGCAGTCCGTGAAACTCCCGGACAACACCACGGCTTCGGTCAGCGTAATTGACCACAGTGTCCTGCGCATCACCGATGTCCTGGGCACGAAGGACCCGTTCCTTTTTGAATACACCATGTCCAACGGCAAGAAGTCAGCCACCGGCAGCGTCTCCGTGGTCCCCGTCCCGGCTCCCGCCGTCGTCGAAGCACCCCAGCCTAAACCGGACGAAGTGAACGTCCGGGTCAACGACGTCGTCACCATCCCTGTGCTGGACAACGACACCCACCCACAAGGCCAGCAACTGACCGTTGATCCGGTCCTGCCGCAGGGGGTGGACGAACTGGACGGCAAGAGCTTCGTCTCGGAAAACACGCTGCGGTTCATTGCAGGATCTCAGCCCAAGACGGTACGGGCCATCTACAACGCGGTGGACCCGCAGGGGCAGAAGAGCGCCGCCGCCGTCACCATCCACATCCTTCCGCTGGAGGGGGCCGAGAACTCCCGGCCGCAGCCGCGAAACCTGACTGCCCGTGTGGTGGCTGCCGGGTCGGTTCGTATCCCGGTTCCGCTGGACGGCATCGATCCGGACGGCGACTCCGTGCAGCTGACCGGGATCGACAGCACCCCGGCCATGGGTACCGCCACCGTGGGCAGCAACTTCATCGACTTCACCGCGGCCGGCGACGGCGCCGGGACCGATACGTTCCGCTACAAGGTGGTGGACCGCCAGGGCGCCGTCAACACCGGAACCGTGACGGTGGGCATCGCCCCGCGGGGTGAGACCAACCAGAACCCCACCCCCGTCGATGATGAGGTCAAGGTCCGGCCGGGACGGCAGATCGCCGTCGACGCCACCGGCAACGACACTGATCCCGACGGCGACATCATCCGCATCCTCACAGACGGCATCGAGGCAGATGACGCCCTCCAAGCCACCGTCAGCAGGACCAGCGGCCGCATCATCCTGACCGCTCCCGGCGCTGCCGGGACGGTCAACGTCCGGTACGCGATCGCCGACGACCGCGACGCCACCGCCCAAGCCACGATCCGCGTGGTGGTGGACAACGAGGTTCCGCTGAAGGCACCCATTGCCCGCGACGACCGGGTCACCTCGGCCCAGGCGATGGGCAAGACTGCCGTGGACGTGCCGGTCCTCAAGAACGATGAAGACCCCGACGGCGTCGGCGAGAACCTTAAGCTGGGCACCGAGTCCCTCACTGCACGCCCGGGGGCTGACGGCACCATGCTCGTAGACCTGACCGAACAACCGCAGCTGATCCCGTACACCGTCGAAGACGTTGACGGCCAGAAGTCCACAGCCATCATCTGGGCGCCGGGTCTGGGACAGCAGGTTCCCACCCTCGCTAAAGACGAGGTTATTGAGGTCATTGCCGGGCAATCCGTGAACGTTGACCTCAAGGAATGGGTGAAAGTCCGGGAAGGCCGCTCGCCGCGGTTGACGCAGACTGACCGGATCAAGCTCATCGGTTCGGATGGCAGCAACCCGGTTTCCGGTGACGGAACGGCGCTGAAGTACACTGCAAGCGCTGACTACGTGGGCCCGGGCTCGCTGAGCTTTGAGGTTACCGACGGCACCGCCGTTGACGATCCCGCCGGGCTGAAATCCACCCTGAGCATCCGCACGAAGGTGCTGCCGGACCCGAACCGCAACAACCCGCCCACCTTGCTGGGCGCGAATGTTGAGGTGCCCAAGGGGGATAGCGCCACCCTGGACCTCGGCAAACTGACCGCCGATCCGGACCGTGACGACCTCGAGAACATGAAGTACGAAGTGGTGGGCGGCATGCCGTCCGGCTTCAATGCAAGCATCGACGGCAAGACCCTGAAGGTCTCGGCCGCTGATTCCAGCGGCACGGGCACGGCAGGCACGGTCCAGATCAAGGCCAAGGACTCGCGCGGACTAGAGGCAACGGCTACTTACCAGTTGGCCGTCACGGCCTCCAACCGGCCCAAACCAGTTGCGAACGACGACTTGGAGCCGAACGCAGCCGCCGGGAAGCCGGTCACCGTGAAGGTCCTGGCCAACGACGCGAACCCCTTCCCCGAAACCGCCTTGAAGATTATTTCTGCATCGACCGAGACGGGCCAGGGAGGCGCAACGGTATCCGGGGACTCGGTAACGGTGACGCCGTCGTCCGGTTTCACGGGGACCATGGTGGTTGCCTACACCGTGGCAGACAAGACAGGAGACGATTCCCGGAACGCCACGGCGCGAATCCGGCTTACCGTCAAGGACAAGCCTCTGGCACCGACTACTCCGCAGGCGCAGAGCGTTGGCGACAAGACTGCTCTTCTCAACTGGTCTGCCCCGGCAGACCGCGGTGCGCCCATTACCAACTACACGGTCTACGGCGAATCGGGCTTCAGGCAGGACTGTCCGGCGAACACCTGCACGTTGACCGGGCTGGTCAACAACACGAAGTACCACTTCGAGGTCACCGCTACCAACGAGTTCGGCGAATCTGAACGTTCCCCGGCCTCCGCCGAGGTCCGCCCGGACGTCAAGTCGGATACGCCGCTGGCGCCGACCCTGAAGTTCGGTGACAAGCAGCTTTCCGTGAACTGGGTGGCACCGGCCAGCAAGGGATCACCCGTCAAGTCCTACGATCTGGAAATCTCCCCGGCCCCGCCGGGACAGAACGCCCAGATCCAGAACCTGGCAGCGGTGAGCTACGTCTGGAAGGGCCTCCAGAACGGCGTCTCCTACAAGGTCCGCGTCCTGGCCCGCAATGATGCCAAGGATCCGTCCGAGTGGAGCCCGTATTCGGCAGCCGAAGTCCCGGCGGGCGTACCTGCCACCCCGGCTCCGCCTACTGCAGCCGATGCCGGTTCCGTGGGAACCCAAAGCCAGTTGCGGGTCAGCTGGACTGCGCCGAACAACAACGGTGACGCGGTCTCCTCCTATACCCTGACTACCCTGAGGGGCGGGGCAGTGGTGGCCACGCAGCCGGTGCCGGCCGGTACCACCCAGAACGTCACGGTGGACAACTCAGAGTCGAACTACACCTTCACCGTCTCGGCCACCAACAAAGCCGGCACCAGCGGCACCAGCAACCCGTCCGCCCAGATCCGGGCCGCCGGCAAACCCGGCCAGGTCAGCAGCGGCACAGTGGCGGATACCGGTAACAGCGGACAGCTCAAGGTCACGTTTACACCGCTCACCCAGGCTCAGCGCAACGGCTCAACAGACACGGAAATCCGGTACACCTACAACGCAGACGGCAAATCCGGAAGCATCCCGGTTGGCGGCGGAACCATCGGTGGCCTCACCAACGGCCGGGACATCACGGTCACCATCATCGCGACGTCCACCAAGAACAACGTGTCTGGGGACGCCAAAGCCATCGGTACCGGCAACCCCTACGGTCCGCCGAACGCACCCAACGTGAACGGCATGACTTCGCCCAAGGGTGATGGCCAGGTGCATTGGTCCTGGAACAACCCCAACACCAACGGCCGTCCGCTCAACCATTATGAGGTCAGCATCGACGGTGGCGGCTGGCAGAACGTGGGCAAGGCCACCAGCTTTGACGCCCCCGGCGGTGGTTGGGGCAACAACCGCACGCTGCGTGTCAAGGCAGTGACTGTTGTGGACGGTCCTATTGGCGGACCTGTCACGTCCACGTCCGGCGCCGACCCCACTCCGCCGGTCACCAAGGTTCGCGTCAAGCCGGGCGACAACAACAGCTGCCCGGGCATGCCTGGCGTTCGGGACCGGTTCAGTTCCCCGCCGCCTGATTGCGGCGGCAACGATGCGAACTGGGTGTCCACGTCGGACGGCTGGATCAACAGCGCCTGCTGGATGAACATTTACGGCTCCAGCGAATCGTCCAACCCGGCGTCGTACTACAAGTGGTACCGCATGGACGGCGGCCCCCACTCGGGCTGGTACGTCAAGCTCGCCACCATCGATATCAGCGGCGCGGACGTCGGCAGATGCTGACAGTCCACACAGCCCGCCTACTCCAGCTTCAACAGACCAGCACCACAAGAAAAGGACTTACTTCATGACCATGACCACCGAGCAGGCCGAATGGTTTGCAGGCACTTTCGACAAGCTCGTTGCCAACGTGGGGCAGGCGGTCCTCGGTAAGGACCACGTCATCCGGCTCACCTTCACCGCGATGCTGGCGGAGGGCCATGTGCTGTTCGAGGACGCCCCCGGCACCGGTAAGACCATGCTGGCCCGGGCAATGGCCGCAACCGTCCAGGGGTCCAACAACCGCATCCAGTTCACCCCCGACCTCCTGCCCTCGGACGTCACAGGCGTGACCATCTACGACCAGAAAACGCAGAAGTTCGAGTTCCACAAGGGACCCATCTTCAACAACATCGTCCTGGCCGATGAGATCAACCGTGCTTCGCCGAAGACGCAGTCGGCACTGCTGGAGGTCATGGAGGAATCCCGGGTCACCGTCGATGGCGTCACCTACGAGGCCGGCCGGCCGTTTATGGTGATGGCCACACAGAACCCGATCGAGCAGGCCGGTACGTACCGCCTGCCTGAGGCGCAGCTGGACCGCTTCCTGATCAAGACCTCCATCGGCTATCCGGACCACGCCTCCACGGTCAAGCTGCTCGGTGGCTCCAACCTGAAGGACCGCTCGAAAGAGATCTCCGCAGTTATTACCACCCAGGCCGTGGCGGACATGGCCGATCTCGCTGCCACGGTGCACGTGGACACGGCTGTCCTCGAATACATTTCCCGGCTCTGTGAGGAGACCCGCAGCGCGCCTGAGACCCGGCTGGGCGTTTCCGTGCGTGGCGCCATCGCCATGGTCCGCGCCGCCAAGGTCTGGGCCGCGGGGCAGGGACGCAACTTCGTCCTGCCGGACGACATCAAGGAACTGGCCGCCGTTGTGTGGACGCACCGGTTTGTGATGGACCCGGAGGCCGAGTTCTCCGGCGCCACCCCCGAGGCCGTCCTGGCCCGGGTGCTGTCCGACATCGCGGCACCGCAGCAGCGCGCCGCCGTCTGACGCTCCGACGGAGCTCCAGACCACCACTGACCAGCGCGAACAAAGGCACATTTATGTCCAGCAGCACTCCGTTGACCCGGCTTGCTGAACGTCTCCGGCAACCCTTCCACCGGGACGGCAGACCCACCAGGCTGCATCCCTCGTCCGTCTGGGCCGAGGCCACCAGCACCGCCGCCCTCGCGCTCACACCCTCGTGGAAGAAGGTCCGCGGCCTGTGGCTGCGCTACGTATGGCCTGTCCTTTCGGTGGTCAGTGTCCTGGGCTGGTCGGTTCTGGCCGCCTCCATCCTGCTGTGGACTGCCGGCCAGGCCTTCGGCTGGCAAGAGGCCAAAGCCGCGGCCATCGCCGCATTTGTGCTTTTCCTGATCGCCATCGGGTTCATCCTGGGCCGGTCCTCCTACGGCGTGATCCTGGACCTTGCCCGGACCCGGGTGGCGGTGGGGGACAGTGCGGTGGGAAGCATCGCCGTCTCCAACACCTCGGCCCGGCCCCTGCTGCCGGCCGCCCTGGAACTGCCGGTGGGTAACGCCACCGCCGTCTTCCACCTGCCCAGGATGAAGCCCGCGCAGGTGCACGAGGACCTGTTCACCATTCCAACGGCGCGCCGCGCCGTGATCGTGGTGGGCCCGGTCCGCTCGGTCCGCGCCGACCCGTTGCACCTGCTGCGCCGCCAGGTGCTGTGGACCGAACCCGAGGACCTGTTTGTGCACCCGAAGACGGTGGCCCTGGCCGGTTCCGCGGCGGGATTCATCCGCGACCTCGAGGGAATGCCCACCACGGACCTGTCCAGCGCGGACGTGTCCTTCCATGCCCTGCGTGACTACGTCCCGGGCGATGACCGGCGGCACATCCACTGGAAGACCACCGCACGGACCAACAAGCTGATGGTGCGCCAGTTCGAGGAGACCCGGCGCGCCCACCTGGCCATCTCGCTGTCCATCAACACAGACGAGTACGCGTCAGAGCAGGAATTCGAAATGGCCATCTCCGCGGCTGCCTCGATCGGCCGGCAGGCCATCCGCGAGCAGCGCGAGCTGGACGTCCTGACGCAGAAGGGGCCGCTGCGCTGCGAAACCGGACGGAACCTGCTGGACGACATGACACGGATCGCCGGGGCACCCATGCGCCGGACCGCCGTCGACCTCGCCCGCACACTGGCCGACACCGTTCCCAACGCGTCGGTGGTCTTTTTTGTGGTGGGCAGCAACTTGACACCCTCCCAGCTCCGTTCGGCCGCGGCCTCCGTGCCGCTCGGTGTCAGGAGCCTGGCCGTGCGCCTCCAAATCGGTGCTGCACCCGGCCGCGCCAACATCGCGGACCTGACAGTGCTGACGCTCGGCGACCTCGCTGACCTCGCCATCGTCCTTAGAAAGGCGGCCGCATGAGCTCCGCACCGGGCCTCCGGCCACGCCCGCAGCAGCGGCAGTACGAATCATCGTTCGCCGACGGCCAGCCGGTCTGGCACTTTGTGCTCGACGCCGGCGCCCTCACCGTCCTGCTGGGGTTGGGCCTGCTGGGCTTCAGCCTCAGCTTCGGCGGCGACCCCTACTACCTGGTCTCGGGCTTCGGTGGCGTCCTCCTGGGCCTCGGCATCGCCGCCGCCAACGCGCACCTGCGCCTGGGCTTGCTGATCACCACAGCCCTCGCGCTGGGCGCGTACCTGGTGTTCGGCACGCTCCTCGCAGTCCCGGATGCAGCGATTGCCGGTTTTGTCCCCAGCCTTGACTCGTTGCGGACCCTGCTCCTGGGCGTTGTGTTCGCCTGGAAGGACATGCTCACGGTGGGCGTTCCGGTAGGCTCTGCCGGCGGTGTCCTGATCGTCCCGTTCCTGAGTTCGCTGCTCACCGCATTGGTTGCCGGCATCCTCACCTGGCGGCTGAAAAGCCCGTACTGGCCGCTGCTTCCCGTGCTGGTGCTTTTCGTCACGGGCATAGCCTTCAGCACCAACGCTGCCTTCCTCACAGTGGAACGCGGCATCGGGCTTACCGTCATAGCGATCGCCTGGGCCACCTTCAGCCGCGACGCGCTACGGCGCAGCGACACCCGCAAAGTGTCCGTCAACCGTCCGCAGACCGATGCCGCCACAGCCCAGCGGGCCAAGCTTCGCCGGCTGGGCACCGCAGCTGCCGTGATCGCCGCAAGCGTCGCCATTACCGCGGTGGCGGCGCCCCTGGTCACGGCCAGCGGTGACCGCAAGGTCCTGCGCAACGTGGTGGTCCCACCGTTCGATCCCAAGGACTACGTCACGCCGCTGGCAAGCTTCCGGACGTTCGTCAAGGACAAGAAGGACGACACCCTGTTCGTGGTCAAAGGACTGCCCCGGGACGGCCGCGTCCGGCTGGGGGCTCTGGATGCCTTCAACGGCACCAACTACAACATGGACCCCAACGGCTCCGGCAGCTTCAGCAAGGTGGGGGACACCGAATCCATCAACACCCTGGCCGATACCTCGGGCATCGTCCCCTCGAACGACTACTCCATCGACATCACCATCGAGGACTACCAGGGCTACTTTGTCCCGGGCGGCCGGAAGACCACCGGCCTGAGCTTTGACCAGAGCGCCTCCGCCGCGGCGTCGGGCCTGTACTTCAATGCCGGCACCGACACTGCTGTGACCACGCAGGGCCTGTCCAAAGGCGATTCCTACAGCGTCCAGGTGTCCGATCCCGTGAAGCTCGAACACGGCCAGCTGACGCAGTACGACTTCGCGAAGATTACGCTGCCCGACGCCGTCGAGGTCCCGCCGGTGGTGGGGTCACAGGCCAACGACCTCTCAGCCGATGCGCCGACCCCCATTGACCGGGTCCGCCAGATTGAGGCGCATTTCCAAAAGACGGGCGCCTTCAGCAACGGCCTGGTGGCTGACGGCCAGCTGCCCAGCGTGTCCGGCCACAGCTCGTCGCGGATCAGGAACCTCCTGACCGCCAAGCAGATGCTCGGCGATGACGAGCAGTACGCCGTGTCCATGTCGCTGATGCTCCGCCACCTGGGCATCCCGTCACGCGTGGTCATGGGCTTCTATCCCGATCCGACCAGCCCGGAGAACGGTGCCGGCGAGGTAAAGATGACGGGCAAGGACGTCCACGCCTGGGTTGAAGTGGCGTTCGACCGGGTGGGCTGGGTCAGCTTCGACCCCACGCCGCCCAAGGACAATGTCCCTATCCCGCCGGACCCCGAAAACAAGTCCAAACCCAAGCCGCAGGTGCTGCAGCCGCCGCCCCCGCCGCAGGAACCGGCTGACCTGCCGCCGGACTCCTCGCCGGACGCCCTGGACGCCGATGAGAAGAAAAACAATCCGTGGCTCTTCTGGGGTGCCCTGCTCGGGGCCCTCGGCATTGCCCTGATCCCGCTGTCCATCCTGGCGCTGCCGCTGCTGCTGATCGCGCTCCTGAAATCACGACGCCGGAAGGCCCGCCTAACGGAGGGGCACCCGGCCCAGCGTGTGGGAGGCGGTTGGAACGAGGTGGTGAGCCTCGCTACGGACATGGGCGCCGGCATGGACACACGTGCAACCCGGCGCGAAAGCGCAGTGGTGCTCGCTGATTCGTTCCCGGCAACGGGGCAGACCACCACCATGCTGGCGCACCGTGCGGATGCATCCATCTTCGGCGCCGGCCAGCCCAGCGAGGAGGAGGTCCGGGAATACTGGACCATCGTGGACGGCTCGCTGAAGGAGATGACCGGGACTGTAGGGTTCTGGCGCCGCCAGCAGGCCCGCTTCTCGCCCCGGTCGCTGCTGGCTGATGGCCGCAACGCCCTCAAGCTGCGTGGCGCCAAGCTGGGGTTGGGTCCGCTGGTGCGTCCGTCCGGCCAGGGTTCCACAGGATGGCGGTCCGCCACCGGTAGGGTGGAGACCGGCCCGGACGCTGCCGAAACCCCGAATCCGGCAGTTCAGGAAAGCGGACCCGGGACGGCGGCGGCGGCTTCCGAGCCTGATGAGTCCACCGTTCTGCGGAACCCTGGCAGGAAGAACCCCACTGAATCATGATGAACGAGGCCGAGCGCTGCCAGCGGTGCCAGCAACTGATCCGGGGCGGCGCCACGTTCTGTACGGCATGCGGTGCGCCGCTGCCCAACAGGGCGGCGCGCAGCGGACGCAACGTGGACCATGCGCAGCGGGCCGTGATGGAGCGTGCGGCGGCGCACGCCAGCCAGAATCCCGGTACTATCCCGGTAGTACAAACGGCTCCAGGGGGAGGAACGGGAATGGCAGCCAATCTTGAGCTTGTTCCGGCCACGGCGGGGAAACGGCTCGGCGCAGCAGTGCTCGACTGGCTGGCCCCCGTCGCGGTCCTGGTGGTGACTTTCGCCATCGGGTTCGCGGGAATCACCCGCACGCTAAGCGGCGGCTTCATCATCTATGACACCGGTTCGCTGGTGCTGTTCGGCGGCATCGGCCTGGGGCTGACACTGGTCTATCTGGTGGTCCTGCTGGGCATGGAAGGCCGCTCCGGGAAGACCCTCGGCAACCATGTCATGGGCATCCGCAGCGCCGACAAGGATGGTTATGCTGCCGGCGCCGGAGGAGTGTTCCTGCGCGGCCTCATCACCGGCGCGGGCATCATCCTGACGCTCCTGGCCGCCGTGGCCATCGTCATTTTCAAATGGTTCGATGTGGCCGTCTTCATCCTTGGCCCGCTGCTTTTGATCGGCGCGGTGTGGGCCGTGCTGGTGGTGGTTTCCAACACCTGGGACCGCAATGGCAGGCTCCGCGGCTGGCATGACTCCGCGGCCAAAACACTGGTGTTCGACGTCAAGGACGGCCGCAACCCCATCACGTCCGGCGGCATCCAGGGCCCATACAGTTTCGCGCCCCTGGACCTCCCGCCTGTCCAGCAGGTCGCCTCGCCAGTGGCGGGGGCCGCGAAGGCACCGGTAGTGAACGCCCAGGCGCCTGTGACCCAGCCACCGGTACAGCCGTGGCAGCCCGCAGCCCAGCAGCCCGCGGTCCAGCAGCTGCCCGCCCAACCGCCAGCGTCCGTGCAGCCTTACGCTCCGCAGCCATACGCGGCTCAGCCGACATCCGGGCCGCCGTCGTTCGCACCCCAGCCGTACGCGCCGCCGTCGTCCGCTCCTTTTCAGGCGCCGCACGCGCAGGCCGCAGCCCCGGCGGTTCCCGCGCCGCACGCCCAGTCCCACCCCGACGACGACCTCGACCGCACCCAGATGCGCGGCGGCGCAACGTATGCGGCGCCCGTCGCCGTGCTGCGGATAAAGCTCGACGATGGCCGGGACTTCCAGCTCGACCGCAACGTTCTGCTGGGCAGGAACCCCCTGGGCCAGGCAGGGGAGCAGCAGGCCCAGCTGCTGGCGGTCAATGATCCCGGCCGCTCGATCTCCAAGACGCACCTCCACCTGCTGACCGACGGCGCCGGCATTTGGGTGACGGACCGGTATTCCACCAACGGCAGCGCCGTCACCACGCCGGACGGCAGGCGCACGCCGCTGCAGCCGGGTGTGCCCGCTTTTGTCAGCCCGGGATCCACAGTCCACTTTGGTGACCGTTCCTTCCACCTAGGACAGGCATGAACTCCCAGCCCGCCAGTGACTCAGCCGACGCAGACCACGGAACCGGCCTCAGCCTGAGTTACGGCTACGGCACGGACCGCGGGCTGCGCCGGGAATTGAACGAGGATTCGTTCATTGCCTCCGATCCGGTCTTCGCCGTGGCGGACGGCATGGGCGGACATGAAGCCGGCGAGATTGCCAGCGGCATGTGTGTCCGCGCCCTCGCTGCCATGCCACAGCTGGCTACCGGGGAGCGCAGCGTCACGGCAGCGGTGCTCCAGCAATACCTGCTCCGCGCCGACAGTTCCATCCGGGAGGTGACCGGTGCCCGCGCCGGGACCACGCTCACCGGAGCCGTTGTGGTGGAACAGATGGGCATGCCGTACTGGCTGGTTATGAACATCGGGGATTCCCGCACGTACCGGCTGAGCCAGGGGCACTTCGAGCAGGTCAGTGTGGACCATTCGGAGGTCCAGGAACTCGTGGATGCCGGTGAAATCACGCCTGAGCAGGCCACCGTTCATCCCCGCCGCCACGTGGTTACGAGGGCGCTGGGCACCGGGGACGAGACCGAAGCCGATTACTGGCTCCTGCCTGTTGAAGAAGGCGACCGGATCATGGTCTGTTCGGACGGGCTCAATGGCGAGCTGACGGATGAGCACATGTTCCGGATCCTGAGCACCGTGGGCCACCCGCAGGACGCCGTGGATGCCCTGATCCAGGCCGCGCTCCGCAATGGCGGAAGGGACAACGTCACCGTCATTGTGGTGGACGCCAGGAACGTGATGAACGACGGCGGCCTGGCCACCACAGCCCCCCGCCGCGCCGCTGATGCGGCAGAGGAGGACACCCTGCCCCGGGCGCGGATTGTTGACGCCAGCCGGCCGGCCGGCCAGGACGACGAAAGAGGGGAACGCTGACATGCCCACCGCAACGTACACCGCGGGCACCTGGCTCGGCGTTGTCCGGGCCAACACTGTGGTCCTCCTGGGGCCCGGGACCCCGCCCGCCCTGGTCCAGTCCCTGTGGGATCTGCTGGCGGATGCTCCGGAAGTCCACGAGGTGCTCCACGCCGTCACGAGCAGCTTCGGCGTTTCCTTGGCGCAGATACCGTCGTTCGGGATTGTGGATTCCGGTGACGCGCTCCGGATCTTCCTCCGCGGCGACCTGGACCTGATCGTGCAGCTGCCCGGCGGCCCCGTGGACCTGAACGGACGGGACGTCACCACCTGGACGGAACGCCGCCTGGACACACCCGAGTGGTACCGCCTGACGGTCGCCGGAGACAGCCAGCCCGGACCCATGTTGCCGCTCAGCGAAGGCGTTGTCCTGCTGGAGTCGCTGACAGTGTCGCTCACCGGGACGCCGGTGGACGAGGTGGCGTCCCCTTCTGCCACGCCCGCTGAGGTCGAGGCACCCACCCTTATCGGCGCCGTCTTCCCGGTAGTGGACGCTGAACCCGTCCCTGAAACTGAACCGGAGCCGGAAGTTGAACCGGCGTCTGAACGCGAACCGGAGCCGGAACATGCCCGGGAGGTCTCCGCCGAAACGGTGGTGGGGGTTATGGACGATGACTCCAACTTTGCGGCTGAAGCGCCGGAGCCCCATGCAGAGCCGGGACACAAGCCGGACCCGGAGCCCACCGCTCATCCTGATCAGGTCCCGGCCCACGAAATGACCGGCAGCTACGACCACCTCTGGGAAAGGACGGTGGTCCGCCGCATCGAGGACGCAGCCGTCCGCGACGAACCCGAAGAAGATCACAGTGCCCCTGCGGCACCTGTCGACGCTGCTCCGGCACCGGTCGATGCGGCAGAGGCGGACGCTTCAGGGCAGCCGGACGCGGCGGCCAGCATGGCTCCCACACCGCCTTCAGCCGCAACGTCAGCCCGGATGATCGTCGGACTCATCGACTCGGTCCCGTGGCGGACAGGCGGGAACGCACCCGCTCCCCAAGCCGCGCCGTCGTCGAATCTGACTTCGTTGAATCTGCCGCCGTTGGATCAACCCCCGTCGAACCTGTCCCCGGCGAGTCTGCCCTTGCTGAATCAGCCCGCGGCGGACGTGCCGGCAGAAGTCCACGCAGGAGAACCGGCACCAGACCCGGACTCCCTCGATGGTGACCACGACGGCCACACGATCATGAAGAGCGACCTCGCCGGCATGGCCGCGCATCCCGCCCCGATTCCCGAACCGGATTCCGAACCGGATTCCGTGTCCGGCCCCCTGGTGCTGGCCCGGGTCTGCGACCGGGGACACGCCAACCCGCCCACCCATGCGCAGTGCGCTGCCTGCGGCTCGCCGCTGCCCTCCGACGCCGTCCAGGTGGCCCGGCCACGGCTGGGCCGGATGCGGGTCTCGACGGGTGCACTGGTTGACCTTGACCAGTCGCTGGTCATTGGGCGTCAGCCGTCCGTTTCCCGGGTCCAGGGTGGGGTTATGCCGCGGCTCGTCCAGGTGGCCAGCCCCAGCGGCGACATCTCGCGCTCGCACGTCGAAGTGAGGCTGGAAGGCTGGCACGTGATGCTCTGCGATCTCAAGGCCACGAACGGTACCGTGCTGGTCCGCGAGGGCCAGCCGCCCCGCCGCCTGGCCCAGAACGAGATGGCCATCCTGCTCGACGGCGACATCGCCGAACTGGGTGACGACATCTCATTGCGTTTTGAGGAGATTCTTTGAGTTCCAAACGGCCGGTTGCACCGCCGCCGCCTATTCCGGGGTTTACATATATCAGCCTGCTCGGCTCCGGCGGGTTTTCAGACGTCTACCTCTACGAACAGGACCGGCCGCGCCGGAAGGTGGCGGTCAAGGTCCTTTTGTCGGACCTGAAGACCGAGGGCGCCCGGCGCAGGTTCGAGTCCGAGGCCAACCTGATGGCACAGCTGTCCTCCCACCCGTACATTGTCACCATCTTCGAGGCCGAGGTGACCGAGGCAGGTCACTCCTACCTGGCCATGGAGTACTGCTCCAGGCCCAGCCTGGACGTCCGGTACCGCCGCCAGCGCTTCAGCGTTGATGAGGTACTGGCTGTCGGCATCCAGGTGGCGTCCGCCGTCGAAACCGCCCACCGGGCCGGCATCGCACACCGGGACATCAAGCCCGCAAACATCCTCGTGACCGACTACAACCGGCCGGCCCTGACGGACTTCGGGATCTCGGGCACCCTCGGCGGCGACGCCGACGAGGACGCCGGGATGTCCATTCCGTGGTCGCCGCCGGAACAGTTCGCGGACGGCCCTGTGGACGGCGTGATGGTGGATGTCTGGGCGCTCGGCGCCACGCTGTACACGCTGCTGGCCGGCAGGTCGCCTTTTGTGATGCCCGGCACTGATAATTCCCAGCGCGAACTGATCTCGCGGATCACCAGTGCGGCACTGCCGCGCCTGGGCCGGGCCGACGTTCCGGAGTCGCTGGAGCGGGCGCTGTCCACGGCAATGGCCAAGTCCGCGGCGTCCCGCTACTCCTCAGCCCACGCGTTTGCCCTCGCGCTGCAGCGGATCCAGGCCGAACTGAACCTTTCGGTCACGCCCTTCGAGGTCCTCGAAGAGCAGCAACTGGAAGAAAACCACCCGGATGACGGCTTCGAGGAAACCCGCGTCCGCAGTATCGCGGCCATCGATCCGGAGCGGACCGGCAGCGCCCCTACTTTCCCGGCACGCACCCGGCCGCAACGCCCCGGAACCGGTGCGCCGCCGTCGGGCTTTCCAGCTGGCGGATTCGCCCCGGCCGCTGCAGCCTCGGCAGGATCCCGGCCGCAGGTTCCGGGCAACCTGTTTGCCGGCCAGGACGGCCAGCGGGACGGCGGCAACCAGGCCGGCAGCAACCCCGCAGGCGAGTGGGCCCATGCCGCGATGCTCCGCGGCAGTGCACCCGCCGCCGAGTACGGCTCGGCGCCGGACGCAACTGTCCAGCGCCCCGGGCTCCTTCCTGCACAGGCCGGCCAGCAGGCCGGCCGGACCGGGGCGCCCGGCCACCGGGCAACGGGGGCCGATCCGGAGATCGACGCGACAGTCAGCCGTCCGGCCGCGGTCACGGAAAACACCCCCGAGGCGGCGCCTGACCACGGCAAGCGCAACGTGTGGCTCGCCGCGGCGGGCGGTACGCTGCTGGTTCTCGCCATCATCGTCGGAATCGTGCTGGCGTCCTCCGCTCCGGCACCGAAGGTCCAAGAGACCGGCCAGGTCGGCAAACCCCCGGCGGATGCCCTGGACAACGGGACAGTTCCCGACGTCTCGGACCTGGCGGGGACTGTGGACGCCACCGGCAAGGCAACCTTCACGTGGACCAATCCGGAGCCGAAGTCGGGTGACGCCTATAAGTGGCGGGTCTACGCGTTGGGCAGCAACGGCGAGTACCAGTCCACTGCCGAGCCAACCGCCCAGGTTGCGTTGAATCCTACGGAACCCACCTGTGTCCAGGTGATGATCGTCAGGAGCGACGGCGCGTTCTCACCTTTGGAAGAAGACTCGATCGCCTGCATCCGCAAGTGACGGCAGAGCAGACCGGAATCGTTCGTGAACGCGGGCACCGCCCGACGAGGAGGCGCGGAAAATGGGGGATCTAGCAATAGATTTCTGTGGTGAATGGTACGAACCGTCCGATGAGGAAATCTTCAACATCGGCCGCGAAGGCGACCTTGAGGTGGACGACAACCCGTACCTTCACCGCCAGTTCCTGCAGGTGGCCCGCTACGACGGGATCTGGTGGCTGAGCAACGTGGGCGGAATGCTGTCCGCCACGGTCGCCGACGGTTCCGGCGGGATGCAGGCCTGGCTCTCGCCGGGGGCGCGCATCCCACTGGTGTTCAGCCACACGAACGTCATTTTCACCGCCGGGCCCACCACGTATGAGTTCGCCGTCCACCTCAAGACCCCGTCCTTCCGTCAGGAATCACGTGAGGATGACAGCAACGGCGATACAACCATCGGCCCGGTGGTTTTTACGGACTCGCAGAGGGCCCTCATCGTGGCCTTGGCCGAACCCATGCTGCGGCGGGAAGGGACCGGGTTCAGCGCCATCCCGTCCTCTGCTGCCGCGGCCAAGACCCTGGGCTGGGCACTCACCCGGTTCAACCGGAAGCTCGATAACGTCTGCGACAAACTTGACCGCGTGGGCGTGGTGGGTCTGCGGGGCGGCGGTGGGAAACTGGCCACCAACCGGCGCGCGAGGCTCGTCGAACACGCCGTCACGTCCCACCTGGTCACCCCCGATGATTTGCACTTACTGGAAAAGATGAGGGGCGTGGACGAAGGGTGAGGATCCGGCTGACACTCCGCCGGGACCCGGCGGAAACCAAGGACCTGGCCGTCACCGTTGACGGCCAGGCCACAGTGGCGGACATCGCCACCCAGCTTTGGGCCGCCGACCCCGACCGGAAAGGCTCGCCGGCACCGGACAACCTTTCGCTCCGCATCGACGAGGCCTTTGTGGGCGGCGGCATGCGCGGCATTGTCCTGACCCGCACGGACAACCTCCTGGAATCGGGCCTGCGCCCGGGCTCCGTGGTGTCCCTGACCGAGGTCAGCGAGCTATTCAACGCACCCGGCGCCAACCGCGGACCCGCCGCAGCCACGCTGCGGATCCTTTCCGGGCCCGACGTCGGCCAGGAATTTTCGCTGCCCTCCGGCACCAGCTACATCGGCCGGGACCGGGACGTGGACATCCGGCTCACGGACCCGCTGACCTCCAAGCGACACGCCCGCATCACCGTGGGCGAAAGCGTGGAGATCGTGGATACCAACTCCGCCAACGGCCTCCTGATGGACGGCATGCCGGTCACCCGGGCCACCCTGAACTCTTCGGACACGGTGACACTGGGGGAGACCACCGTCACCGTGGTGCCGCTGGGCCGCAACCAGGCGGCAGCGCCGACGTCGCCCCTTGTCGATTTCAACCGCTCCCCGCGGGTGGTTCCCCGCTTTGAGGCGCCCAAGCGCGTGCCCCCTGCCGGACCCAAACGTCCGGACCACCAGCCGTTCCCGTACATTATCCTGATGGCGCCGCTGCTGATGGGCGGCATCATGTTTGCGGTAACCCGGAACATCCTGTCGGTGGTGTTCATGATGATGATGCCGCTGTTCATTGTGGGTCACTACGTGGACCACAAGATGCAGACCCGGCGCCAGCAGAAGGAACAGCTCAAGCAGTTCCGGGAGTCCATGGCGGCGTTCCGGCAGGACATCACCGAACTGCAGCACGTGGAACGCGCGGTCCGCCTGCAGGAAGCGCCGTCGGTCAGCGACACCGTGGATTCCATCTACAAACTCGGTCCGCTGCTGTGGACCCACCGCCCCGAACACACCGGTTTCCTGGGCCTGCGGTTCGGGCTCGGCACCGGTACATCACGCATCCTGTTCGAGGAACCGAACAGCAACGACACCGAAGCTGAATTCATGCGCGAGATCCAGGACTGCCTGAAGCAGTTCAGGGACATCGAGGGTGTCCCGGTGGTCTCCCAGCTGCGCGCCGCAGGGTCCTTCGGCGTGGCGGGCGCCCGGGGACTGGTTGACGACGTTGCCCGCGGCATGGTCCTGCAGTTTGTGGGGCTGCACTCGCCCGCGGAGGCCGTGGTGACAGCCATTACCTCGGCGCAGTCCCGGCAGCGCTGGGACTGGCTGCAGTGGCTGCCCCACGTGGGCTCCGGCCACAGCCCCCTCAACGGTGACCACCTGGCCGCCGGTTCAGCGAGCGGCTCTTCCCTCGTGGCGAGGCTCGAGGACCTGCTCGACGCACGGGAAGCCCTGGCCAGGCGCTCCGCCCCGGAACACCGGGGATCCGTGGACGCCGCCAAGGACGAGATCCCGGCTCCGGTGCTTCCGGCGTTCCTGGTCATCGTCGAGGACGACGCGCCGGTGGACCGGGGCAGGCTGACCCGCCTCGCCGAGCGCGGGCCGGATTCCGGCGTCCACGTGATGTGGGTGGCCACCGACATCCAGGCGCTTCCGGCTGCCTGCCGGGACTTTATGGTGGTGGATGGCGAAAACGGCACCACCACAGGGCAGGTGCGGCTGGGACGGCACACCTACCCCGTGAGCTGCGAAAGCCTCGACGCCGAACTGGCTGCCCAGCTGGCCCGGATGCTGGCGCCCGTGGTGGACGTTGGCAAGCCGGTCAGCGACGACTCCGACCTGCCGCGTGCGGTGTCCTACGCCACCCTGATCGGCAAGGACTTCCTGGATAACCCGCAGGCCGTGGCGGAGCGCTGGGTGGAGAACAATTCCGTCCACGCCTCCGCGGTCCCCAACCGTAAGGACAACGGAACCCTCCGGGCGCTGGTGGGTTCCAAGGGCATTGAGCCGCTTTACCTGGACCTGAAGAACGAGGGCCCGCACGCGCTGGTCGGCGGCACCACGGGCGCCGGTAAATCCGAATTCCTGCAGTCCTGGGTCATGGGCATGGCTGCCGCTTACAGCCCCGACCGCGTGAGCTTCCTGTTTGTGGATTACAAAGGCGGGGCGGCGTTTGCCGATTGCCTCAGCCTGCCCCACACCGTGGGCCTGGTCACGGATCTCTCCCAGCACCTGGTCCGCCGTGCCCTGACATCCCTCCGTGCCGAGCTGCACTACCGCGAGCACCTGCTGAACCGCAAGAAGGCTAAGGACCTGCTGGGGCTCCAGCGCGAAGCCGACCCGGAGGCGCCGCCATACCTCGTCATCGTGGTGGACGAATTCGCTGCGCTGGCCACCGAGGTCCCCGAATTTGTGGACGGCGTGGTGGATGTTGCCGCCCGTGGCCGGTCCCTGGGCCTGCACCTGATCCTGGCCACGCAGCGTCCCGCCGGCGTCATCAAGGACAGCCTGCGCGCCAACACCAACCTCCGGGTTGCCCTGCGCATGGCGGACGAAGATGATGCCACCGACATCCTTGGCGTGCCGGATGCGGCATACTTCGACCCATCCATCCCGGGCCGCGGCGCCGCCAAGACCGGGCCCGGGCGTGTCCAGGGCTTCCAGACCGGATATGCCGGCGGCTGGACTACAGAGAAGCCCCAGCGTCCGCAGATCGACATCGTGGAAATGGCCTTCGGGTCAGGACCCAGCTGGGAGGCGCCCGCTCCCGAAAAGCCCGTCAAGGAAGCTCCGGCCGGGCCCAACGACATCGCCAGGATGACCACCAACATCGTCAGGGCCGCGGAATCGCTGGCCATCCGGCCGCCGCGCAAACCATGGCTGGACGAGCTGGCCAAGACGTATGACTTCTCCAAGCTCCCGAACCCCCGGACGGACGAACGGCTGCTGCTGGGCGTGGCGGACGATCCTGCCCGCCAGGAACAGCCCACCGTGTTCTACGAGCCGGACCAGGACGGCAACATGGCCATCTACGGCACGGGCGGCTCCGGAAAGTCCGCCGCCCTGCGCGGCATCGCGATTGCCGCCGCCGTCACGCCCCGCGGCGGGCCCGTGCACATCTACGGGATAGATTGCGGCTCGTCCGGACTGAAGATGCTCGAAGAGCTGCCGCACGTCGGCGAGATCATCAACGGTGACGACGTCGAACGCGTGGGCCGGTTGCTCCGCCTGCTCCGGGATATCGCGGACGAGAGGTCCGCCAGGTTCGCCGAGGTCAGGGCGTCCACCATCGTCGAATACCGGACCCTGGCCAACCGCCCGGACGAGAAGAGGATCTTCGTGCTGCTGGACGGCATGTCGGCGTTCCGCGAGACGTACGAATTCAGCCGCCTGTCCGCGCTCTGGGATATCTTCCTGCAGCTGGCCACGGACGGCCGTCCCCTGGGGATCCACCTCGTGGTCACCGGTGACCGGCCCAACTCCGTACCGGCGTCGTTGCTGGCTTCCATCCAGCGCAGGCTGGTGCTGAGACTCACTTCCGAGGACGACTACATGTCCATGGACGTGGCCAAGGATGTCCTCACCAGCTCCTCACCGCCGGGCCGCGGCATGCTGGGCGGCTACGAGGTCCAGCTGGCCGTCCTGGGCGGCAACTCCAACCTGGCGCTGCAGGCCCGCGAAGTTCACAGGCTCAGCCAGGCGATGCTGCGCCAGGGGCTGGAATCGGCACCGAAAATCCAGCGGCTTCCCGAACAGGTGGATCTGGATGTACTGCCTGCCGGCAGCCCGGACCTTCCCGTTATCGGCGTCGACGACGAAACTCTGCAGCCGGCCGAGATCATGGCCCAGGGACCGCTGCTGCTGGCGGGTCCGCCAGGGGCGGGCAGGACGGTGGCGCTGGTGACCCTGGCGTACGCGCTGCGCCGGTCCAATCCGGACACGGAGCTGGTGTACATCGGCTCGCGCCGGTCCGCAGTAGCGTCGCTGCCACTCTGGAACCGTTCGGTGGTGGGTGCCGATGACCTGTCTGACATCATCGAGGACCTCACGGAGCACTCCTCCGGGAACCCGGGGAAGCTGGCCATCTTCATCGAAGGCCTGACCGAGTTCACGGATACCGTTGCGGAATCGGGCGTTTCGCAGCTCGTGACGGCCTCCATCAAAGCCGACCAGTGGGTCATCGGGGAATCGGAAACGTCAACATGGTCCTCCGCCTGGTCCCTGGCCCAGCCCTTCAAATCCGGACGCCGGGGCCTGCTCATCAACCCGGGCGACATCGAAGGGGACAGCCTGCTCAACACGTCGCTGGGCCGGGTCAGCCCGGAGTTCATACCCGGCCGCGGCTACATCGTGGGACGCGGCAAGGCACGCAAACTGCAGATTGCCCTGCCGCCGGAAAACAGGGACTGAGCCGTTGCCTTCCACGGGCCCCGTAAATCCACTGGATTTGCGGGCCCGTGGCGCGGTGTAGGAGACTACCGGAAACACTGTTTCGCTGCGGAAGGGGTGCCGCGCGCTGTCGAAAAGGTAACCATGATCCGATCCTCATCCGTGCTCCGCAACGTTTCAGCTGCTGCGGTGGCAGCGGTGCTGGCGCTCCTGGTTGGCCTTTCTGCGGCGGCCCCCGTGCAGGCAGAAGACGGCGAACCGGCACCGGGGTTGTGCATCATTAATTGTGAGCCGGGCAATCAGAAGCCTGGGCCGACGGACACTCCGACGCCATCGCCGGCTCCGCCGTCGTCGTCGGCCCCGGTGATCGCGCCCCCGGCACCGCCGCCCGCGCCCGTAGCGCCGGCCCCGCTTCCCACCCTCGCCCCGGAACCGAGCGTTTCGCCGGCTGAGGAGACGCCGTCGGCCGCGCCCAGCACTACCATCCCCAGCCCGTCGTCGTCGTCCGCAACTCCATCCACGGAATCGAGCTGGACCAAACCCATCACCAAATCGGCCAAGCCCACGCAGGCCGCCGCTGTTTCCCGGAACGACGGCTCCGGCCTCTTCGGCGGCCCCGGGCTGCTGGCCATCATGGGGGGCGTGCTGCTGGTGGGAGTCGCTGGCCTGGCCTTCGCCTGGTGGAGCCGGAACCGCCTCGCCTCGCACTGACCCCTGACCCAATCTGCACCGTATTCTCCAGCCCCGACCTTCCCAACTAGGTAGCAGTAACTGTCGTTATGGGCCCGCATAACGACAGTTGCTGCTACCTACATGGGGGTTCGTGCCCATGGGGAGTGGTGCTTGGGTAGCGGTGCCCATCGACAGTGTTTTGGGGCCGGGATAGGTTCTAGGTAATGGATCTTCCGGATGAACCGGGGGCCACTGGGGATGCCGATCTGGATGATCCAAGACAACGAGGAGAAACTGATGGCTATTTGGGGCGCAGATGTAGAACAGCTCAGGACTCTTGGCAGCAAGCTGCAGGCCGGTGCCGGCGAGATCGAGCAGCAGCGGTCCAACCTGTCCCGCGTGCTGGACAGCACGAACTGGGAAGGCCCTGACGCCACCCACTTCCGCGGCGAATGGTCGGGCACGCACACCGCGGCGCTGAACCAGGTCATCCAGGCGCTGAAGGATGCCGGCCAGAAGGCCACCAAGAACGCCAACGAGCAGGACCAGGCTTCACGCTAACGGCAGAAGCTTTAACCCGGGGCCCGGACACAGAACAGTGTCCGGGCCCCCGCGGCATTTAACCGCGGGGCACAGCGGCGCAATGGGCGTTTGGGCGCAATGTCGGGGCGGTAAGGCAAGATAGGTCTGTGAGCATAGCACCGGGCCCCGCAGAGGAAACAGCAAACAGCACTGAGGAACTAACCGAGCCGGACGCCGTCCCCGCCGGATCAGTGCGCGAAGAATACGAAAACCTGACGGACCTGGTCAGGAAGTACCGGTTTGCGTATTACCAGGAGGACGAGCCCCTTGTCTCCGACGCCGAATTCGACGAATTGTTCCGGCGCCTTGAGGAGATCGAGGCACTGCATCCCGAGCTGGTAGCCAATGACTCGCCCACGCAGGAGGTTGGCGGGGAAGTCTCGGCCGCGTTCGCTGCCGTCGAACACCTGCAGCGGATGTACAGCCTCGAGGACGTCTTTTCCCTGGAGGAGCTGGAGGCCTGGATCACCAAAGCCGAGGCCGGAATCAGCAAGCTGGGGGACACCGCCCGGCTCGCGTGGCTCACGGAACTCAAGATTGACGGTCTCGCCGTCAACCTGTTGTACCGCGACGGGAAACTGGTCCGGGCGGCCACCAGGGGTGACGGAACCACGGGTGAAGACATTACCCATAACGTCCTGACGATCAAGGAAATCCCGACGGAACTGACGGGCACCGGCTTTCCCGCAGAGGTTGAAATCCGAGGTGAGGTCTTTATCCCGTCCAAGGCATTTGCGGAATTTAATGAGGCACTGATCGAAGCCGGCAAGGCGCCGCTGGCCAACCCCAGGAATGCCGCCGCCGGTTCGATCAGGCAGAAGGATCCTGCGGAAACTGCCAAGCGTCCATTGCGGATGTTTGTCCACGGTATTGGTGCGCGCGAAGGGCTGGAAACCCTGAGCCAGTCCCAGACCTACGCCGTGCTGGAACAGTGGGGACTTCCTGTAAGCCCGTACTTTGAGGTCCTGGGGGGCCTGCCCGAGATCCTTGCCTTCATCAAGCGCTATGGCGAGCAACGGCACAACCTCATGCACGAAATCGACGGCATTGTGGTCAAAGTGGACGATCTCGCCACCCAGCGTGCCCTGGGCTACACTACTCGGGTGCCGCGGTGGGCCGTGGCGTACAAGTACCCGCCGGAGGAAGTCCACACAAAACTGCTGGACATTGCAGTCAACGTCGGACGCACCGGACGTGTCACCCCGTTCGGCATCATGACGCCCGTCAAAGTGGCCGGGTCCACCGTGGAGATGGCCACGCTGCACAACCAGGACGTCGTCAAGGCCAAGGGTGTGAAGATCGGCGACATCGTGGTCCTGCGGAAAGCCGGGGATGTCATTCCGGAAATTGTGGGGCCGGTGCTCGCCCTGCGCGACCAGCAGAAACCGCCGGTGCGGGACTTCGTGATGCCCACCGAATGCCCTGCCTGCGGCACACCGCTGGCTCCGGCCAAGGAAGGGGACGTGGACATCCGCTGTCCCAACGCCCGCTCCTGCCCGGCGCAGCTTCGGGAGCGCGTCTTCCATCTGGCCGGTCGCGGCGGATTCGATATCGAGGCCCTGGGCTGGGAGGCAGCCATCGCGCTGACCTCCGGACCGGGTGCGGATCCAGCCACCAACGGTGGAAGCGTGGAACCGGCCGGCGACGGCATCCTGACCAGTGAGTCCGCACTGTTTGAACTGGCTGCGGATTCCGGACTGGAGGAGCTGCGGAACAAACTGGCAGATGTGAAGGTCTGGCGGGAGAAGCGCGTCAAGGGCGCGGGCACGGGTGCGTGGGACCTGGTCCCGTACTTCTGGACTCGAGCCACCGCCAAGACGCCGTCCAAGCCCACGGCAACCACGAACAAGCTCTTCGACGAACTGACCAAAGCCAGGACCCAGCCGCTGTGGAGGGTGCTCGTTGCCTTGTCCATCCGGCACGTTGGTCCCCGCGCCTCACGCGCCCTGGCCACGGCGTTCGGCACCATGGACGGCATCCGGAACGCCTCCGAAGAAGAGCTCGCCCATGTTGACGGGGTGGGCCCAACCATCGCGGCTGCGCTGAAGGAATGGTTCGCCGAGGACTGGCACGTGGAAATCATTGACCGCTGGGCCGCGGCCGGGGTCCGCATGGAGGACGAGCGCGACCACTCCATGCCGCGGACCTTGGAAGGGCTGACCATTGTGGTTACCGGCTCCCTGCCGAACTTCAGCCGGGACGAGGCAAAGGAAGCAATCCTTCTGCGGGGCGGCAAAGCGGCCGGTTCAGTCTCGAAAAACACCAGCTACGTCATCGCCGGCGAAAACGCAGGCACCAAACTCGACAAAGCCGAGCAGCTCGGAATCTCCGTCCTGGACGAGGACGGCTTCCGTGAGCTCCTTGCGAACGGCCCGGTTCCAGCTTCCGAAGTTGCGTCCACAGAACCAGAAAAGGCCGCCGAATGAGCCATCCGGACCTCACCACCGAACTCCTTGCGGTCGCCAGGCAAGCGGCCGCCGCCGGCGCCGCCGTGCTGGCGTCCCGCAATGGCGAGGCCCTGGACATCAGCAACAAAGGCGACGCAGGCGACTGGGTCACGGCCTTTGATGTCGCCGCGGAGAACGCGGTTCGGGATGCCATCACGGCTGCCCGGCCGCAGGACACCATCACGGGGGAGGAACACGGCACCACCCGGCCCGCTGCCCCCAGCGGCTACCGCTGGTCCATCGACCCGCTGGACGGCACCACCAACTTCATCCGGAACATCGTCTACTACGCCACCTCGGTGGCAGTGGCGGATTCCGACGGCGTCTGGCTGGCCGGCGTCGTCAACGCCCCCGCGCTGGGCCGTGTCTACTACGCGGCCCGCGGCCAGGGTGCGTGGCTGGAGGAAGGCGGCCGGGTGACCCGGCTTCAGGGCCCGGCACCTGACCGCGCCGGGCAGATCCTCGCCACCGGCTTCAGTTACGACCCCGCCATCCGCACCGAACAAGCTGAACTCCTGGGCAGCCTGATGGACGGCTTCGCCGACGTCCGGCGGCTGGGCTCCGCAGCGCTGGACCTCTGCATGGTGGCTGACGGGACCCACGACGCCTACGGCGAACGCGGGCTCAACGAACACGACTTCTCTGCCGGTGCGCTGATTGCCGAGGAAGCCGGTTGCTGGGTCCGGCGTCCCCGGCTGGCCAGTCCGCTGGACGGCGGACCCGCCGATGCAGACAGGCTCGCCGCCTGGACCTGCGCCGGGACGTTGGAGCTGTCCGGCAAGTTTCCACTGTGACGCCGCTGCGCCACTAGCATTGTCAGGTGCACTCGCAAATAACCATCCGACCGGCCGTTGAGGCAGACTTCAAGGCCATCGCCAGAATCACCGTGGACTCGTACCTGGCAGCAGGCTACTTCGACAGCGCGGACCATCCCTACATGCAGCAGATCCAGGATGTTGCCGCCCGCGCAGCGAAGGCCACCATCTGGGTTGCCGAACGTGACCGCCAGGTGTTGGGTTCCGTGACCCTGGCGCTGGCAGGTGAACCGTTCGCCGATATCGCCCTCCCGGATGAGCTGGAGTTCCGGATGCTGGTGGTGGATCCGGCGGTGCAGCGCAGCGGCGCGGGCAAGGCCATGGTGGAAGCCATCATTGACCATGCGAAATCGCTGGAGGGCATTACCGGCGTGGCCCTCACCACCGGGGGGACCTGGGAGAGCGCCCATGGCCTCTACCGGAAGACCGGCTTCAAGCGTGCCCCAGAACGTGACTGGGTGATTCCGGGCACCGACATAAAACTGCTGGTTTACCGGCTGGACGTCCAGCCAACCTAAAGTGGTGCCGACTCATTTTCGGCACTGAAAGGCCCACCATGCGCAAAACATTCGGCACCGGCTCCGTCTGGGAGCAGACCCTTGGCTACTCCCGCGCTGTCCGGGTGGACAACACGCTCTACATTTCCGCCACGGCCGCCAGCGGCGAGGAGGGCATTGTGGGCGAGGACTTCTACACGCAGACCCAGTACATCCTGCAGAAGCTCGGCGTGGTCCTGGCCGATGCCGGATTCAGCTTCGAAGACGTGGTCCAGTCCAAGCTGTACCTGACGGACATCAGCAAATGGGAAGAGGCCGGCCGCGCCCACGGCGAAGTCTTCGGCGAGATCCGCCCCACGCTGGCCCTGGTGCACGTCCTGCCGTTCCTTGACCCGAAAATGCTTGTCGAAATCGAGCTCGTGGCCCAGAAGAGCGCCAGCTAGCCCATCCGCCCGCTGTGCGGGACAGACATCCTCCGCGTGCTCGCTCGTTCCTCCCCACCGCCACCCTCTCCTCGCGAGCTCGGACAGGGAACCCTGGCGGCGTGGGCCCCCTTAGACGCACGCTTCCGGATGCCTGTCCCGCGTTCGGACGCTTTGCAATGGCGCGCTCCTGTCGAGTGTGTGTTAGCTGACCGGGAGGCTGTAGCGGTGTTCCGGCCGTCCGGTGGTCCCGTAGCGCAGTTGGATGTCGACGGCGCCGTCGTCGGCCAGCGAGGACAGGTACCTTTGCGCCGTGGCCCGGGAAACCCCCACCCGGGTGGCCACTTCCACCGCCGAATACTGCTCGCCGGCAACCAGCGATTCCAGCACCGCGGCCTCGGTGGCCGAGCGGGGCTTGGCCGACGGCGCCACGTCACCGGGGATCAGTGCCCGCTTGGCCCGCTCCACGGAGCCCTGGTCCAGGGCCCCGGGCTGGCCCAGCAGCCTGCGGTACCGAGCGTACGAACGCAGCTGCTGCGACAGCGACTCGGCAGTAAAGGGCTTCAACAGGTACCCGAGGGCGCCGCGGCGGAATGCTTTCCGCAGCGACTCGGCGTCCGATGCTGCACTGAGGATCATGGTGTCCACGTCGAGTTGCTGCAGCAGGTCGAGCCCGGATGCGTCCGGCAGATAGACATCCAGCAGCACCAGGTCCGGGCGGAGGCTGTGGATCGCCTGCAGGGCCAGGGACGCCGACCCCACCGGCGCCAGCGCCAGGAATCCTGCCACCGAATCCACATAGGCGGCGTGCAGCTTGGCCACGTGGAAATCGTCATCCACAATCAGCACCCTGAAATCCTCAGGCATCATTGTCCTTTCCAGCTAAATCCGTGGTCCCCGCAGTTGTCCCCGCCGTTGTGTGTGGCAGGGAAGCCATAAACACGGCCCCGGGTCCGCCCGGTGTCCCCGGCTCCAGCAAACGGACGTCCCCGCCGCGGCGCCGGGCCAGCTTCCGGGCCAGGGCAAGGCCCAGCCCCTGCCCCCCACTGGTCCGTCCGCCGGCTGCGGCCGGAGCCACCAATTCGGGGTCAGCGGCGGTCGTAAATCCCTCGGCGAAGACCGCTTCCGCATCAGTCCCGGCGGCGAGCCCGTCGCCGGAATCTGCGACGACGATGTGCAGCGTCCCGCCGTCGTCGTGCGGTTCATCCAGCACCTCCAGCTCCACCCAGCGGTCCGGGGAGGAGCCGGCGACGGCGGCGTTGACCGCATTGTCGATCAGGTTGCCCAGGACGGTGGTCACGTCCTGCGGCTCGATGACCTGGCCGCGGACCAGGGTTTCGGGCCCGATCCGCAGCGTGACGCCGCGCTCATCAGCCTCCACGCCCTTGGCACCCACAAAGGCCTGCAGGTACGGGTCCTGCAACAGTTCCGCCTGGTCCACCGGGAACTTCAGCGGCCCCGTGGCGGCCAGGCCGGCCAGGTAATCGCGGGCCTGCTGGTGCTGCCCGATGCTCATCAGGCCGGCGATGGTGTGCAGCTGGTTGGCGAATTCGTGGCGCTGGGCGCGCAGGGCCGTGGACATGGTGCCCACGGCGTCGAGCTGCCGGGTGACGTGCTGGAGTTCGGTGCGGTCCCGGAGCATCACCACCCAGCCCAGGTCCTCGCTTCGATGCAGGGCCTTGCGCGCGCTGGCCACCAGGACACTGCCGCCGGCCACCAGCTCGATGGCGTCCGCCTCCGCGGCGTCCGGCCGGGTCAGCGCCCTGAGCTGCCTGGGCACCGGAGCGTCGGCCCACGGCGTCCCGGAAAGGTCCGGCTGCTCCAGAAGGCGCTGCGCCGCTGCATTGAACACGCTGATCCTGCCGTCGGCCGAAACGCCGATGACGCCGTCGTCCACGCCCTGCAAAACGGCCACCTGGTCGTGCACCAGCGTGCTGATTTCCTCAGGCTCCAGGCCCAGTGTCAGGCGCTGGAGCCGGCGCCGCAGCAGGAACGAAGCCAGCACGCCCGTGAGCAGCGCTCCGCCTGCGGTGAGGGCGATCGGGAAGATGTCGCGGGCCAGGCTTTGGCCCAGCGATTCCATTGAGTAGCCAACGCTGACAATTCCCACCACGGTTGTGGAGGACCCGGGTGCATAGATGGGCACCTTGGCACCTGCTGACGGGCCGAGGGTCCCGGTGTTCCGCGTGGTCTCTTCCTGACCGGAAAGCGCCACCGAGGGATCAGTGCTCACGTGCTCGCCGAGGCGGGCAGGGTCCGGATGGGCCAGGCGGAGGCCGGTTTCGTCGGTGATCGCCACAAAGAAGGCGCCCGTGCCGAGGCGGGCGGCCTCTGCGGCGGCCTGCACGGGCCCGGCGGCCAGTACGGGAGCCGGCGGCGTGCCCTCTTCCTTGCTGATGGCCTGGACGGCGGAGCGTATGTCCGGATCCGAGGCCACGGTCCGGGCGAGGGTCAGGGCCTGGTTCTCGGCCTCGTTGCCGATCCGCACGGACACCAGCCAGGCGTGGACGGCGCCGCTGAGGAGCACCACGAGCAGCACGACGCCCAGCTGCAGGAGCAGGGTCTGGGTGGAGAAGCGCATGGCGAGCCGTGGCATCCGGGCTCCTTCCGCCGTCGTACGCGCAGGTATGTGCGGGGCAGCCCGGGCGCTGGAAATCAAAGTGCTTCTGCCATCCTAGGCGCTGATCACAATGAGCAAAACGCTCGGAACGAGCAGTATGCCAATCAATTGAGGCAAAGGCACGGCCGTGACCTCCGCCACCCTAATGTCTGTAGCACGCGTCACACTGCGGTGGCGTTGTCCACAAGAAGGAGCCGGCCGTGCTGGTATTACTTGGATTCGCAATGATCGCGGTATTCATGGTGCTGATCATGACGAAGAAGTTGACGCCAGTACTGGCGCTGATCATCGTCCCCACCGTTTTTGGCCTGTTCGCGGGTGCCGGACTGGGTATCGGGGACATGGTCCTGGAGTCAATGAAGTCCATGACGTCCACGGCGGCCCTCCTGATGTTCGCCATCATCTACTTCGGACTGATGATCGACGTCGGGCTGTTCGACCCGCTGGTGAAGTTCATCCTGCGCAAGCTCGGCAATGACCCCGCCAAGGTAGTGCTCGGCACCGCGATTCTGGCGGCCGCGGTCTCCCTGGACGGCGACGGCTCCACCACATTCATCCTCACCACCGCCGCCATGCTGCCGGTCTACCTTCGCCTGAAGATGAGCCCCATAGTGCTCACCTGCGTGGCCGGCCTGGCCAACGGCACCATGAACATCCTGCCGTGGGGCGGCCCCACCGCCCGCGCCGCCACCGCGCTGCACCTGGACGTCAACGACGTTTTTGTCCCGATGATCCCGTCCCTCATCGGCGGCCTTGTCGTGGTCTTCGGCTTCGCCTGGCTGCTGGGCCTGCAGGAACGCAACCGCCTCCGCGCCACCGCACCGGAAATCTGGGGCGTCCCCGGTACCGCTGAAAAGTTCGACGCTGGCACTTCCGACGGCGGCACGGCCGCTTCCTCCGCCGGTACCGGCCGCAAGGGGTCACTTACCCCCGGAACCGGAAGTCCCGCCGTCGGCGGCTACTCTCCGGAAGGCTCGTCAGTAGCTGTCCTGGAACGCACGGAAATGCTGGTGGATGAAAGGGATTCCGCCATGGCGGATACCGCACTGGACCCGAACCGCAAGACGTTGCGCCCCAAGCTGTTCTGGTTCAACCTCGGACTGACGGTCGCCGTCATGGTGGTTCTCGTGGCCAACATCGTGCCACTGCCGTTTGTCTTCATGGTGGGCTCCGCCATTGCACTGCTGGTGAACTTCCCCAAGGTCAAGGAACAAGGGGAGCAGCTGATCGCCCACGCACCGTCCATCGTGGCCGTGGTCAGCATGGTCATGGCCGCGGCCGTCCTCACCGGCGTCCTGAAGGGCACCGGCATGGTCGAGGCCATGTCCGCGTGGCTGGTCCAGATCATCCCCACCAGCATGGGCCCGTTCATGGCCGTCATCACCGGCGTCCTCAGTATCCCCATGACCTTCTTTATGAGCAACGACGCTTTCTACTTCGGGGTCCTGCCCGTGCTCAGCGAGACTGCGGCCCACTACGGAGTCAGCGCCGCAGAAATGGCACGTGCGTCCATCACCGGCCAGCCATTCCACCTGCAGAGCCCGCTGGTTCCGGCCATCCTGCTGCTGGTTTCGCTGGCCAAGGTGGACCTCGGCGACCACCACAAAAAGGTCCTGTGGCGCACCGCGGTGGTTTCCCTCGTCATGCTGGGTGTGGGAATGCTGACGGGAGCCATCGGTATCGGTTAGTCTGTATCTGCCTGTGGCTGGTCCTCGTGACCGGGACCACGGGACCGACGTGCCCGTCTGACGCCCGCTGGGGGTCGTCAGACGGGCACCGACGTTTCCCCACTAGACTGGTTCGGAAAACAATCCGAACCTGCAGGGGAGATCCATGGCTGCGATCAACCGTGACGACGTCGCGCACCTCGCGCGGCTCGCTCACATCGAGATGAGTGCTGAAGAGCTGGACAGGATGGCCGGCGAACTCGCCGTCATCGTTGATTCAGTGAAGTCCGTGAGTGAAGCCGCCGGTGACGACGTCCCGGCAACCTCCCACCCGATCCCGCTGACCAACGTGTTCCGCGAGGACGTTGTGGGCCACACCTTCACCGCGGAGCAGGCACTCTCGGGAGCTCCGGATTCCGATGAGAACCGTTTCAAGGTCCCGGCAATCCTGGATGAGGCATAAACCATGACTGACACCAACGTACTCATCCGCCTGTCCGCCGCACAGCTGGCCGGCATGCTCGCCGCCGGCGAGGTCACCTCCGTCGAGGTCACGCAGGCTTACCTGGACCGGATCGCAGCTGTCGACGGCGGTGAACGCGGCGTGAACGCGTTCCTGCACGTCAACACCGAGGAAGCGCTCGCCGTCGCCGCGGAGGTAGACGCCATCCGTGCCGCCGGCGGTGCCGCGGCCGAGGAACTGCACGTACTCGCCGGCGTGCCGATCGCGGTCAAGGACCTCATCGTCACCATCGGCCAGCCCACCACGGCAGGCTCCAAGATCCTCGAGGGCTGGCACAGCCCCTACGACGCCACGGTAGTCAAGCGCCTCCGCGCCGCCAAAATGCCTATCCTGGGCAAAACCAACCTGGACGAATTCGCCATGGGTTCCTCCACCGAGCACTCCGCGTACGGCCCCACCCGCAACCCGTGGGACCTGGACCGGATCCCGGGCGGTTCCGGCGGCGGTTCGGCTGCGGCCGTTGCTGCTTTCGAGGCGCCGCTGGCCCTTGGCACGGACACCGGCGGATCCATCCGCCAGCCGGGCGCCGTCACCGGCACCGTGGGAGTCAAGCCCACCTACGGCGGTGTTTCCCGTTACGGTGCCATCGCCATGGCTTCCTCGCTGGACCAGATCGGCCCGGTTTCCCGCACCGTCCTGGACTCGGCGCTGCTGCACCAGGTCATCGGCGGGCATGATCCCTTTGACTCCACGTCCCTGCCCGACCCCCTGGAAGACCTCGTCGCCGCTGCCCGAGTGGGCAACGTCGAAGGCATGCGGATCGGCATCATCAAGGAACTCCACGGCGAGGGCTACCAGGCCGGCGTCGAGAACCGCTTCAACGAAGCCCTGGAGCTGCTCAAGCAGGCCGGTGCGGAAATCGTTGAGGTGTCCTGCCCCAACTTCCAGTACGCGCTCGGTGCCTATTACCTGATCATGCCGTCGGAGGCTTCCTCCAACCTGGCAAAGTTCGACGGCGTCCGCTACGGCCTGCGCGTCCTGCCCGAGGACGGACCCATGACGATCGAACGCGTTATGGCTGCCACCCGCGCCGCCGGTTTCGGGGACGAGGTCAAGCGCCGCATCATCCTTGGCACCTATGCCCTGAGCGCCGGCTACTACGACGCCTACTACGGCTCGGCCCAAAAGGTGCGCACCCTGGTCCAGCGTGACTTCGAGGCCGCGTTCGCGCAGGCCGACGTCCTGATCTCGCCCACGGCGCCCACCACGGCGTTCAAGCTCGGCGAGAAACTGAATGACCCGCTGGCGATGTACCTCAACGACGTCGCCACCATCCCCGCCAACCTGGCAGGCGTGCCCGGGCTGACCCTGCCCGGCGGCCTGGCTGACGAGGACGGCCTTCCCGTGGGCATCCAGCTGCTGGCTCCGGCACGCGAGGATGCCCGGCTCTACCGCGTGGGTGCTGTCCTGGAATCCCTGCTTGAGGCACAGTGGGGCGGCCCGCTCCTGGACCGTGCGCCTGCCCTCGCAGAAACCTCGGTGGTCGAGCCTCTCGAGACCCTTGTCGAAGCCAAGGAGGCAAAATAATGAGCACTGACGCAACCCTGAGCTTCGAAGAGGCCATGGAGAAGTACGATCCCGTCCTGGGGTTCGAGGTCCACGTGGAACTCAACACCAAGACCAAGATGTTCTCCTCCGCGCCCAACGTCTTCGGCGACGAGCCGAACACCAACGTCAACGAGGTGGACCTGGGCATGCCCGGCGTGCTGCCGGTGGTGAACAGGATCGCGATCGAGTCCTCGATCAAGATCGGCCTTGCCCTGAACTGCAAAATCGCCGAATCCTGCACGTTCGCCCGGAAGCAGTACTTCTACCCGGACACTCCCAAAAACTTCCAGACGTCACAGTACGAGGACCCGATCGCTTACGACGGGTACCTGGACATCGAACTCTCGGACGGGACCATCTTTCGTGTGGAGATCGAGCGCGCCCACATGGAAGAGGACGCCGGCAAGCTGACCCACATGGGCGGGTCCGCGGGCCGCATCCAGGGTGCAGACTTCTCGCTGGTGGACTACAACCGCTCCGGCGTTCCGCTGGTGGAGATTGTCACCAAGCCCATCGAGGGCGCAGGATCCCGCGCCCCGGAACTGGCTAAGGCCTACGTGGCGGCCGTCCGGGAGATTGTCAAGAACCTTGGTGTCTCGGACGCCAAAATGGAACGCGGCAACGTGCGCTGCGACGCGAACGTGTCGCTGCGCCCGCACGGCCGCGAACGCTTCGGCATCCGCTCCGAAACGAAGAACGTCAACTCGCTGCGCGCCGTCGAACATGCCGTCCGCTACGAGATCCAGCGGCACGCAGCCGTCCTGGACGCCGGCAACCCGGTCATCCAGGAAACGCGCCACTGGCACGAGGACACGCGCACCACCACCTCGGGCCGTCCCAAGTCGGACGCCGATGACTACCGCTACTTCCCGGAGCCGGACCTGGTTCCGATCGTTGCGTCCCGCGAATGGGTGGAGGAGCTCCGCGCCACCCTGCCCGAGCCGCCGGCGGCCCGCCGCAAGCGCCTGCAGGCCGACTGGGGCTACTCGGACCTGGAATTCCGCGACGTCGTCAACGCCGGCGTTATGGATGAGATCGAGGAAACCATCGCCGCCGGCGCGTCGGCCTCCGTGGCCCGTAAGTGGTGGATGGGCGAGATCGTCGGCCGTGCCAAGAACGCCGACGTCGATCCCGGCCAGCTCGGCGTCGCACCCGCCACCATCGTGGAGCTGAACCAGCTGGTGGAGGACGGCAAGATCAACAACAAGATGGCCACCGAGGTCCTGGACGGCGTGCTCGCCGGCGAAGGCACCCCGGCGGAGATCGTGGCGAAGCGCGGCCTCGCCGTCGTTTCCGACGACGGCCCCCTGCTGGAAGCCATCGACGCCGCACTCGCCGCGCAGCCCGACGTCGCGGATAAGATCCGCGCCGGCAAACTCCAGGCGATCGGCGCGATCGTGGGCGGCGTTATGAAGGCCACCCGCGGCCAGGCCGACGCCGGCCGCGTCAAGGAGCTGATCCTGGCGAAGCTCGGCGTTGAAGGCTAGACGCGGGCTAAGCCGCCTGATTTAACCCAACTGGGTCGCAGTTAATGCTGTTATGAGCTCTCATAACGACATCTACTGCGACCCGGTTGGGCTTTAAGTACTCACTTTCCGCCGCAAAGTACGCGTGGTCAGCGGGTCTTGCCGGATCTAGACTGAAGATCCAGGGCACCGGAGCCCTGCCGGTGCTGTGGGAGGAATGGCCATGTCGGTCCAAGAACCGTTGAGATTCCGCAAAGTCCTGCTGGCCGGCGTAGTAGCGCTGGCGCTGACCGGCACCGGCGTCGCCATCGCCTGGTCCGCCACGGACACGCCGTCGCCGTCACCGACTCCGTCGGCCACCGCACCCGGGAAGTCGGACAAGGCGCCGGGCCAGGAGAAACCAGCCAAGGCCCAGCGCCCGCAGCACCTGCACAGTGAAAGTGTGGTGAAGAAGGCGGACGGGACGTTCGAAACTGTGCTGACCCAGCAGGGCACCGTGGACGCCGTCAGCGCAACCTCGGTCACCGTCAAGAGCGAGGACGGCTTCACCCAGACCTACGCAGTCAACGCGGAGACCAGGATCATCAAGTTCCCCGCCCCGGCCGCGGACGGTTCGCCGGCAACGGGCGACGACGGCAAACGGCTGAAGCGCTCAGAGGTCACCATCGCGGAAATCGCCACGGGCGAGGCCGTCAGGGTCTCCGGCGTAAAGAGCGGCAACAACGCCACCGCCCGGCAGATCGTGGAAGGCGCCGGCACCGGCCCGGGCAAGGGCCTAGGGAAAGGCCTTGGCAAGGGACACGGCCACGGGCTGGGCAAGGGCCTCGGCCACGCCAAGCGGCTTGCCCCAAGTAAGTAGCGCCAACTGTCGTTCTGAGCCCTGAAAACGACACCTGCTGCTACCCAGTTGGGCTTAGCCCTGTTCCACCAGCCCGGTCATGATCGCCTGCAGCGCCTCGCACACAATCATCACCGAGCGGCGCTTCAGGTTCTCCGGGCGGGCCAGGATGTCGATCCGCCGGCGGGTGCTGATGCCCTCCAGCGGCCGCAGCACTATGCCCGGGTTGAGGACGGGCCGCGCCGTATGCCGTGGCAGCAGGCCCACCACGCCCCCTGCCGCGACCAGCGCAGCCACGGTGGAGTAGTCGTTGATCCGATGGACGATATTCAATTCCCGGCTGGAGACGGCCGCAACGGCGGAGAGCACGTCCGCGGGGGAGTAACCGGTGTGGCTGGTCACCCACGGTTCGCCCACGACGTCGGCCGCCGTGACGGTGTCCCGGTCCGCCAAGGGATGCCCGGCCGGCAAGGCAACGTCCAGCGGTTCGTGCGCCAGCGGGATCACCGCCACACGCTCCTCGGGCCAGCGCGGGCTGTGGTCCATCCGGTGCGCCAGCACCAGGTCGTACCGCGCCGTCAGCGCCGGGAAATCCTGCTGCGCCACGTCCTCGTCGGAAAGCTGGATCCTGGGCTGGCCGGGCGCGTCCAGCATGCGTGCAAGCGGCGCGAACAGCGCCTGGCCCGCACTGTGAAAACCGCTGATGGTCACGGGGCCAACGGGCGAGCCGTGATAGGCGCCGATCGCCGTCCGGGCATCCGCCATGGCACTGACCACAGCGGCACCTGCGTCGGCGAGCACCTGGCCAGCCTCGGTCAGCACCAGGTTGCGGCCCTCTTTCCGGGTCAGCGGAACGTCAACGTTGCGTTGCAGCAGGGCCAGTTGCTGGGACACTGCGGACGGCGTGACCATCAGCGTCTCCGCCACCGCCTTCACGCTGCCCAGGGCCCCCAGCTCGCGAAGGATTTCCAGCTGATGAATTTCCATCCGTCCAGTCTATGCATTAGCGAATGCTTCATCGTCGATTGAGAGAATTCTGCTTGTGCTAATGCTTCGAAATGGCTCTAATAAAGGGAGACCACACCCGCAGGCCGCGGGTCGCCGCCAACAGTCAGGAAGCCAATGAAGGCACTCTACAAGTCCGGTGCACACGCCGGGTTCGAGCTGGTTGACCGCCCCGAGCCCGAAGCCGGCCCCAACGACGTCAAGATCCGGGTCATGACCACCGGGATCTGCGGCACGGACCTGCACATCCAGTCCTGGGACGCCTGGGCGCAGGGCATGATCGAGGCGCCACTCATCGCCGGCCATGAGTTCTACGGTGAAGTTGTGGAAATCGGCGACGGCGTCCGCGACGTCAAGGTGGGGGACCGGGTGTCCGGCGAGGGCCACGTGGTCTGCGGGATCTGCCGGAACTGCCGCGCAGGCCGCCGCCAGATGTGTATCCATACCGTCAGTGTCGGCGTGCAGCGGGACGGTGCCTTTGCCGAGTACGTGGTCATCCCTGAGACCAACGTCTGGGTCCACAACGATCCCTCCATCACCCCGGAACTCGGCGCGATTTTCGATCCGTTCGGCAACGCCGTGCACACGGCCCTCAGTTTTCCCCTGGTGGGCGAGGACGTGCTGATCACCGGCGCAGGCCCCATCGGACTGATGGCCATTGCCGTGGCCCGCCACGCCGGTGCGCGCAAGATCGCCATCACCGATGTCTCCAAGCCGCGGCTCGAGCTGGCCCGCCAGCTGGGCGTGGACCTGGCCATCGACGTCTCCACCACGCGCGTCAAGGATGCCCAGCGTGAACTCGGCATGCGGGAGGGCTTCGACATCGGGATGGAAATGTCCGGCCACCCCACGGCCTTGCCTGAGATGATCGAGAACATGAACCACGGCGGCCGCATTGCCATGCTCGGCCTTCCCAGCCAGGACATCACCATCGACTGGGGCAAAGTGGTGACGCACATGCTGACCCTGAAGGGCATCTACGGCCGGGAAATGTATGAGACCTGGTACGCGATGAGCGCCATGCTCTCCTCCAACCCCGTGCTGCACGCAGGGATCTCTGCGGTGGTGACGGACAAGCTTCCCGCCGCAGAGTGGGAAAAAGGTTTCGATACCGCCCGCGCCGGCGTCGGCGGAAAAGTTGTCCTCGACTGGACTGAACTCTAAGGAGCACCATGTACACCTCCATCAAGGACCAGCTGCAGACTGAACTGGACGACATCCGCACCGCCGGACTGTTCAAAACCGAACGCAGCATCAACTCCCCGCAGTCCAGCCACGTCACGGCAGGACAGATCGGGGAGCCCGGCGCCACCGTCCTGAACTTCTGCGCCAACAACTACCTGGGCCTCGCGGACCACCCGGACATCATCGCCGCCGCGAAGTCAGCCATGGACTCGCGGGGCTTCGGCATGGCCAGCGTCCGCTTTATCTGCGGCACCCAGGACCTGCACCTGGAGCTGGAAGCCAGGGTCTCCAGGTTCCTCGGGACCGAGGACACCATCCTCTTCTCCAGCTGCTTTGATGCCAACGGCGGCGTCTTCGAATCACTCTTTGGCCCCGAGGACGCCATCATCTCCGACGCGCTTAACCACGCCTCCATCATCGACGGCATCCGGCTCTGCAAAGCCCAGCGGTTCCGCTACGCCAACCAGGACATGGCGGACCTTGAGGCCAAGCTTGTTGAGGCGAAGGATGCCCGGCGCAAGATCATCGTCACCGACGGCGTGTTCTCCATGGACGGCTACCTGGCACCGCTGGAAGCCATCTGCGACCTCGCCGAGAAGCACGATGCCCTGGTGATGGTGGACGATTCCCACGCCGTCGGCTTTATGGGTGCCACCGGTGCCGGAACCCCCGAGCACGCCGGCGTGTCCCGGCGCGTGGACATCTACACCGGAACGTTCGGCAAGGCCCTGGGCGGAGCGTCCGGCGGCTACGTGTCCGGCCGCAGTGAAGTGGTGGCCATGCTCCGCCAGAAAGCTCGCCCGTACCTGTTCTCCAACTCCCTGGCCCCCGCGATCGTCGCCGCCACCATCAAGGCGCTTGACCTGGTGGAGAACTCCGGTGACCTGCGGACCCGGCTGTTCGAGAATGCCCGGCTGTTCCGCCGCCGGATGACGGAGGAGGGATTCGAACTCCTGGATGGCGAACACGCGATTGTTCCCGTGATGTTCGGGGATGCCGTGATGGCCGCCAAGGTGGCGGACCAGATGCTCCGGCACGGCGTCTTCGTCACCGCGTTCAGTTTCCCGGTAGTCCCGCGTGGCGCCGCCCGGATCCGCGTGCAGCTTTCGGCGTCGCACTCAGCGGACGACGTCGAAGCGTGCGTGGCTGCGTTCGTCGCCAGCCGTGCCGCAGTAGCGGGTTAACCCGGCCGGGCTAAACCCAATGCCGTTTACTTAGGTTTCTTTGGTATTCGTTTGAGTGGCCAGTTGGACATCTTGCGTTTGACGGCGCGGGTGACAATGCGTTGTCGTCGGAGGGGCAGGAGC
>NZ_JBWZCI010000014.1:0-102085 GCF_059383495.1 Pseudarthrobacter sp. RHLT3-21
CACCACGTGATCCGCTGCTCATTCTGGCGACGAAAACACCAACACCGCGCCCAACAATGTCACTACAAAACCCGCGGCCACACTCTACAAACGCGACTGTAGTACTAGGGCCACCGGGTAGGAATCACCCGGGACAGAATCACTGGACGCCGAATCGCCAGGGCCGGAATCACCGCGGCCAATCACCGGGCCCGAGTCACCGCCGCCGCCGGGAACCGCGGCGGGACAGCGGCGGGATGGCCTCGTAGAGTGGCATCCGGACCCAGCGCTCGCCCGTCTCCCGGAACTCAGCCCGGGTGGCGAAGCGGTACAGGTAGCTGTTGGCACGCACCCAACGCGGCGGTTCGCCGTCGAACGGGTCCGCACGGAGAAGCCGCAGCGTCGGCGGGTCCGCTTCGAGCAGCTTCGTGAGGAACGCGTAAAACCACTCCTCGCGGACGGTGCGCAACGGCAGGAACCACATCAGCCAGTCCAGCCGCAGGTGGTACGGCGCCCACTGCCGGGGCAGCCGGCGCACGTCGCCGGGTTTGCCCTTAAACGCATATTCGCGCCAGTCCGCCGAGTCCTCAGGTTCCTCGTCCAGCGTGCCCTCCACCACGATCTCGACGCGGTGCTTGGTCACCGTGCCGAACGCTCCGTACGTGTTGACCAGCTGCCAGCGGTTGAAGCTGGCATTCATCAACTGCCCTTTGGAGAGGAGGTTGCGCAGCGGCCAGTAGCTGAGCACCACCAGCAGGAAGGTGGCCACCAGGGTGATGGCGAGCCAGTACGGGGGATTCCCGCGGCTGCCTTCCTGGGGGTCCCCCTCCAGCGGCAGGAACGGCAATACGGCGTGGGCCACAGGGTCGCTGACCGCAGCGAAGGCCAGCACAATGGCCATCCAGTTAAGCCACGCAAAATTGCCGCTGGCCACCAGCCACAGCTGGGTGAAGATGATGATGCTTGCGGCGGCGCTTGCCAGAGGCTGGGGTGCGAAGAGGAAGAACGGCACCACCAGCTGGGCGAAATGGTTCCCCAGGACCTCCAGCCGGTGGAATGGTTTGGGCAGGAGATGCGCCTGGCGGCTCAACGGCCCCGGCATGGGCTGGGTTTCGTGGTGGTAATAGAGGGCCGTCAGGTCACGCCACTCCCGGCCGCCGCGCATCTTGATCATCCCGGCGCCGAACTCCAGCCGGAACACGAGCCAGGCCAGCAGGATCAGGATGGTGCGCGGCGGCTCCGTCTGGTCCGAGCCAAGGAACGCCACCGTGAACCCGGCCTCCAGCAGCAGCATCTCCCAGCCGAAGCCATAAAATGTCTGCCCCACGTTGACGATCGACATGTAAAGCAGCCACAGAGCCAGAAACGCGATCAGCGGAACCCACGGCGGCCCGAGCTGGGGGATGCCGGCCACCAGGAGGACAGAAATTGCCAGTCCGGTGCCGCAGACACCACGCAGCAGCCGGTCCGAATAACGCCAACGGAACAGCGTGGGGCGCCGGCGCGCGCTGAACCCCTCCAGATAGTCCGGAACCGGCAGCAGGCCGCGTTCGCCCAGCAGCGCAGGGAACTGGTTCAGGGATGACAGGAACGCAACAAAGAACAGTGCTGCCACACCTCGCTGCAGCACCTGCCGGGCGAATCCGTACTCCGGCGCATCGAACCAGGAAACCCAGTCCACGCATTCCACGTTACCCCCGGCGTCGCAGTCCGCCCACTAGGATCGGATGGTGTTTGCATTGGTGCTCATTGCCGTTGTTGCAGGGGCACTGGCCCAGCGGCTGGCCGGCCTCGGATTCGGCCTCCTCGTCTCTCCTGTCCTGGTGGTGCTGCTCGGACCCTTCGACGGCGTGATGATCATCAACCTGTGCGGCGCGGCCTCATCCCTCCTGATCCTGTCCAGGGTCTGGCGGCATGTGGAGTGGAAGCGCTACGTCGGCCTGGCGCTCGCCGCCCTCGCGGGGGTGCTGCCGGGCGCCTGGCTGGCCAGCAACGTCCCCGAAGCGCCGCTGGAGATCTGCATCGGCATCCTCCTCATCATCGCGTTGCTGGCTTCGCAGCGGCTGACCCGCAGCGCATGGCGCGCCAGCGGTCCCGTCTCCATGGTGTCCCTAGGCTTTACGAGCGGATTGATGAACGCGGCAGCCGGCGTCGGCGGACCGGCCATCACCGCCTACGCCATTGCCACGCGCTGGGAGCAGAAAAGTTTCAGCGCCACGCTCCAGCCCTATTTCGTGACCACCGGACTTTCGTCGCTGGTGAGCAAGTACGTACTCTCCGGAGGGCACGTTCCCGGCCTGGACGGCTGGCAATGGCTCAGCATACTGGCCGCCATGGTGGCGGGAATCATCGCGGGCGATCTGCTGTCCGGCAAGGTCAAGCCGGCCTCCGTCCGCCGGATCGTGGTGGCCATCGCCTACGTCGGAGCCGTGTCCACGCTGGCCAAGGGTTTCATCGGGATGGCGGCGGGCTCTTGACCGGACCCCGGGCCGGGTGCGGGATACTTAACCAATGCAGCCTCGCAGAATCGTCCTCCTCGGATCCACCGGTTCCATCGGCACCCAGGCACTTGACGTCGTCGACGGCGCTCCCCACCTTTTTGAGGTGGTGGCGCTCAGCGCCGGCGGCGGAAACCTGGAGCTCCTGGCCCGCCAGGCCGTCCACACCGGTGCAGCCGCCGTGGGCATCGCCGCGGGGGATCCGCGGCAGCTGCGGGACCTGATCTCCGAGGCCGCCCGCCTCGCCGGACGGCAGGACTATCGCCCAGAAATCATCGCCGGCCCGGACGCTTCGGCCCGCATCGCCGCAGTAGAGGCGGACGTGGTGCTCAACGGCATTACGGGGTCCATCGGGCTCGCCCCGACCCTCGCCGCCCTGAAGTCAGGTGCAACGCTGGCGCTGGCCAACAAGGAATCGCTGATCGTGGGCGGCGCGCTCGTCAAGGCCGCTGCTCGTGAGGGGCAGATCGTACCGGTGGACTCCGAGCACTCAGCCATAGCGCAGTGCCTGCGCTCCGGCGCCGCGGCCGAAGTTGAGAAGCTCATCCTGACGGCGTCCGGAGGGCCGTTCCGCGGCCGGACGCGGGAGCAGCTCCACGACGTGACACCGAAAGAGGCCCTGGACCACCCCACGTGGGACATGGGTCTGATGGTCACCACCAACTCGGCCACGCTGGTCAACAAGGGCCTGGAGCTCATCGAAGCCCATTTGCTGTTCGACGTGCCGCTGGACAGGATCGACGTGGTGGTCCACCCGCAGTCGGTGGTCCATTCCATGGTCCAGTTCATTGACGGGTCCGTCATCGCCCAGGCCTCCCCGCCGGACATGCGCCTGCCCATTGCCTTGGGGCTGGGCTGGCCGGACAGAGTCCCCAAAGCGGCCTCACCGTGCGACTGGACCAAGGCCACCAGCTGGACGTTTGAACCGCTGGACACGGCCGCATTCCCGGCCGTGGACCTGGCTAAGGACGCCGCTAAGCAGGGGAGCACGTTTCCCGCCGTCTTTAATGCGGCGAACGAGGAAGCGGTCATGGCGTTCCACTCGGGGCGCATCCGTTTCACCGAAATCGTGGACACCATCGATGCTGTCCTCAGCGAACATTCAGGATCCTCCGGGCTGACGCTGGAGTCGGTACTGGATGCTGAAAACTGGGCACGTACGCGCGCCCACGAACGTTTAGCAGTCAGCAGTCTCTAGGAAGCAGCAGATCCACGCATGAGCCCCGTCCTCCTTTTTATCCTCGGCGTCGTCTTTGTGGCGATCGGCATTGCCGTGTCCATTGCGCTGCACGAAGTGGGGCACCTGGTGCCCGCCAAGCTGTTCAAGGTGCGCGTCACCAAGTACATGATCGGCTTCGGCCCCACCCTGTGGTCCAAGCGGAAGGGCGAAACTGAATACGGCGTGAAGGCGATTCCGCTGGGTGGCTACGTGTCCATGATCGGCATGTATCCGCCCAACAAGGACGACGGAACCGTCCGCCCTTCCAGCACCGGCATGTTCCAGACCCTGGCCACGGAAGCCCGGTCCATGGCACACGAGGAAGTGGGTCCGGAGGATGCAAACCGCGTGTTCTACCGGCTGCCGGTGTGGAAGAAAGTCATTGTGATGCTGGGCGGTCCGGCCATGAACCTGCTGATCGGCGTGGTCCTGACCGCCGTCCTGCTGATGGGCTTCGGCGTGGCCACGGCCACCACCACCATCGCCGACGTCTCCAAATGCCAGGTGGCTGCCGGCCAAACGGTTGATCCCGATTCCCCGGACTGCCAGTTGACCCCCGCCGCCGCTGCCGGGCTCCTGCCCAACGACGTGGTCACCTCCTTTGACGGGAAAGCAGTCACCGGCTGGGACCAGATGACCGAATGGATCCGTGCCTCCGCCGGCACGGAAGTCAGCATTACCGTTGAGCGCGACGGCGCGCCCGTCACCACCACGGTGACACCGGTGCTCTCCGCGCGCCCCGTCGTCGGCGTGGACGGACGCCAGCCCAAGGACGACGCCGGCAATCTCCGCTACCAGGACGTCGGCTTCCTGGGCATCGGCGCGCAAACCGAACTGGTTTCCCAACCGGCGTCGTCCGTCCTGCCCATGGCGGGCGAAAACATCAAACAAGTGGCCGGCGTCGTCTTCAACCTGCCCGCGAGGGTGGTGGGCGTTGCCAAGGCGGCCTTCAGCGAGGAAGAGCGTGACCCCAACGGCCCCATTAGCGTGGTGGGCGTCGGGCGCGTGGCCGGTGAAGTGGCGGCCATGGAGGAAGTACCGCTCCAGTCCAGGATTGGCGCCCTGGTGGGGCTGCTCGCCGGCCTGAACTTTGCGCTCGCGGTCTTCAACCTGATCCCGCTGCTGCCGCTCGACGGCGGCCACGTGGCCGGAGCACTGTATGAAGGGGCGCGGCGGCGGGTGGCCAAGCTGTTCGGCAAACCGGATCCGGGCGCTTTCGACATCGCCAAACTGCTCCCCGTGACTTACGTGGTGGCCGCGTTGCTGATGGGCATGAGCGTGCTGCTGATCTATGCCGACATCGTAAAGCCGGTGAACCTGTTCGGCTGACGCCTGCGGACGCCTGGCTGGACGGATGCCTCGGATCCACCATGAAACATGGGCACCTTCGCCGTCCAATCGCAGAACATCGGCCGCTGGATCCGGGCAGGGTTGTGGGCGCTGCCTGTCTCGTGGGTTTGTCACCGCCTTGTCCACGCTGGAGCCGCAGCCGGACCAGGTAAAGGCCGCGGAGGCCTGGGCCCGTTTTGTCAGCTCCGACCCGTACCAGTTCAGGCATCTGTTCGGCAGTACCGCAGGCACCATACTGGCCCTCTTCGGTGTCTTCGCCTTGGGCTGTTCAATGGCCAACAGCCGGTCCGGACGTTTGGCACTGGCCTCGATGGTGACCACTGTCGCCGGTACGGCTTTGTTGCTGGTGCCGGCCGTGATTTCAACGTTTGCCACTCCCGCCATTGGAAAGGCATACCTGCGCGGAAACCAAGACGTGATGCAGCTGGAATTCCCGGGGTCCATGACCGGGGCGTTCCTGCTGGGCCTGCTGCTCGCATTAGTTGGCAGCGTACTGCTGGGGATCGCGGTATGCCGTTCCCGCCTGCTGCCGCGCTGGGCCGGGGCACTCTGGGCGGCTGGTGCCGTGGTGTTCTACGTCCTGGGCGTTGTCCTGGGGCAGGCAACAACGGGAAGCAGCCTGCCAACCCAAACCGCCGGCGCCCTGCTGATGGCAGTGGCCGGTGGGTGGATCGCTTGGAGCGGACCCCGTCAGGCCACGGCAGCACGCGACGAAACCGGGTGATTCTCACTAATCAGCCCTTATTGGCTGATATTTAATAATCATCTATTTTTGATTGATTATTCCTGATCACCTGCGTACGGTTAAGGCATGTACGTACTGACCATCGACCAGCGAGGCAGCACTGCCGACGTCGACCGCGTTCCCGATCTGATCGCCGCGCTGCGCAGCCTCACATCGGCGCCCTTTGAGCGGTCGGTGGGCGATGAACTCCAGGGCGTGGTGGAACGTGCCGAAGAGGTGGTTGAGATCGTTTTGTACGCGCTCCGGAGCGGGCACTGGTACGTCGGGATCGGGATCGGCGCCGTGCAGCTCACCCCGGGCGGAAGCCCCCGGGAAGGTTCCGGGAGCGGCTTTGTGGCAGCGCGAAAGGCCGTGGAACTCGCCAAGGGCTCGGCTGGTCAGGTTCCATTGTCGGTGGTCTCCGGCAGTATTGGCCGTGGACGGGAGATGCCGCCCCACGCCAAGGAAGGAGCCATGACCAGTGCAAATGCCCAGGCGGTGCTTCGCCTGATCGGACGGCTGGTGCAGCAACGCACACCAGCCCAGTGGCGGGTGGTGGACCGGTTGCGCGCCCTCCAGGGCGGCGATGGAAAGCACGGCAGCCAGAAACACGTGGCCCAGGAATTGGGAATCACTGAGCAGTCGGTGAGCCGTGCCGTGCTCAGGTCCGGCTGGCAAGAGGAATGGGCCGCCAGGCCGGCCGCGACCATGCTCCTCGAATACGCCCATTCCCAGATTGAAGGAGACCGGTGAACGCACTCTGGATCACAATCGCCCTGTTGGTGGCCGGATTCGCCGGGTGGCCTGTGACCGCACTGGTGTTCCGACTCGCCAGGACCATAGACGACAAAGCGGACGCGGCCACGAAATCGGACCAGGAGACATCAGCCCGGGACCCCTCAGCCGACGTCACGGTAGACACTGTTTCGGAGGCCCCGCGGGCCGGCACGGGGCAAACCGTCGACGGCGAGCTGACGGCGGGTGGCGGCCAGCCGCCGTCGGACGTTCCCCAAGCGGCGCCCACGCTCCCGGCCCAGCGGATCCTGCGCGGCGGGGCAATCATCGGGGTCCTGGAACGCCTGGGCGTCTGCGTCGCCATCCTGACCGGACAGCCGGTGGCCATTGCCTACATTGTGGCGATCAAAGGCCTGGGCAGGTTCGCCGAATTGAAGGAGACCCCCGTGGCTGCGGAGCGGTTCATCATCGGAACGCTCACGTCCATGCTGTGGGCCGCGGGAACGGCGGCAGTTATCAAGGTGGTGTTCCTGCAGTGAGTCCTGCGATCCTGCCCGGATCGGCGCCAGCCCACCCCTGGGGATAGGGTGTCCTTATGACTGTTTTTGCCGTTGAGTATGTGTACGCCGCCGATTCCTCCGCCGTCCGTGATGATCGCCGCCCCGCGCACCGCGCCTGGCTGGCGGGTCTGGCGGACGCGGGCCAGTTGCTGACCAGCGGACCCTACGGTGACGGGGCAGGCGCCCTGCTGATCTTCAAGGTCCAGGACGAAACCCAGCTGAACGACCTCCTCAAGCAGGACCCGTTCGCCGTCGCCGGCGCCATTGCCGGTATCCGGACCACCGAATGGACTCCCGTGATCGGCCTCCTGGCCGCGCACGCATCCTGATTCCCGGACCTTTTTTCACTACCGAAACACCTACCCAAGGAGTCCACGTGACCTCGGTCAGCCTGGGAATGCCGTCAGCACCGCCGCCCGTCCTCGCCCCCCGCCGCAAGACGCGGCAGATCAAAGTGGGTTCCGTTGGGGTCGGCTCGGACTCGCCCATCAGTGTGCAGTCCATGACCACTACGCCCACTACGGACATCAACGCCACCCTGCAGCAGATCGCGGAACTCACCGCCTCCGGCTGCGACATCGTGCGCGTCGCCTGCCCGTCGGCGGATGATGCAGAGGCCCTGCCCATCATCGCGCGCAAGTCCCAGATCCCCGTCATCGCAGACATCCACTTCCAGCCCAAATACGTCTTCGCGGCGATTGAGGCCGGCTGCGCGGCAGTGCGCGTGAACCCGGGCAATATCCGCAAGTTCGATGACCAGGTCAAGGAAATCGCCCGTGCCGCGAAGGACCACGGGACCTCCATCCGGATCGGCATCAACGCCGGATCCCTGGAGCCCGGAATCCTGAAGAAGTATGGCAAGGCCACGCCCGAGGCCCTCGTGGAATCAGCAGTCTGGGAAGCCTCGCTGTTCGAAGAGCATGGTTTCAACGACTTCAAGATCTCGGTCAAGCACAACGACCCGGTCATCATGGTTGCTGCCTACGAGATGCTGGCCGAGCAGGGCGACTGGCCCCTGCACCTGGGCGTGACCGAAGCCGGGCCGGCCTTCCAGGGAACCATCAAGTCCGCTACGGCCTTCGGGGCGCTCCTGGCCAAGGGCATCGGCGACACCATCCGCGTTTCCCTCTCGGCGCCGCCCGTCGAGGAAATCAAGGTAGGCAACCAGATCCTCCAGTCCCTGAACCTGCGCCCGCGCAAACTGGAGATCGTCTCCTGCCCGTCATGCGGCCGCGCCCAGGTGGACGTGTACACCCTCGCCGAGCAGGTCACCGCCGGGCTGGAAGGCATGGAAATTCCGCTCCGCGTGGCAGTGATGGGCTGCGTTGTCAACGGGCCCGGCGAAGCCCGCGAAGCCGATCTGGGGGTAGCGTCCGGCAATGGCAAGGGCCAGATCTTTGTGAAGGGCAAAGTCATCAAGACTGTGCCTGAGAGCGAGATTGTTGAGACACTGATCGAAGAGGCCATGCGCATAGCTGAAGAGATGGGGGAGGCCGATGGCGAAGATGCTGTCAAGGGTAGCCCCGTGGTTAGCGTCTCATAAAGAGGACGCCGCGCCGGCGGGAATATCCGTCCGGACCCTCGCCGGCACAGACACCGCTGCCCTGCGGCGCCTTGCATCGCAGGACCCGGTGGCCAATGTCTTTATCCTGGCGCACCTCCGGGCGGTGGGATCTGCTGCGCCAACCGCTGGGGGCGCCGGCGTCCTGGGAGTTTTCGACGACGGCATCCTGGCGGGAGCGTGCTGGGCAGGGGCCAACCTGGTCCCGGTCCAGCTTGACCCCGAATTTGCCGGGCTCGTCGCTGCCGCAGCAAGCACATCCGGACGCCGCTTCGCCTCCGCTTTTGGCGCCGCAGATGCCGTCCTTGCCCTTCATGCTGAGCTTGCCGAACTGGGGCATGCGGCCCACGAAGTCCGGGATGAACAGCCGCTGATGACACTGTGCGGGCCGCCGTCGGTGGAGCCCAACGCGGATCTGGGGCTTGGCAGGCTGGCCGATTTTGACCGGATCCTTCCGGCCTGCGCCGCCATGTTCGAAGAGGAAGTGGGCTACTCGCCGTTCCTCGGGGGCAAGGAGTTCTATAGCCGCCGTGTGGAAGGCCTCATCCGGCAAGGCCATTCATTGGCGCACGTCAACGAATCCGGCGACGTTGTGTTCAAAGCCGAGCTGGGAGCTGTGACAGCCGAGGTCACCCAGATCCAGGGTGTATGGATGAACCCCGGCTACCGCGGACAGGGTCTGAGCGCGGGCTACATGGCTGCCGTAGTTGAGAAGGCGCGCACGCTTGCCCCCGTCACCAGCCTCTACGTCAACGGCTTCAACCTGCGGGCCCGGTCCACGTACGAGCGCGTGGGCTTCCGCCAGGTTGGCACCTTCGCCACGGTTCTGTTCTAGCCGCCAGGTCATCGCCTGTAGCCGCAAGGACACCGCCACTCTTCAGCTGACGCGCCAGCCCGCACATCACCCGTCCGGGTTCAGGTCACCCGTGAGGTAGTGCTGGACGTTCGGAGCCACGAGCCGCACAACGTCGTCGGGGGAGGCGGACGCGAGCGGTTCCAGCCGCACCACATACCGGACCAGCATCACGCCCACCACCTGCGTGGCCACCAGGTTTCCGCGCATGGCCACTTCCGCGGGCGGTCCGGGGACTCCTGCCATGATCCGGCTGAGGATGGTGCGCTGCACAAGTTCCCGCAGCAGCATCGTCTTGGCTCTGGAGCCGATGGTTCCCCTGAGGAAGGCCACCAGGCTGTGCTGGGCCGGGCTCTCCCACAAGCGCAGCACCGCCCGCACGATCGCCTCGGCACGGTCCTCCGGCGAGTAGCCGTCGACGCCGGCCAGGACTGTCTCCGGGTCGGCCGGCAGTGCCACGCTCAGCGCAAAAAGCTCGTCCTTGCCCTTGAAGAAGTGGTGAACCATGGCGGGGTCCACACCGGTTTCCCGGGCGATCTGGCGCAGGCTGGTTCCGTCGAAACCGTGTTCCGCGAACAGCCTACGGGCAGTATCCAGGATCTGATCCCTCGACCCTGATGCTCCGCCGCGTCGGCCCCGCCTGCCCGAACCAGCCGAGCTGCTTGCGGGATCCGCGGGATCCGCGGCGCCCGCGCCAGCCAGTTCGCCAGTGTCTCCATGACCCGAGGCGTCCGCGGGATCATGCTGTCCGTTCACGCGGTCCGCCGCCGCAGGGTCAACGATGCGAGGACCAGGACCGCCAGGACAATCGCCACGATGACTCCGGCGTCCACCCACAGCTGGTCTGTGGGCTCGCTGTTGGTGGCGATCTCCTGCAGCGCATCCACCGAAAAAGTCAGTGGCAGCACATTCGACACAGCTTCCAGGACCTCGTTCATCCGGTCGCGGGCCACAAAGAGGCCGCAGAGCAGGATCTGCGGGACCACCACCACCGGCATAAACTGCACGGCCTGAAATTCGGTGCGTGCGAAGGCCGAACAGAGCAGTCCCAGCGCGACACCCAGGACCGCATTGATCACGGCAATCATGACCACCAGTCCCGGGCTGCCTTGGATGTCGAGCCCGAAAATCCAGTACGCCACCGCGGTAGCCACCAGCGACTGCAGCCCGGCCATGATGGAAAATGCCAGCCCGTAGCCAAACAGCAGATCGGCCTTGTGGATGGGAGTGGTCAGCAGCCGCTCCAAGGTTCCGCTGGTGCGTTCGCGCAGCATCGTAATGGAGGTCACCAGGAACATCACCACAAACGGGAAGATCGCCAGCATCATGAGGCCAACGCGGTCAAAAGTCCGGGGCACACCCGGCGGCAGCGTTTCGTTCTCGTAAAGGAAGTAGACGGCGGTGAGCAGCAGCGCAGGGACCACGAGGATCAGCGCGACGCTGCGGTGGTCGTGCCGGAGCTGGTCCAGGACGCGCCGCGTGGTGGCCAGCATCATCATCAGGTTCATGACCGTACCGTCCTTTCGGGGGAACCGCCGGGCGTTTCGGCGGCGTCCTGGATAATATGCAGGAAGGCTTTTTCCAGATCGGCACTGTGCCCGCGTTGGCTCAATTCCGCCGGCGTCAGCTGCGCCAGGAGCTTCCCTTCCCGCAGCAGGAGCAGTGATCCACAATGGCTGGCTTCCTCCATTACATGGCTGGAAACCAGCAGGGTTGTCCCCGCCTCGGCCATGGACTGGAACCGGTCCCACAGGTCAGCCCGGAGCACCGGATCAAGGCCCACAGTGGGCTCATCCAGGACCAGTACGCGGGGACGCGCCACCAGGGCACAAGCCAACGACACCCGGCTCAGCTGTCCGCCGGAGAGGTCGCCGGTTTTCTGCCTCGCCTGCGGTTCAAGCCCGACGGCGGCGATCGCCTCCGCAGCTTCGGCGCGGCCCTTGCGGTGCATGGCGCCGAAGTAGCGGACGTTGGCTTCGACGGTGAGGTCCGGATACACGCTGGGGGACTGGGTCACGTACCCCACCCGGTGCCGCAGGTCAGGGTGCCCGGCGGGTTGGCCCAGGACCTGGACTGAGCCTGACGTGAGCACCTGGACGCCCATGATGGCCCGCATGAGTGTGGTCTTGCCGCTGCCGGATGGGCCCAGCAGTCCGGTGATCCGGCCGGCCTGGATGGAAAAGTCCAGGCCCCGCAGCACGGGAACCTTGCCCCGGGTCACGTGAAGCGCGGAGGCGGTCACGGCCATGCCGACTGCCGGGACGGCTGTGGAAGTTGCTGCTGAATGGGACATTAATGCCTCCGAATGCGGGTATTTCGCTCAGAATTCACCACATGATGAATTAAATCTAGACCTGCTGCAGGAAGCCGTCAACAACTTCGAATGGAGAAAACCCTTGTCAACGTGTCGGCTATCACATAAGTTCGAACTAGCTGCGCTGGAGTGGGTGGGCGGTCTCACCAGTCCTCACCAGTACCTAGGCGTCAACGGCCATGGAGCCACGTCCGCATGTAATGACCAGCCGTTTACGGCCAGGGGCTTTGCATTGCCGGGCGTGGCTCTATTGCGTCCGGCCCGGCGTCAGTCCCTGGCCCGGCTGTCTCCGGCCCGGCTCAGGTTCCGCCGCCGGGCGGGGCGTGGATTGCCGGTAGATTAGTACCCAGAAGAATTGCCCGGCCCTGCTTTTCCAGCAGCTATTCCCCAGAAACGGATACCCACCCGTGGTCACAAGAATGTCCCAGCTTTTCCTGCGCACCTTGCGTGAAGATCCCGCCGATGCCGAGGTTGCCAGCCACCGGCTCCTGATCCGGGCGGGGTACATCCGCCGGGCTGCGCCGGGCATCTACACCTGGCTGCCGCTGGGGCTCAGAGTGCTGCGCAAGGTGGAGCAGGTCATCCGCGAGGAAATGGCGGCCATCGGCGCCCAGGAAGTCCACTTCCCTGCGCTGCTGCCCAAGGAACCCTACGAGGCCACGAACCGCTGGACGGAATACGGCGAGGGCATCTTCAGGCTCAAGGACCGGAAGGGCAACGACTACCTGCTGGCACCCACTCATGAGGAAATGTTCGCCCTGCTGGTCAAGGACCTGTACTCGTCCTACAAGGACCTGCCGCTGAGCATTTACCAGATCCAGAACAAATACCGCGACGAAGCACGCCCCCGGGCGGGCTTGATCCGCGGCCGCGAATTCATCATGAAAGACTCCTACTCCTTCGACGTGGACGACGCCGGCCTGGACGCCAGTTACGCCGCCCACCGCGTTGCCTACCTGAAGATTTTCGAGCGCCTGGGCCTGGAAGTTGTTCCCGTTGCGGCCACCGCCGGTGCGATGGGCGGGTCCAAGAGCGAGGAATTCCTGCACCCCACCGAGATCGGCGAGGACACGTTTGTGCGCTCCGCCGGAGGGTACGCAGCCAACGTTGAGGCCGTCACCACGGTGGTTCCCGCGGACATTGACTACAGCGACGCCCCCGCGGCAGAGGTGCGCGACACCCCGGACACCCCCACCATCGATACGCTCGTGGAGGCCGCCAACCGGCTCGCTCCGCGGACAGAGGCCGACGGCGGCGCCTGGACTGCCGCTGACACCCTCAAGAATGTAGTGCTCGCCGTGACACTGCCCACCGGGGAGCGCCAGCTCGTGGTCATCGGTGTGCCCGGCGACCGCGGCGTGGACCTCAAGCGCGTCGAAGCCAACATCGGGTCGTTCCTGCCGATCGGCGGCGAGATCACGCTCGAAGCAGCCAACGACGACGACCTCAAGAAGCAGCCCCTCATCGTCAAGGGCTACCTTGGCCCTGGCCTGACCGTGGACGTGCCGCTGCTGGGTAGCGAGGGCGCGTCCAAGCTCCTCTACCTGGTGGATCCCCGCGTTGTCAGCGGCTCGGCCTGGGTTACCGGCGCCAACGAAGCCGGCAAGCATGTCTTTGGCCTGGTCGCCGGCCGTGACTTCGGCTGGGACGGCGTCATCGAGGCCACCGAAGTGCGCGCAGGCGACGAGGCCCCGGACGGCTCCGGTCCGCTGGAGACGGCCCGCGGCATCGAAATGGGCCACATCTTCCAGCTGGGCCGCAAGTATGCTGAGGCCCTCGAGCTGAAGGTCCTGGACCAGAACGGCAAGCAGGTCGTGGTCACTATGGGCTCCTACGGTGTTGGCGTCACCCGCGCTGTCGCAGCGTTGGCAGAATCCAACCACGATGACAAGGGCCTGATCTGGCCCCGCGCTGTCGCCCCCGCTGATGTCCACGTAGTGGCCGTCGGACGCGGCGAGGAAATCTTTGCCGCCGCCGAGCAGCTGGCCCTGGAACTGGAAGCCGCCGGACTGGACGTCATCTACGACGACCGGCCCAAGGTCTCCCCGGGCGTGAAGTTCGGCGACGCGGAATTGGTCGGAGTTCCCACCATCCTGGCCGTCGGCCGTGGCCTGGTGGACGGCGTTGTGGAAATCAAGGACCGCCGCAGCGGCGAAGCGGAGAACGTGGCCGTGGACAAGGCCGTTGACTATGTGGTCACCGCCGTCCGCAGCTGACCTGCGGCGGTGATCTCGGGATTCGAGTCGATCCAGCTCACCACAATCATCCTGATCGTGGTGGCTGGATTTGCTGCCGGCTGGGTGGACGCCGTGGTGGGCGGCGGCGGGCTGCTCCAGCTGCCGGCCATGCTGCTGGTACCCGGGATCACACCGGTCCAGGCCTTGGCCACCAACAAGATGGGGTCTATTTTCGGCACCACCACGAGTGCGGTGACGTACTACGGGCGGGTGAAACCGGACCTCCGGACGGCCGTGCCCATGGCGTTGATCGCCCTGGCCGGCAGCTTCGCCGGGGCGGTGCTGGCCGCCAACCTGCCCGCGAGTGTCTTTAAACCGATCATCGTGCTGGCGCTGGTCGTCGTCGCGCTTTTTACGGCACTGAAGCCCAACGTCGGTGACATCACCGTGCTGCGGCACGATGGCCGCACGCACTACGTGGTGGCATGCCTGATCGGGGCGGTGATCGGCTTCTATGACGGCCTGATCGGTCCGGGCACCGGTTCCTTCCTCATCATCGCGCTCGTCTCGGCGATGGGCTACGCCTTCCTGGAGGCAAGCGCCAAGGCCAAGATTGTGAACATGGCCACCAATGCAGGCGCCCTGCTGTTCTTCCTGCCCCATGGGTCAATCCTGTGGGGCGTCGGCCTGCTGCTCGGCCTGGCCAACATGGCCGGCGGTTACCTGGGCGCACGGACCGCGGTGAAGCAGGGCAGCCGCTTCATCCGCGTTGTATTCCTCCTGGTGGTGGGTGCCCTGATCATCAAACTCGGCGTCGACGTCTGGCAGGAAAACTTCGCCTGACAGGGTAGCCGAAACACTCGCAGCCTCCGGCCGGCCGGGCGTACCATGCAGGTATGTCCGCAGGTGGGGAACCCTATTCGGAGGCATTGTCAGCAGCGGCCCGTCGCGCCGCCGAGTGGCTGGCGAGCCTGCCGGACAGGCACGTCGGGCCCGCCCAAAGCGCCCACGACCTCGCGGCAGACTTCGCCGGACCATTTCCCTCGGAGGGGATGCCCGCGGCAGCTGTGGTTGAGTACTTGGCGGACAAGGCTGAACCCGGGCTGATGGCCATGCCCTCCGGGCGCTTCTTCGGCTGGGTGATCGGCGGGACGCTGCCTGCCGCCCTGGCCGCAGACTGGCTGGTCAGCGCCTGGGACCAGAACTCCGGCCTGCGCTACGCCACCCCCGCGATAGCCGCCATCGAAGAGGGTGCCGGCCACTGGCTGCTGGATCTCCTCGGTCTCCCGGCGGAATCGGACGTCGGCTTCACCACCGGTGCCACCATGGCCAACTTCACCGGGCTGGCCGCTGCCCGGTGGCGGCTGCTGGCCGATGCCGGCTGGGACCTCGACGGCGATGGCCTGGCAGGCGCCCCGCGGATCAGATGCTTTGTGGGCCAGGAACGCCACGAGACCATTGACCTGGGCCTGCGGTACCTCGGCCTCGGCCGGCCCATCGCCGTCCCAGCGGATGCCCAAGGCAGGCTGGTCGCCGCAGAGCTGGACCGGCTGCTGTCCGAAGGGGCCGGGCCTGCGCTGGTCTGCCTCCAGGCCGGCAACCTCCATTCCGGGGCCTTCGACCCCTTCGACGACGCAATTAAGGTTGCCCGGCGGCATGGTGCCTGGGTCCACGTGGACGGCGCGTTCGGGCTGTGGGCCGCTGCCGTGCCCGAGTTCGCCGACCTCACGCGCGGAATAGCACTGGCCGATTCGTGGGGGACCGACGCCCACAAGACCCTCAACGTCCCGTACGACTGCGGTATTGCCGTGGTGAAGGACAGTGGCGCGCTGCGCAACGCCATGGGCCTGCACACCAGTTACCTGGTCCACGATGCCGAAGGACCGGGCGACCCCTTCCAGAAGGTCCCGGAGCTGTCGCGGCGCGGCCGCGGCGTTCCGGTGTGGGCCGCCCTCCGTTCCCTCGGCAGGGATGGCGTGGCAGCCCAGGTCCGCGGTCTCGCCGACGCCGCTTCGAAGATCGGCAGCCGCCTGGCTGAGGTGGACGGCGTCGAGGTGCTCAACACGGTGGACTACACCCAGGTTTCGCTCGCCTTCGGGGACGACCGCACCACGCGCGCCGTGACAGCCAGGGTGATCGAGGACGGCAAGGTCTGGATGTCCGGTTCACACTGGCAGGGCAGGGATGTCCTGCGCGTCTCGGTCAGCAACTGGAGCACTGACGCGGACGACGTCGGCACTGCCGTCGAAGCGGTCAGCTCCGCTTTGGCAGCGGTGCGGGCTGTGGACTGACCCTCTGGGAGGCACCGGTCCCGCCAGTGGCCAGTCGCTCAGCTGTCGCCCTGCCCCGGCTCCGGCAAGGCGTGCGCCGAGGGGAGACCGTCGAGGGTCCGCCCGGCAAGAGTGCTGGCCACCCAGAGGGACCGGGCCAGATCGCCTTGGTGGCGCGGCATGGCCGCGTAGCCGAGGGCGTTCTCCACTTCGCGTGCCACGGCCCACTGGCGCGCAGCCTCGGCATCAAGGCCGGCCGCGGCGCTGAAGTCCTGGCAGCGCCGCCTCAACCCTCCGGCCGGATCGCTCCGGGGCAGGTCGCTGAGGCGGTTCCACAGCAGCGGTGCCAGCGCGAATTCCGGTTCGCCGATCATGGGCTGCGGGTCGATGGCGGCGAAGCCCGGCCCGGGCAGCGCACCGGTGTTGTCCTGGGGCCGGGCCAGGATGTTCAGGAAATGCAGGTCCGTGTGGACCAGGACATCGCGGCCCGAGCGGCGGCCCACGGCACCGCGGGTCTGGCAGACTTCCAGAGCCGCCTCCAGCAGCCAGCGCGGGAAGGGGCGGCTCTGCTGTTCCCAGTCTGCGGGCAGGTCATCGCTCCATTGTTCGGCCCGCCCGGCGATGTGGTCGAATTCCTGCCATTGCGGCCGTCCGTCCTGCGCCAGGCTCAACTCGTCCATGATGCTGCCCCAGACAGCCGCTGCGTCATCCAGCGGAAGGGTTTGGAGGGAGCAGTCCGCATTCAGCCGCTCAAGCAGCATTGCGCACGTTCCGGCGTCGGATTCCAACAGCCGGACGGCGCCGGCTCCGCCCCACAGTGCCAGCGCATGGCGTTCCACGCGTGCCTCGTCGTGGGGAAAGGCGATTTTGAGCGCAGCCGGGGTCCCGTCCTGCTGGCGGACGGGGACCACCACGCCGCCGTGGCCATGCCAGGGGAGGGCGCCGGCCGCCAGGTCAACAGCCAGTTCCCAATGTTCCAGCCGCCCCTGGACCAGTCCCGGGAGTGAGGCGAGCCAGGCCCGTCCTGCGCTGCTGTGGCTGTAGCGCAGGCTCAGGGCGGGAGGGATCGGCACGCCAATCTGGACGCTCACAGGACGCCGCTTGCGCCGAGCAGCTTGCCGATGGAGTAGGTGGCGGCCAAGGCCAACGCGCCGCCCACCACTACCCTGACGGCGGCCCGCATCTTCGAACCTCCGCCGATCCAGGCACCCAGAGCTCCAGTGGCAGCAAGGGCCGCCAGTACGGCCCCGAACGTCAGGGGGACCCGGATGTTCTCTGGCGGCAGCAGGATGGCGAGCATCGGCAGGACGGCGCCGGCGACGAACGCAACAGCGGAAGCAAAGGCCGCGTTCCAGGGGCTCACGATGTCTTTTTCATCGATGTTCAGTTCGGCGGAGAGGTGTGCGCTCAGCGCGTCGTGGGCCGTCAGCTCCCGCGCTACTGTCCTAGCTGTGTCCAGGCTCAGGCCCTTGCCCCGGTAGATCGCCGTGAGTTCCTCCAACTCTTCCTCCGGTTGTTCCCGGAGTTCCAGGCGTTCCTTTTCGATTAAGGCTTCCTGGCTGTCCTTCTGGCTGCTGACGGACACATATTCGCCCAGGGCCATAGAGACTGCTCCACCCACCAGGCCGGCAGTGCCGGCGACGAGGATTGGTCCGGACTGTGTGGTGACACCGGCGACGCCCACCACGATCGCGGCGACCGAGACGATGCCGTCGTTGGCACCCAGGACGCCGGCGCGCAGCCAGTTCAGGCGCTGCGCGCTGTCGTTTTGGTGTGGCTCATTTTCGTGAAGGGCGGGGGCGCTGGCACTGTCCATGCCTCCAGCAAAGCATTAGTGCCCGCGGCTGGCCAGTGTGCCCGGCCTTGGCTACGAATTGCCGGGAGGACGGGCGCTGGTTGTGGAAGGCCCCAGGGTCGGGGCAGCGTCCGGCAGATGCGGCAGCACGGCTTCGTCCATGAGCACGCCGGGAACCGGGCCGGGAGAGGCGCCCCAATGGGCGGTCCGCCGGGCCGCCGACTGAAGCGCGGAGAGTGCCCAGGCCCGTTCGGGTCCTTCGCTGAGGGCCACCAGATCGCCGAACAACGGAAGGGTCCCTGCCTCGAGCGTTCCCAGCCCCGATGCCGGGTCTGCCAGGAATGCCTGGCTCAGTGCGTAGCCGGGCTGCCTGAGGGGTACCTCGGCGCAGCGGGACCTGCTCAAGGCTTCCGCCTGGCCCCGGAGGACACCGTGCTGGGTGAGAAATCCCGACGCCGGAACAGCGGACCCGGGGTCAAGCCTGGTCAGTGCGGCCTGGTACGCGTAGATCAGTTCCAGCTCGCCCTCCACAGCTGAGGCAAAGGCTGAGCCGAGGTCCGCGCCGGTTCTGGCGTCGGCGACGGCCACTTCGCTGGCACAGCGGGTGGCAGCCGGGGCGGTGACAGACGTGGTGGGCGCCGTCGATGCGGGGGAGGAGGAGCCAGCGCCTGGCAGTGGTGCTAAAGCGATCCCGTTGGCTGACGCGAGGTCCTCTGCGGCCAGAAGCTGGGCAGTGCCGGCGCCGGCGAGAAGGCGGGCGATGCCGCCGTCGGCCGTTTCAGCGTCCCGAAGTCGCTGCGCCCCACTTGCCTGGAGGGCTGCGGCGAGGTCCGCTGTCGTCGACGGCGGCGGGACGCTGGCCGGTGCAGTGGCCGAGGAACGAGCTGTGCCGGCCGGGGCAGGATCGCCCGCCACATCAGCCGGCAGCATCAACGCCTGGGCCTGGACAGTCAGCAAAGTCACAATCCGGGCCAGGGCTGCGGCTTGCGGGGCCGGCGCATCGGCGCCGGCAGCGCCTGCCAGGTCCAGGCCCGCGACCCTGAGGGTCAGGGAATCCGCGAACGCGGATGCCCTTGCCTGCTCGGAAAACGGCGGCGCCGCAGGCGGGGACGGTTCGCGGGGGATGAGCACGAATCCCAGGCTCATCACGAGAAGGGCGGCCAGCGCAAAAACGGCGTACTGGAAATAGCGCCTGCGGCGGCCGGTCTCCTGCGTGTCGTCTTTCACAACAGACCATGTTCTCACGCCTCATGCGAATCTTCGTGCACCACTGCGGCCGGAAAATCGTTACGCTAGTAGTCACAACATCATCTATTGGAAGGCGGCCGGCATCGTGAGTAATGCAGAAGCCACGACTTCATCAGACGCTACCGGAACGGGTACCGCTGTTGCTGCGCCCGCCAACAATCCCGAAGCCATCAGGCTCCGGGCGCTGCTGGAACCCGCGGTCCAGGCCAACCGCCTGTATCTCGAGGACGTATCGATCCTCGCCGGTTCCCACCGCGTGGTCCACGTAGTGGTGGACCTGCCGCAGGAAGAAACCGGCGGCGTAAACCTCGATGTCATCGCGGACATTTCCAGGGTCCTCTCCGACCTCCTGGACAATGATCCTGCCGATGACGGGCGCCCCTACGACCTCGAGGTTTCCTCCCCGGGCGTCGCGCGTCCCCTCACCGAAGTCCGGCACTGGCACCGTGCCCGGGGCCGTATGGTCAAGGTCAACGTCATCCAGGGCGAAAATGTCACCGGCAGGGTCCAGTCCGTGGATGATTCCGGCGTCACCATCATCCCGGAGATCGCCGTCAAGAAGGGCATGAAGCCCAAGCAGGGCGAGCCCCAGATTCTTCCTTTCGACAGGATCCGCACCGGAAAAGTCGAGATCGAATTCAGCCACCTTGAAAAAGCTGGTTTGGAACCTGAGCACAATGGACCTTCTGAGGAGGCCTGATGGATATTGACATGAGCGCGCTAAGACTTCTGGAGCGTGAGCGCGAAATCCCGCTGGACCTCCTGATCCCCACCATCGAGCAGGCGCTCCTGGTGGCGTACCACAAGTCGCCCGGTGCCTTCGAGAAGGCCCGGGCCGAACTGGACCGCAAGAGCGGCCACGTGACCATCTGGGCCGTGGAGATCGACGACGACGGTGCCCCCATCGGCGAGTTCGAGGACACGCCTGCCGGCTTCGGCCGTATTGCGGCGAGCACGGCACGCCAGATCATCCTGCAGCGCCTGCGCGATGTCGAGGACGACAACATCCTGGGTGAGTTCAAGGGCCGCGAGGGTGAACTTGTAGCCGGCCTGATCCAGCAGGGCAACAACCCTCACATGATCCAGGTCAACCTGGGTTCGGTGGAGGCCCTGCTGCCGCCGCCCGAACAGGTGCCGGGGGAGAAGTACATCCACGGCAACCGGCTTCGCGCCATTGTTATAGATGTCCACCGCGGCACCAAGGGCCCGTCCGTCACCCTGTCCCGTTCACACCCGGGCCTCGTCCGGAAGCTTTTCGAACTGGAGGTCCCGGAGATCGCGGACCGCTCGGTGGAGATCGTGGCACTGGCCCGCGAGGCCGGTCACCGTACCAAGATCGCGGTCAAGGCCCACACCCAGGGCATCAACGCCAAGGGCGCCTGCATCGGTGAAATGGGTTCCCGCGTCCGTGCTGTTATGACGGAACTGAACGACGAAAAAATCGACATCGTCGACTTCAGCGAGGATCCGGCAACGTTTATTGCCAGCGCACTTTCCCCCTCGCGTGTGAATTCCGTCACCATCGTGGACGAGGCCACCCGCTCCGCGCGTGTGGTGGTCCCGGACTACCAGCTCTCGCTTGCCATCGGCAAAGAGGGCCAGAACGCCCGGCTGGCGGCCAAGCTGACCGGCTGGCGGATCGATATCGTCTCGGACGCTGCCCCGGCGCGCGAAAGCTGAACCCGTTCCGGGGCAACGGCCAACGGCGGATACCGTCGGTCGATGCCCCGGTTTCGGGCAGAACAGCCCTGAGGGGCTAGACTAGACATGACCGCGCCTAACGGCCGGTATTCGTGTGCCCTGAGTGTTCCCGTTCCGCCGATGTGCGGTTGGGGCCTGAGAGCCGGCAGTTATGAACGTCAGGAAGATACTCACCGTGGCAGAAGTGCTTCACACCGAGGATCAACCGCAGCGTACCTGCATCGGATGCCGGAAAAAGGCTCTGCGGTCTGAGTTACTCCGGCTCGTCGCCGAAGGCAGCGGTTCCACCGCAGTGCTGGTAGACGAACGACGCCGGATGGCTGGCAGGGGTGCATGGCTGCACCCCAGCGAAGCGTGCCTGGCCCTGGCGGTCAAGCGGCGAGCATTCGGAAGGGCCCTCAACGGCGCTACCGGGTCCACCGCCGTCGAACGCCGGATCATGGCAGGCAAGCAGGACGCCGGCCCGTTGCAGATACCCCTGGTAGCTGCAGCAAAAACCGTCCAACCTGAAAGCGGGTCAGAAAACTGATGGAAACCCGATGAGTTCCCAGCGATGAGTGCGCAACGATGACAACTTTGTTGCGCTCTGCAATGGGCCCTGTAGTTGCAACCGCGGCTGGGGCCCGCAGTAAGAAGTAGACGGTTCGTGCCTGGCTCGGTGCGGACCGAGACAGGAGAAATGTGGCCAAGGTCCGCGTACATGAGCTTGCTAAAGAGCTCGGTATTACTTCCAAAGATGCAGTAACCAAACTGCAGGAACTGGGCGAATTCGTTCGCTCGGCCTCTTCAACCATTGAGGCCCCGGTGGTGCGGAAACTCCGTAACGCCTACCCCGACGCAGCTGCCAAGACCGCAGCTCCGGCAGCCGCGCCCAAGGCGCCTGCCCCGTCGGCCGACACCCGACCCGCAGCACCTGCTCCGGGCCCCGCAGCTCCTTCAGCCCCGGCGGCACCAGCTGCCGCGGCTCCGGCTGCACCCGCTCCCGTTTCCGCAGCTCCTTCAGCCCCGGCGGCACCAGCTGCTGCGGCTCCGGCGCCAAGTGCACCGTCCACCGGCGCCAAGCCCGGTGCCCGTCCGGCACCGAAGGCTGAAGCCCCGGCCGCACCGACCCGCTCTGGCGGATCAGCACAGGGTGGTTCGCAGGGCGGCTCCGCGCCGCGTCCCGGCGGTCCCCGCCCGGGCAACAACCCGTTCGCCACGTCCCAGGGCATGCCCCGCGGCCGCGGTGGCGACGGAGAACGTGCTCCCCGTCCGGGTAACAACCCGTTCGCTCCCTCGCAGGGCATGCCCCGCGCAGGTGGAAGCCGTCCCGACGGCGACCGTCCGGGTGGTCCGCGTCCCGCGGCCGGTGCCGGTGGTCCCCGTCCGGGTGGTCCGCGTCCCGCAGCCGGTGCCGGTGGTCCCCGTCCGGGTGGTCCGCGTCCCGCAGCAGGCGCCGGAGGCGCTGGTGGTCCGCGTACCGCGGGTGCCGGTGGAAACCGACCTACTCCCGGCATGATGCCCAACCGCACTGAGCGTCCCGCACCCGCTGGTGCAGGACGTCCCGGTGGCGGCGCACGTGGTCCCGGACGTCCGGGTGGCGCTCCAGGTACCGGTGGAGCTCCGGGTGCCGGTGGCGGTGCTCCGGCCGGCGGCGGCTTCGGCAAGGGTGGCCGCGGTCGCGGTGGCACCCAGGGTGCCTTCGGTAAGGGCGGCGCAGGCCGTGGCAAGCAGCGCAAGTCGAAGCGTGCCAAGCGCCAGGAACTCGAGCAGATGAGTGCTCCGTCGCTGGGTGGCGTGAGCGTACCCCGCGGCGACGGCAACACCGTAGTCCGGCTTCGCCGGGGCTCGTCCATCACGGACTTTGCTGACAAGATCGAGGCAAACCCCGCAGCACTGGTGACGGTCCTCTTCCACCTCGGCGAAATGGCCACCGCCACGCAGTCGCTGGATGAGGAAACCTTCGCACTGCTCGGTGAGGAGCTTGGCTACAAGCTCCAGGTTGTGTCGCCGGAGGACGAGGAGCGCGAGCTGCTCTCCGGCTTCGACATCGACTTCGAAGCAGAGCTCGAAGCAGAAGGCGACGAAGACCTCGAGGCACGTCCTCCGGTTGTCACCGTTATGGGTCACGTTGACCACGGTAAGACCCGCCTGCTCGATGCCATCCGCAAGTCCGACGTTATGGCGGGCGAGCACGGCGGCATCACGCAGCACATCGGTGCTTACCAGGTCACGCACACCCACGAAGACATCGATCGTAAGATCACCTTCATCGATACTCCGGGCCACGAGGCGTTCACCGCCATGCGTGCCCGTGGTGCGAAGGTCACCGACATCGCCATCCTGGTGGTCGCAGCGGACGACGGCGTGATGCCGCAGACCGTTGAGGCCCTCAACCACGCACAGGCGGCCAACGTGCCGATCGTCGTGGCTGTGAACAAGATCGACAAGGAAGGCGCCAACCCGGAAAAGGTCCGCGGCCAGCTGACCGAGTACGGACTGGTTCCGGAAGAATACGGTGGCGACACCATGTTCGTGGAGGTCTCTGCCCGCCAGAACCTCAACATCGACGAGCTGCTCGAGGCTGTCCTGCTTACCGCGGACGCTGCCCTGGACATGCGCGCCAACCCGAACAAGGACGCCCGCGGTATCGCGATTGAAGCCAACCTGGACAAGGGCCGCGGTTCCGTGGCCACCGTCCTGGTGCAGTCCGGCACCCTGCACGTCGGCGATACCATCGTGGCAGGCACGGCTCACGGCCGTGTCCGCGCCATGTTCGACGACGACGGCAGTGTCCTGACCGAGGCCGGCCCGTCCCGCCCCGTGCAGGTGCTGGGTCTGTCCAACGTGCCGCGCGCCGGCGACACCTTCTTTGTGACCGCTGACGAGCGCACCGCCCGCCAGATCGCCGAGAAGCGTGAAACTGCCGACCGCAACGCCGCCCTTGCCAAACGCCGCAAGCGCATCAGCCTGGAAGACTTCGACCAGGCAGTCGCCGACGGCAAGATCGACACCCTCAACCTCATCCTCAAGGGTGACGTGTCCGGTGCCGTGGAAGCCCTCGAAGACGCACTGCTCAAGATCGACGTCGGAGAAGGTGTCCAGCTCCGCATCATCCACCGCGGCGTTGGTGCGATCACGCAGAACGACGTCAACCTGGCAACAGTCGACAGCGCCGTTATCATCGGCTTCAACGTCAAGCCCGCCGAGCGTGTTGCCGATCTGGCAGACCGCGAAGGCGTGGACATGCGTTTCTACTCCGTCATCTACGCAGCAATTGATGACATCGAGATGGCCCTCAAGGGCATGCTTAAGCCGGAGTACGAAGAGGTCCAGCTGGGCACCGCCGAGGTCCGCGAAGTCTTCCGCTCTTCCAAGTTCGGAAACATCGCCGGTTCCATCGTTCGCTCGGGCATCATCCGACGCAACACGAAGGCCCGCATCAGCCGCGACGGCAAGACCATCGGTGACAACCTCACCGTTGAGACGCTCAAGCGCTTCAAGGACGACGCCACTGAAGTCCGTACGGACTTCGAGTGTGGTATCGGTCTTGGTTCGTTCAACGACATCACCGAAGGCGACATCATCGAAACCTTCGAGATGCGCGAAAAGCCGCGCGTCTAAGGTTCGTTGCTTGACGGGTCGGGGGCGTCGGATTTTTTCCGGCGGCCCCGCCCCTACGCTGGGCGGCATGGGATCTGCGATCCCTTGCCGCCCAGCTTCGGCAGGCCCGATGCCACTCCCTGGCCGCCGGAAAAAATCCAACGCGCGTCCGTCGTAGACTCGCCTTAGGTGCGTGGCATCAAAACCCAACAGTTGTGCGGGCACCGTTCCGGCGCCGTCGTACATCCAAAATTTTTAGGAGTGGAAATGGCTGATCCCGCACGGGCTGCCAAGTTGGCGCAGCGGATTAAGGTTGTTGTTGCTGAGGCTTTGGGCCGGAAGGTTAAGGACCCTCGGCTGGAGGGCATTACTGTTACCGATGCCCGGGTGACCAATGATCTGCAGCATGCCACGATCTACTACACCGTTTTCGGCGACCCGGCTGTGCAGGCTGATGCTGCCAAGGGCCTGGAGAAGGCCAAGGGTGTGCTCCGCCAGGAGGTGGGGCGCAACGTTACTGTTCGCCTGACGCCGACGCTGGAATTTGTGGCCGACCAGATCCCCGTGGTTGCCTCGAACCTGGAGGAACTGCTCCGGGCCGCCAAGAAGCGCGACGCCGAGGTGGCTGCCCTGGCCGAAAACGCCAAGCACGCCGGCGACGCCGATCCGTACAAGAGCGACGTTCCCGCCGATGTGGAGATCGACGAGGACGACTTCGACGAAGAGGATCTTGACCTCACCGACGACGAAGACCTCGACGAAGACGCCAACAAGTAACTGACACGAGTCGAAGGCCCGGACCCGCAACTGAACTGCGGGGCCGGGCCTTCTTTCGTCTGCCGGGCTGGGCTCCCAGCAGGATCTACCTGATGTGGGCCTTCAACACGGTTCCAGTCGGTTGCCCGAAGCTGAAGCCGGCCGTGGCGTACAGGGTCTTCCCGCTCAGCTCGACGGCCGCAGGACCGTCTACTGCCAGGAACTGTGAAGCCTCACGGGTCCAGGCGTCGATCTTCACAATCTCGTTGCCGAACATCGAGGCTGCGTAGACATCCCCGCTGTCGGAGACCGCGATGCCGGTGGGGCTCAGGATGTCCTCCGCCCACAGGCGTGTGGCTCCGGTCCACGGGTTGATGCGGAAGACTGCACCACGGGCGCCCAGGGATGGATCCTCGGGACCGCCGGGGAGCGACGAGACGTAAAGCCAACCGTCGGGGCCGAACTCCACATCCGTTGGCACGGGTTCAAACGCATACTCGTGGCCAACGACGCAGGCAGGGACTTCGACTGTTCCACCCGCCATGTCGATCGGGATCCTCGTGCCGGCGGGAACGACGGCGGGCCTGGGTGGCAAGACAGCGAGCGTCGAGACGTCACCGGACTCAACGTCGACTTCGAGGATGGCATTCATGCCGGCGTCAGCAACATAGACAGTGGACCCCTTGACTGCCGTGGCATAGGGATGGGAATCAAGGGCGCCCGTGTACCGGGCCGGCGGGAACACAGGCCATTGCTGCAGGCATTCATCTGAGACCCCGGAACCGAAGCCATACTCTTGCTCGCCGTCCGGGTTATGCGTGCGTTCATAGGTGGCGAGGTCGGCAATGGTATGCACGTCGCCCGCCCGTCGACGGACTTCAGGTAGCCCTCAAGCGCATCAGGGTTGCCTCCGCCGCCGCCCACGCTCTCGACGAAGTAGGTCGTACCGCGTCTGGTTTCGACACCGCCGATGTCCCAATCCGCCTTCGTGTAGACGTTGGCGAGTTGGCCGTCGTCCTTCACACGGTCAAGCCGGCCCACAAAATTCTGGGTGACCAGGACAGAGTCGTCTCTACCGACGGCGAGGCTCAAGGGTGTGACCAGCCCGTCGGCCAGGATCTTCGGGTCTGGCGATGGGGAGCCCGCCGCGGCCGGCCCGATAGGAATGACTAACGCCGCGGCAGCAAGGCACGCGACCAAGGAAAACTTCTTCTTCCTTGCATCCTCCGGAATTGAGGTGCGCCACCCCGCTGACAGGGCTGGGCAATGAGACCAAAGCTGATATGGATTTATACAGCCCCGGGCGCCGGACTAGTCCTCTAAGAGGGCTGCGTCGATGGAAATTTCCCCTTGTAAGCCCCCTATTTTTGAACCGGAAATCTTGGGTCATGGCTAGGATCTAGTTATGACGCAGGCGAGCGACAACCATGAGGCCACCGGATACCTGGAGCGGGCCATTGGGCTGGCTGTCCGGAACGTCGCCGACGGCGGCGGCCCGTTTGGTGCGCTGGTGGTGACCCCGGACGGCCGGGTCCATCAAGGCATCAATCGGGTCACCCGGGACTGCGACCCCACCGCGCATGCCGAAGTAGTGGCCATCCGCGCAGCGGCAGCCGCAAGCGCCACGTTCGACCTGAGCGGCGCCGTGCTTTACACCAGCTGCGAGCCGTGCCCCCTATGCCTGTCAGCCGCACTGTGGGCGCGGATTGATCGTGTCTATTTTGCGGCCGACCGCCATGGTGCAGCCGCAGCCGGTTTCGATGACGCCGTCTTCTACGAGTATTTCAACGGCACCCGTCCGGAACTGCTGCCGGTAGCCCAAACCGCCATTCCGACGTCGGACGCTCCGTTTGACGCGTGGCGCGCCCATGCGCAACGCACTGAGTACTGAGCCCGGAGGCACCCGGTGGAACCTGCGCTGATCAAATGCCCCAGTTGCGGCAAGACGAACCGCGTCCCGGCCGCCGCCTCCGGCCGGCCGCGCTGCGGTAACTGCAAGCTGGGGCTGCCTTGGATAACCACCGCTGGGGATGATGACTTCGCCGCCGTGGCCGAGCAATCCCCGGTACCTGTGCTCGTTGATTTCTGGGCAGCCTGGTGCGGGCCCTGCCGGATGGTGAGTCCGGTCCTGGACAAGTTGGCCACGGAACGGGCCGGTGCAATCAAGCTTGTCAAAGTTGATGTTGACCGGGCGCCGCGACTTTCCGGCCGGTTCGATGTACAGGCCATTCCCACCCTGATGGTCATGGATGGGGGCAAGGTGCTGGCCAAGCAAGCAGGGGCAGCACCCGCCGCGACCCTGCGGTCCTGGCTCGATTCAGCGCTGGCCGGCCGAGGCTAAACGCAGAGGTCCTAATTGCGCTCTGGCAAGCGGCCCAGGCCTTCGACGAGCTCCGGCCGGCTACCGCACAGCGCGATCCGCACCCAGCCCTCGCCAATCGAGCCAAACGCAGTTCCCGGCGCGAACGCGACGCCGGAATCGGCCAGGAACCGTCGCGTCCAGCTGCGGACGTCCCCGTCGCTGACGTGGGAGACATCGGCCCAAAGATAAAAGGCTCCCTGTGCGCTCAGGTACGGGATTCCCTTGGCCTCCAGGACAGCGGACGCAGCGTCCCGGTTGGCCCGGTAGTGGTCATGGGCGTGCCGGACGTAGTCCTGCGGGCCTGTCAGTGCCGCGAGCGCGGCGTACTGCGACGGGGAGGCAACGCAGGAGACAATCGCTTCCATCACGTTGTTCATCTTCTGTTCCAGCCCCGGCGGACAGACCAGGGCGCCGATCCTCAGGCCGGTCAGGCCGTACGTCTTGGAGAGAGTCAGCGACGTGAACACCCGCGCCTCGCCAGGGACGTCGCTGTCGAACCGTGCCGGGCTGATGTGGGGGAAATCGTAGGTGAACGCCTCGTAGCATTCGTCGGAAATGATCCAGAGATCGTGCTTGCGGGCCAGGTCCACAAGTTGCCGGGTCAGGCCCTCGCCGAGGACGGCGCCCAGCGGGTTGGACGGGGAGTTCAGGATGAGCACCCGTGTCCGGTCCGTGATGAGCGCCTCAATGTCATGGATCCGAGGCTGGAAGTCATGCCCGGGATACAGCGGGTAGCCTACCGGCACGGCGTTCAGAAGCCGGCTGGTCATGGCGAATGTGGGGTAGCCGGGGTTGGGGATCAGGATCTCGTCACCGGGGGAGAGCAGGAGGCTCATGGCAAAATGCAGGCCCTGCTGTGCGCCGTCAACCACGTACACCCGCTCGGCACCAAGGCTGCTGTTAAGTCCGGAGCGTTCACGGAACCTGGCGGCGAACGCTTCACGGAGGGCCGGGATGCCGGCGTTGGGCGTGTAGTTGGTCTCGTCCCGGTCAAGGCAGGCCATGCCGGCTTCCAGGATGTGGCGGGGGAGCGCGAAGCCCGGTTCGCCGATACTAAGGACGATGGCTCCGGGGGTATGCCAGGCGGCCTCGGTGATTTCGCGGATCTGGTTGACGGGGACGTCGCGCGCGTGCGCCGCAAGCTCAGGCATGGTTGCCATCCTAGCCGCGGTGGCCGTGGCAGGGCTTGTGGGCAGGGGCCCCGGCCAGCGCCGATATACTGGGAAGCGTGCTTTCTGGACTGGTGATAGTGGACAAACCGCAGGGATGGACCAGCCATGATGTGGTTGGTCGGATGCGGCGTCTCGCCGGGACCCGGAAAGTGGGGCACGCCGGCACCCTCGATCCCATGGCTACCGGCGTCCTGGTGGTGGGCATCAACAAGGCCACCCGGCTCCTGACGTTCATCGTGGGCACGTCCAAGACGTACACGGCAACCATCCGGCTGGGCCAGTCCACCGTCACGGACGACGCCGAAGGTGACGTGATTGCAGCCGTTAGTGCCGCCGCCGTCGCCGACGAAGCAATTCACGACGGCGTAGCCGCCCTCACGGGTCAAATCCAGCAGGTGCCCAGCAGCGTCAGCGCCATTAAGGTCAACGGTGAACGCGCGTACGCCCGGGTCCGCTCCGGTGAAGAGGTAAAGCTCGCGGCGCGCCCGGTCACCATCCGCCGTTTCGAAGTTCACGCCATCACCCGGGAAGCCGGCGGCGACGTCGTGGACATTGATGTCACGGTGGAGTGCTCCTCCGGCACATACATCAGGGCCCTCGCCCGCGACCTCGGCGACGGGCTGGGAGTGGGCGGCCACCTGACCGCACTGCGCCGGACCCATGTTGGCCCGTACTCCCTGGATCAGGCCCGGACGCTGGAACAGCTGGCCGAGGAGCTCAATGTCCTGGAAATGTCCCAGGCTGCCCGGGCACTGATGCCCAACCGCGAACTCACGGCGGAGGAGGCCACCGAGATTTCCTTCGGACGACGGATCGCAGCGGGAGCGGAAGCAGGCGATCCCGCGGCCGCCACCACCGAGCACCCTGCGGCGGCGTTCGCGCCTGACGGCAGCCTCGTGGCGCTACTGGCGGACTCCGGAAACTTTGCCAAGCCCGTTCTGGTGTTCGCGCCGGGCAACGGCGCGTCCGGAACTACCGCGTCCGGGAAAGCTGCGGGCGGGGATACTGCGCCCGAAGATACTACGGGCGGGGACGCCTAGGCATGGACGCCTATTTCTATATCATCCTGGTGGTCGGCCTGTTATCCAGCGGAATCTGCCTAGGTGCCGGCATCCTCAAAAAAGCCCCCAACGATTTCACCATCCTGTCCGTTGCCGCCGTCGAGCTCGCACTGTTGGTTTACCTGGTGGGTTCGATCGTCCGGGTGATCGCGGGCGAACCGATTGCCGGGGAAGCCTGGGAATTCTGGGGATACCTGGCCACTGCGATGCTCCTGCCGCCGGCAGCGGTGTACTGGTCCATCCTGGAACGGACCCGCTGGAGCAACTTTGTCCTCGCCGCCGTCGGTGTCACGGCCTTGGTGATGGCCGCACGCATGAACCAGATCTGGTACTGAAATGGAAGAAGTACGCAACGTGAAAGCACCTCGTTCCGAAGCAGCCACTGCCAAGGCCGGCGCCAAGGACACCCGGAATACCGGCCCCGGACGCCTGCTCATCGCCGTCTATGCAGTGTTTGCCATTTCGGCCACCGCACGCGCCGGCTACCAGATCCTGACCAAGTTCTCCGAGGCTCCGTTCGCCTACCTGCTTTCCGCGTTCGCGGCGCTGGTCTACGTGGTGGCAACGGTGTCGCTGGCCAAGCCCGGCCGCACCTGGTTCAGGATCTCCCTGGCCGCCGTCCTGGTAGAACTTGTCGGTGTGCTGGTGGTGGGGGCGTTGAGCATGTTCGATCCGGTGGCGTTCCCGCATGAGACCGTCTGGTCCCTTTTTGGCCGGGGGTACGCGTTCATTCCGCTGCTGCTGCCGATCCTGGGACTGGTGTGGCTATACCGGCGCCGGCCGCGCCGGCAGTAATCCTGCACCGGCAGTAAACCGCACCAGCGATTCGCCGCTGCCGGCGAGCCTTCGGGCATGTCCGCGCGTGCCATCCCGTTGGCCCGGCGCCGTCCGGAAGCGATCCTGATTGCGGGTAATCTTAGAGAGTTCCGGCGCCGGTGCGTTCGGAGAGATGTCAGTTGAAGGCAGTAAAAGGCGAGGGTGATGGTCTACATCTGGAATGATCCGTCCGAGGTCCCGGCGGACTTTGGTCCCTCCGTTGTCACTTTCGGCAACTTCGACGGCGTCCATCGCGGGCACCAGCAGGTGCTCTCCGAGCTCATCCGCTCGGCCCGGCTCAACAAGACCAAGGCCGTTGCCGTCACCTTTGACCCGCACCCGGCCCTGATCCACCGCCCGGAGTCCGCGCCCGAAATGATCATGGGCCTGCAGGACAAACTGGTGGCATTGGGGGAGCTGGGCCTGGATGCCATTTTGGTGATGAAGTACTCGCTGAACCTGGCCAGCCTCACCCCTGAGGAATTTGTTAGCCAGGTCCTGGTGGACAGCCTGCACGCCAGCCACGTGGTGATCGGTCATGATTCCCGGTTCGGCCGCGGCAACTCCGGTGACCTTGACACCATGAAGCAGCTGGGCGAAAAGTTCGATTTCGACGTCCAGGTCATCAGTGAGTTCGGCTCGGAAGGCTACCCGCTGCATAACGACGGCAGCACGGACCGCCGCTGTTCCTCCACCTGGGTGCGCGAAGCACTGCAGGAGGGCGACGTCGCCACCGCCGCCGCGGTACTGGGACGCCCGCACCGGATGCGCGGCGAGGTTGTACACGGTGCTGCCCGCGGCCGCGTGCTCGGGTTCCCCACCGCAAACCTTGCCCACCAGTCCAGCGGGTTCATCCCTGCGGACGGAATCTACGCCGGCTGGCTGGTGGACCAGGCCGGCACGCGCTGGCCGGCGGCCATCTCGGTGGGGTCCAATCCCACGTTCGACGGCGTCAGCCGCCAGGTCGAAGCCCATGTGATCGACCGTCCGCACGAGGCCGTGGAGGATTTCGATCTGTACGGCCAGACAGTAGTTGTCGAATTTGTGGCGCGGCTGCGCGGCATGGTGGCATACCGTGGGCCGGAGGCGCTTGTTGACCAGATGCGTCTGGACGTTATTCAGGCCCACGATCTCCTGGTGCGGCGCTGACCGGGTCCCACCCGCAACGAACAGCCAGAGAGGCAGCACAGTGGCCGTCGAGAAGAACACCCGCAAACTGGACAAAGGCATAGTCCGCGATTTCAGTTCCCGGATGAGCTACGCGTCCTACCTCCAGCTGCCCACCCTGCTCAGTGCACAGCAACCTGTCAGCACTCCCGAACACCACGACGAGCTGCTGTTCATCATCCAGCACCAGACCACCGAGCTGTGGCTGAAGCTGGTCCTGCACGAGCTCCGCAGCGCCGCGGCCTGGCTGCGTGCAGACGATCTCGGATCCGCGCTCAAGGGCATCGCCCGGGTCAAGCACATCCAGAGAACCCTGACGGAGCAGTGGTCTGTCCTGGCCACGCTGACGCCGACGGAGTACTCCCAGTTCCGCGGGTTCCTGGGCAACTCCTCCGGCTTCCAGTCCAGCCAATACCGGGCCGTCGAGTTTGTCCTCGGCAACAAGAACCGCAAAATGCTGCCGGTATTCGAATCGGACCCGGAAGCGCACGCCATGCTGGAGGAGCTGCTGAATGCGCCCAGCATCTACGACGAGTTCCTGGCCTACCTGGCCCGGCAGGGCTTCGACGTGCCACAGTCCGTGCTGGAGCGGGACGTCACCCGCGCCCACGAGTTCTGCCCCGAACTGGTTCCGCTGTTCAAGCACATCTACGAAAACGCCGCGGATAACTGGGGCGCCTACGAGGCGTGCGAGGAACTCGTGGACCTCGAAGATAACTTCCAGCTCTGGCGGTTCCGGCACCTGCGAACGGTCCAGCGGACCATCGGGATGAAATCGGGAACCGGGGGATCCAGCGGCGCTGCCTTCCTGCAGAAGGCCCTCGAGCTCACCTTCTTCCCTGAACTGTTCGCTGTACGGACGGAGATCGGCCAATGAACAGCCCGATGGACGCGAAGATGGAAAACCACGACGGCGCCGCCCTCCTTGAGCAGGCAGTGCAACTTGACGCAGCTGACCCGTTGGCACGCTACCGCGGCCTCTTCATCGGGACGGACACGGACCTTTCCTACCTCGACGGCAATTCCCTGGGCCGCCCGCTGAAGCGGACCCCACGGGACATCAGCACCTTTATCGAGGAAGGCTGGGGCGGCCGGCTCATCCGTGGCTGGGACGAGGAATGGCTGGACCTGCCCCAGACCATCGGCGATCAACTGGGCCGGGCCGTCCTCGGTGCAGCCGCAGGCCAGACCGTCATTGCCGACTCCACCACGGTGGTGCTCTACAAGCTGATCCGTGCTGCGCTGGCCACGGTGGCTGACCCGGCCCGCACAGAGATTGTCCTGGACACGGAGAACTTCCCCACGGACCGCTACCTGGTCGAGGGCATCGCCCGCGAGGAAGGCCTGACCCTGCGCTGGATCGAAGCCGATCCAGCGTCCGGCGTCACCGTTGAACAGGTGCGGGACGCAACCGGCCCGGCGACCGCCGTCGTACTTTTGAGCCACGTGGCGTACCGCTCAGGCTTCCTGGCCGATCTTCCGGGTATTACGGAAGTTGCGCACAGCGCGGGGGCCCTGGTGGTCTGGGATCTGTGCCATTCCGCCGGCTCGGTGGAGCTGGACCTGGACGGGGCAGGCGTGGATTTTGCCGCGGGCTGCACCTACAAGTACCTCAACGGGGGACCGGGCTCGCCGGCGTTCGCCTACGTCAACCGCCGGCACCTGCCCGGACTGAAGCAGCCGATCTGGGGCTGGATGGGACGCAAGGACGCGTTCGAGATGGCCGCAGGCTACGAGCCGGCGCCCGGGATCCGGAGTTTCCTCAGCGGCACGCCGGCCGTCTTCGGGATGCTGGCCATGCGCGGGACCCTTGACCTCATCGAAGAGGCCGGCATGGCTGCCATCCGGGAGAAGTCCCTGAAACTCACCGCGTACGCCGTGCAGTTGTATGAGGCATGGCTGGAGCCGGCGGGCGTGGAGCTGGCATCGCCGCGTGATCCGGAGCTTCGCGGGAGCCACATCACCCTGGATCATCCGGCGTTCCGGAACGTGACGGCGGAGCTGTGGGAACAGGACGTCATCCCGGACTTCCGCGCACCACACGGGATCCGCGTGGGGCTGTCGCCGCTGAGCACCAGCTTCGCTGAGCTGTTCCGGGGGATGGCCGCCATTCGGGATCAGCTGCGCCGCTGAGCAGCTGCCTTTTGCTGACGGCCTTTGCTGACGGCGCGTGGTGACAGCGGCGGCTGTTTCGACAAGATTGCGGCGGGGCCGGTAAACTAAGAGTTGGATCCGGCTGCAGTCCGTGGCGGCTGGTTCCTGCCATGTGTGGAAAGACCCTGGTTTCCGGGGGATTCCCGCGCGGGCAGACCCGGCAGTGAAGTACTGAATCGGGCCTCACGGCACATCTCTAGGAGTTATTGTGGCACTTGAAGCCGCTGTAAAGCAGTCCATCATCCAGGATTTCGCAACGTCCGAGGGCGACACCGGTTCGCCGGAGGTCCAGGTTGCAGTCCTGACTCAGCGGATCAAGGATCTGACTGAGCACATGAAGGTGCACAAGCACGATTACCACACCCAGCGCGGTCTGCTGGCCATGGTTGGTCGTCGCAAGCGTATGCTCACCTACCTCAAGAACACTGACATCACCCGCTACCGCGCGCTCATCGAGCGTCTCGGCCTGCGCCGCTAGTCAGCTTTAAGGGGCGGCCCCTTCCGTGACGGAAAGGGCCGCCTTCTTCAGAAGAAAATTAAACAGGAGGATCAACCGCATCACGCATTCGCGGTCCTCGGTAGTGATCCCCGGGAACGGCTTCGAAGAATGAAGCCCTCGGCCCGTGGGTCTCGATCGATGACCGGGTGCAGTGCAGGCCAGTAGACAGATGCTGGCCTGGGTTGATGCGGCTGGACTCCGTGAAACAAGAAACGGAGGTGACTCTCTTGGAGGGTCCCGAAATCCAGTTCTCAGAAGCAGTCATTGATAATGGCCGCTTTGGCAAGCGTGTAATCCGCTTTGAAACCGGCCGTCTTGCCAAGCAGGCAGCCGGCGCAGCCATGGTGTACATCGACGAAGACACCGCTCTGCTGTCCGCTACCACCGCAGGCAAGCACCCGCGCGAAGGCTTCGACTTCTTCCCGCTGACGGTTGACGTTGAAGAGCGCATGTACGCCGCCGGCCGTATCCCGGGCTCGTTCTTCCGCCGCGAAGGCCGCCCGTCCACCGAGGCCATCCTGGCCTGCCGCCTGATGGACCGCCCGCTGCGTCCGGCCTTCGTCAAGGGCCTGCGCAACGAGGTCCAGATCGTGGTGACCGTCCTGGCCATCAACCCTGACGAGCTCTACGACGTGGTGGCCATCAACGCCTCCTCCATGTCCACCCAGCTCTCCGGCCTGCCGTTCTCCGGCCCGATCGGCGGCGTCCGCGTTGCCCTCGTCGCTGACGAGCACGGTTCGCAGTGGGTTGCTTTCCCCAAGCACTCCCAGCTTGAGAACTCCGTGTTCAACATGGTTGTAGCCGGCCGTGTTGCCGGTGACGACGTCGCCATCATGATGGTCGAAGCCGAAGCAACCGACAACTCCTGGAACCTCATCAAGGAACAGGGTGCCACCGCTCCCACCGAAGAGGTTGTCTCCGAGGGCCTCGAGGCTGCCAAGCCGTTCATCAAGGCACTCTGCGAGGCCCAGGCCGACCTGGCTGCCCGCGCTGCCAAGCCCACCGTCGAGTTCCCTGTCTTCCTTGACTACCAGGATGACGTCTACGCCGCTGTTGAGTCTGCTGCCGCGCAGAAGCTGGCCGCTGTCTTCCAGATCGCAGACAAGCAGGAACGCGACGTTGCAACGGATTCGCTCAAGGACGAAGTCACTTCTTCCCTGGCCGGCCAGTTCGAAGGCCGCGACAAGGAGCTGTCCGCAGCATTCCGCTCGGTCACCAAGCAGGTTGTGCGCCAGCGCATCCTCAAGGACCAGATCCGCATCGACGGCCGTGGCCTGACGGACATCCGCCAGCTCACCGCCGAGGTTGAAGTTCTGCCCCGCGTGCACGGCTCGGCAATCTTCGAGCGCGGCGAAACCCAGATCATGGGTGTCACCACGCTGAACATGCTCAAGATGGAACAGCAGATCGATTCGCTGTCGCCCGTCACGCGCAAGCGCTACATGCACAACTACAACTTCCCGCCGTACTCCACCGGTGAGACCGGCCGCGTGGGTTCGCCCAAGCGCCGTGAAATCGGCCATGGCGCCCTCGCAGAGCGCGCGATTATGCCGGTACTGCCGTCCCGCGAGGAATTCCCCTACGCGATTCGCCAGGTGTCTGAGGCTCTCAGCTCCAACGGTTCGACGTCGATGGGTTCCGTCTGCGCCTCGACGCTGTCCCTGCTCAATGCAGGTGTGCCGCTGAAGGCAGCTGTTGCAGGTATCGCCATGGGCCTGGTCTCCGACCAGGTTGACGGCCAGACCCGCTACGCGGCCCTGACCGATATCCTCGGCGCCGAAGATGCCTTCGGCGACATGGACTTCAAGGTTGCCGGCACCGCTGAATTCGTTACGGCCATCCAGCTGGACACGAAGCTCGACGGCATCCCCGCTTCCGTGCTGGCAGCAGCGCTGAAGCAGGCCCGCGAAGCCCGCCTGCACATCCTGGACGTCCTGAACTCCGCGATCGACACCCCGGATGAGCTCTCCGAGTTCGCGCCGCGCGTCATCGCGGTCAAGATCCCGGTTGACAAGATCGGCGAGGTCATTGGGCCCAAGGGCAAGATGATCAACCAGATCCAGGAAGACACCGGCGCCGACATCTCCATCGAGGACGACGGCACGGTCTACATTGGCGCCACCAACGGTCCGTCTGCTGACGCAGCACGCTCCGCGATCAACGCCATTGCCAACCCCCAGATCCCGGAAATCGGCGAGCGCTACCTGGGTACGGTCGTCAAGACCACCACCTTCGGTGCCTTCATTTCGCTGACGCCGGGCAAGGACGGCCTGCTGCACATCTCCGAGCTGCGCAAGCTGGCCAACGGCAAGCGCGTGGACAACGTTGATGACGTGGTTTCCGTCGGCCAGAAGATCCAGGTGGAAATCACCAAGATCGATGACCGTGGCAAGCTGTCGCTGTCCCCGGTAGTGGCTGAAGAAGAAGGCGCCGAGCTCGTTGACGCTTCCGCCGCAGAGGGCGCTGCCGAAGCGGAGTAGTCCACTGACGCGGAGTACCATCCTCCTTCACACAGCATGAATCGGCGGGGCCGGTGGATGATCCACCGGCCCCGCCGCTGTTACGATGGCAGCCAGATCCGGCTGCCGCTCCTGAAAGGCTTCAATGACTGTTGTACCCCTGCCGCNAGAACCAGCCCGGCGACACCCTGGTCCACGGCTCCGACGGCGGCTCCGTTGTCCGGCGTTCAGTGCTGCCGGGCGGCGTGCGGGTGCTCACCGAAGCGATGCCGGGCCAGCGTTCGGCGACCATCGGTTTCTGGGTGGGCGTCGGGTCACGTGATGAAGCCCCGGGCCAGCACGGCTCCACGCACTTCCTGGAGCACCTCCTGTTCAAGGGAACCAAACGCCGCACCGCCCTGGAAATTGCCTCGGCCTTTGATGAGGTGGGCGGAGAGTCCAACGCGGCCACGGCCAAAGAGAGCACGTGCTACTTCGCACGCGTGCTGGACACGGACCTGCCCATGGCCATCGACGTCATTGCCGACATGATCACCGGTGCCGTCCTGGATCCGGCCGAGATGGAGCAGGAACGCGACGTCATCCTGGAGGAAATCGCCATGGACAGCGATGACCCCACCGACGTTGCGCACGAAAACTTTGTGGCTGCCGTCCTGGGCACCCACCCGCTGGGCCGCCCCATCGGCGGCACTCCCGCCGCGATCCGCGCCGTCGCCCGCGACTCCGTCTGGGAGCACTACCGCCGCTACTACCGCCCGGATGAGCTGGTCATCACCGCCGCCGGGGGCCTGGAGCACGACGTCGTCTGCCGCCTTGTGGTGGATGCGCTCCACACTGCCGGGTGGTCACTAGAGTCCGACGCCGCCCCGGTGGATCGCCGCTCCACCGAGCGGGCCGACATCACCGGCACTGCCGGGCTGCATGTGGTCAAGCGTGCGGTGGAGCAGGCGAACATCATCATGGGTTGCCCCACGATCGTGGCCACCGATGAGCGCCGCTACGTCATGAGCGTCCTTAACGCCGTGCTGGGCGGCGGGATGTCCTCGCGGCTGTTCCAGGAGATCCGCGAAAAGCGTGGCCTGGTGTACTCCACTTACTCCTTTGCCTCCTCTTACGCGGACGCCGGCTACTTCGGGATGTACGCAGGGTGCACTCCGTCGAAGGTCCGCCAGGTGTTGGACCTGCTGGGGCTGGAGCTGGACAAGCTTGCCGAAGGCGGGATCTCCGACGACGAACTGCGCAAGGCCGTGGGCCAGCTGTGCGGCGGAATTGTGCTGGCACTGGAGGACACCGGTTCCCGCATGTCCCGCCTGGGCCGCGCTGAACTCGTGTCCGGTGAATACCAGGACATCGACGAGACCCTGCGGCAGATCAAGGCAGTCACCGCGCAGGAGGTCCAGGACCTTGCCAGGGAGTTGGCAGCCGCGCCGCGGACCGTCACTGTGGTGGGCCCGTTCGAGGAGACCGAAACCTTCGGTCTCTGACCGGCAGGCTTGCGCCCGCCATAATAAACCTATGAACCTTCCGCAGCCGGGCACGGTGCACGCCGTACTGGAGAACTTCCTGGGGCATTGGCGCGGCACCACCCGGCTGGTCGCGTCGGCCTGGGGGCCCAAGCGCACTGCCTCGGCGGAAGTCAGTTACTCCAGGGCCGCCGGGGGCTACGCGGTTGTGCAAAGTTACAGGCACACCGAAGCTGATGGCACGCACTTTGAAGGCCACGGCGTCTTTACTGTCGACCGGGACCACAATGACATCCTCTGGTACCACGTGGACAGCTTGGGCCTGCCGCCGGGAGCCCCGGCCCGCTGCACCTGGCTGGACGGTGTGCTGCGCGTCGAGCGCCACAATGACCGCGGGACAGCCCGCCATACTTTCCGTGTGGACAACGACGTGCTGATCCACACCGCCGAGTTGCGCCTCGGCGACGGCCAGGACTTTGTCCCGTTTATGACCTCCGAGTGCCGCCGCGTCTGACCCCATCCCGCCCCCGCGCGAACCGACGCTTAAGCCTCTGCAGAGATCCGGCCGTCAGCCGGCTGATTCCAGAATCCTTGTCTGCGGCGCCCCGTTCAAGGCTGGCGCTGCGGAGGAGGAATTCCACACCCTATCTTTCAGGTTCGCCAGCAATCGCTCAGCTTGGCCGCGCTCGATGAAATCGAGTTCCACCACGACATAGTGGGAATCATCCACCGGCTGGGAAATCCGGTGGCCGACGACTCCGGACGCCGCGCGGTTCACCGGATCCCGGTCAAAGGCCGCCTTCCACATGCCAAAGTCCTTGATGCCATGTTCTATCTGCAGTGTGTACATTCCGGTTTCTCCCTAGTTGATGGCGTCAGTTGAGTGCACTCGTTTGCCTCCGTGCACTCCCATCCCATCGCTCCTCTACTGGGACAGCCGCACGGTTCCGCTGCGTTGCATACCGTCACGGTAACCGTTGGCCGCTGCGGCCGGTATCCCAGAAATCTGGGGCTCTGGGACGGGAAGCGCCCGCGCCGGCCGCAGAGCGCATACTGGGGGAATGACCCCCGGCAGTCCGTGGAACCGGAGCCTTGAACGGATCCGGCTCATCGGCGACTCCGCCCCGGATCACCACTCGTTACGCACTGCTGTGCTCGCTGAGTTGGGCCGGGTGCTTCCGTTCAGTGCCTTCGTATGGCCGCTCTCGGATCCGCTGACGGCGACGGGTATGTCGCCCATTGCCCGGATTCCGTGCCCGGACGAACTGCCGTTGCTGATCCGGCTCAAGTATCTGACGCTGGTAGGTCGCTGGACTCAGTTGGCGATCAGTCCGTCACCGGCGACGACGCTGCTGCGCGAAACTGCCGGCAATCCATCGCGGAGCCGGGTGTGGAAAGGCCTGATGAAGCGCTACGGAGTGACCGATGTCCTATTCGCAGTGCTGGCGGACAAACACGGCTGCTGGGGTTGGCTCGACCTCTGGCGAACGGATCCGGACGATCCGTTTAGTGTCGAGGAAGTGGGATACCTCGCTGCCGTGACACGTGAGGTCACGCCCGCCCTTCGTCGCTCGATAGCCCGGCAGTTTGGTACGGAGATCCCTGACGGACTCGAACCTGTAGGACACGAGGTTGTACGTGTGCGGGCGTCAGCCGTCGGCGGAAGTCCGAGGCCGGACTTGCCGCAACAAGCCGTGCTGACTCTGGATGCTGATATGGCTGTGATGGGCGGAACGGCTTCTGCGGAGGAGTGGCTGGGACTGCTGCAGGCTGGCCCGCGTCCTTTTCAACGCGTCCCGGCCGAGGTCCTCAACGTCGCTGCCCAGTTGCTGGCTCGTGAGGCGGGCGTGGATCGTCATCCTGCGTCTGCCCGTGTGCATATAGGGTCGGGCCAGTGGGCCATACTCCAGGCCAGCCGGATGGACTCCACCGGCAATGCGGCCATTCCGCCATTGGCCGTCACCATCCAGGCATGCCCTCCGGAGGCGCGGCTTGATATGTTCGCCCGGAGCTTCGGACTGACAATGCGGCAGCGGGAATTGCTTGAGCTTGCTGCCAGTGGCGCCGGCACCAACGCCATGGCGGCTGTCTTGGGGATCGGGGCCTATACCGTCCAGGATCAGTTCAAGCAGATTTTCGATACCTGCGGCGTTCATAGCCGCGCCTCGTTGTTGGCCCTGGCGATGGGAACGGCCCAGTAGACGACGGCTGGGAAGGCCCCGGAAGACTCACGTCCGGGTCGGCATCGGTGTGGTGTCGGTAGTGGGGAAGTTTGACGGCAAATGGGGTGGTTCCCAGTCTGGGTGTTCGCTGGCGTAGTGCCGTCCGGTGGGTGATGTCCAGCCGGGTGGTTCATTCTTGGTCGCGGTGGTGGGTTTCCAACCTGTGGTGTGTCGGAGCCGGTGATGGCGGGGACACGGCTGGCCAAGATTTGAAATCCCGGTAGATCCTCCCTTGGCCCAGGCGAGGAGGTGGTCGGCTTCGTTGTCTAGGGACTGGTTGCTGCAGCCAGGGAACGGGCACTTGCCGTCGCGAAGTCTGAGCCATTGGCGTTGGGCTTTCGTGAGCCGGTAGCTGGTCCGGCCGATTTCCAGCGGAGCTCCGTCGCGGGGGTCGATCAGGACCCGCAGGAACGAGTCCGCGCCGTCGGCCATCAGTTGCCTTGCCATTGATGGCGGGATCGGCCCGTATCCGTCGAGGGTGGCCGGTTCATCCGTGAGGCCCAGCAGCGAAAGCACCGGGACGGTGACCAGGACCTGCGCCCGCGGCGATGGAACACTGCCGCCCACGTTGACGTCGTCGCTGTTGGCCGCATCGCCTGTGGCGCCGAGGAGCCGGGTGGCGGCCACATCTGCGCGGAGCTGGCTGAGCGTCCGGTCCTCGTCCGGGCCTTGCAAAGCCCGGGCCGCGGTGGTGGTGCGGTCCCAGATCCCCGCGGCCTGGTCGGCCGGGAGGTAGGCGGAGAGCCATGCCATGCCGTCCCGGTCCGGGGCATACTCCACCCGCCGGTCCGCCGCGCTCCGGATGTGGCGTTTTTCGATGCTGACCGGATGGTGGCGTTCCCGCCAGGTCCGGGCCTTGTGTCGGAACCTCCCGGGGATGAGCTCACCGGCCGGGCACCCACGGGCCGGGTTGGGTGCGTCAGGATTCAGGAAATGCGCCTCCAACGCCGCCGCAGCCGGCCTGTCGAGATTGATGGTTTCGTCGACCGTAATCCGGGCGTGCTGCCACGAAATCTGCCCCGCCTGCAGCGCGGACATCGTCAGCGGCAGGCTGGTTGTGAGCTCGTGGGCTTCAGCGAGCAGGGCACCCGCGGCGCGTTCGCTGACCGTCAGCACGCAGGCGACCTCAGCAATCACCGCCATCTCCTGCCCGCTGTGGTCCTGCGGGGACTCGGCAGGGCCTGCAAGGGTCTGGGCGGCGTCGGCATAATCGGCGGCCGCGTGAACCTTCAGGGCCGCCATCTTCGCTTCCCCGCGGGCGACTGCAGCCAGAGTCGCCAGGGCGATCTCGGCCCTGCTGCGCAGCGGATCCGCATCACAGGAATCCGGGGATTCGGCAGCGCCACGCAACACCAGAGCCAGCTCAGACAAGGACGCCGCAAGGGCCTCCGCCGTCTCCATAGCTGCTCTGCTATCCATACTCAAAGCATCCCAGCAGGGTCTGACAATTTCCGCGTGGATGGATGCCTATGTGCATAACCTGCGGCCACGCTGGCCTTCATGTCAGTTATCAGGACTAAAAGCCCCGCCGTTTTCGCGCGAGGCGATACTTGTGGCCCTGCTGGTCGGCGCGAGGGGACACTTCCGGCCCTCGGATCCGGGGCCTCAACTGTCCCTTTGCACAGTCTGCTGGGGTCCTACCCGCCCGCGAATGGTGGCAGCACGTCAACAACATCGTCCGGATTTAACACGGCTGTGCGGTCCCGTACAGCGACCTCGTTGAGCAGGAAACTGCTCCGGGACAGGATTCGCTGCAGGGGAGGAGTGCCGGCAGGGGGCTCGGCCCGGTTCACAGCAAGGACAGCCAGTAACAAGTCGGCCACTGTGGTCCCTGACGCGAGATCAAAGCGCTCCTCTTCGACCCCCGCGGCGGCGCGTGCGGCAGCGAAGTAACGTACGTTCAAGAATTCAGCCTCCGATGGCGCTCATGCTGCGGTCCGGCTGGACAAAGTCCGGTGCGCCGAGACCTGTGTGGTCCATTCCGTGGGCCTTTGGTTTGACCCACATGGCGTCCTGCCAGCGTTCGGCCAGGGCTTCGTCGCTGGCGCCCTCCCGCAGCAAACCGAGCAGATCGAACTCCTCGCGGGAGAACAGGCAGCTCATGATCTTGCCCTCAGCGGTGATCCGCGTGCGCCGGCAGTCAGCGCAGAACGGCTCCGTGACGGACGCGATGATCCCCACAGTGCCCAGCACCGGCCCCTCGGCTTCCTGCCCGGCTTCCTGCAGAGGCCCGGAGGCGTCCAGCCCGGCTCCCTCAGCCGAACCACCCGGCCCCGCGGACCCGGCCACCCGGCGCCGTACTTCAAAGCGTTCAGCGGGGGCTCCATCGCGGGCACGGGGATCGGGACTCAACACGAAGTCGCGCGAGAGCAGGGAACGGATCTCGGCCGCCGTGATCATGTTCCGCCGGGTCCAGCCGTGGTCCGCGTCAAGGGGCATCTGCTCGATGAAACGCAGTTCGTAGCCGCGCTCCAGCGCCCACGCGAGCAGGGACGGCGACTCGGTGTCGTTGATGCCTCGCATCAGCACGGCGTTGAGTTTGACAGGGCCAAGCCCCGCCGCCCAGGCGGCATCGACGCCGGCCAGCACACGGTCAAGGAAGGGGCGCCGGGTCAGCTTGGTGAAGGTCTCTTCGTGCAGCGAATCGAGCGAGACATTGATGCGGGTCAGGCCCGCGGCCTTAAGCGCGCCCGCCTTTTTGTCCAGGCCCACGCCGTTGGTAGTCATGGAGATCGGCAGCTCCGGATGATTGCTTCGCAGGGCCGCAATGATGTCAATCAGGTCCGCCCTGACCAGGGGCTCCCCGCCCGTCAGGCGCAGTTCGCGGACACCAAGCATATCCACACCGATCCGGACAATCCGCACGATCTCCTCGGCGGACATCACGGCCTGCTTGGCCAGCCATTCAAGCCCCTCGGCCGGCATGCAGTAGGTACAGCGCAGGTTGCACTTGTCCGTCAGCGACAGCCTCATGTCCGTGGCCCGGCGGCCGTACTGGTCCAGCAGCCCCGCCGGCGTGCCGGCCGGGCGGGCAGGCGGCAGGCCCGGCCCAGCATCTTCGCGGGGTTGCGGCATACCTAGCTGAACACTCATGAATTCAGGCTACGCCACCTTTACGCCGGGGATCACGCCCATGACGTCCGGGATCCGCTACGTCATTGGAAGTCCCACCGAACGGTGGCGAAGTCCGGCGCTGCCGGGGCCTGGCGAACCTATGCTGGAGAGGTGAACAGCTCCCAGCCTTTGCAGGAAACGGCCGACGACGGCGCCAACTCTCCAGGGCGCCCGGGAACCGACGGTGCCGCTCGAGGCAGCCGCCGCTGGGCCGCCGCATCGGGAGCAGTGGCCGCCGGCGCCGCCGTCGTAACAGGCGAGTTGCTGGCGGGGCTGCTGAGCCCGTCCCTCTCGCCCCTGACGGCAGTAGGCGGAGCTGTGATCGATGCTGTTCCGCCGGGTGTGAAGGACTCGGCCATCTCACTGTTCGGCACCGCCGACAAGGCAGTGTTCGTGGCCGGGATGCTGCTGGTCATCGTAGCCGTCGGGGCGTTGGCCGGAATTCTGGAACGGCGCAGGCGGTTTGCCGGTGCAGCGGTGATTGCTGTTTTTGGGCTCGTCGGGCTTACTTCGGTGCTTACCCGCGCGCAGATGACCCCGGCCGCGGCTGTAGTGCCTCTGCTCGCAGCCCTGGCCGGCGCGCTTCTGCTGGGATGGCTGATCCGCCGGCTCCAGGAAGGACTGGTCGGTGCCGCGGGGGCAGGTGCTACGGGGACAGAAGTTCCCGCGAGGACGGCAACAACCGCCGGGCGGCGCACGTTCCTGCAGGTCTTGGCTGCGAGTGCCGGGGCCACCGCCGTGGGCGGGGTTATCGCCGCGGTCTGGCGAGGTGCGGCCGCCGGCATCAGTACTGCCCGTGAAAAACTGCAACTGCCTGCCGCAGTCTCTGAAGCGCCTGCCATCCCGGCCGGCACCGAGATAGGCCTGGACGGAATGCAGCCTCTGGTCACACCGAACCGTGACTTCTATCGGATCGACACCGCCCTGATCGTCCCTTCCCTCGACCCCGAAGCCTGGGTACTCCGCGTCACGGGGATGGTGGAACAGGAGGTTGAGCTGAACCTGGCTGATCTGCTGGCCAGGCCGCTGATCGAACGTCATGTGACCATCGCCTGCGTCTCCAACGAAGTGGGCGGGGACCTGATCGGCAATGCACGCTGGCTCGGCTGGCCGGTGCGGGAACTCCTGGCCCTTGTCCGGCCGCAATCCGGCGCCGACATGGTGCTGTCCCGGAGCTCCGACGGCTGGACGGCAGGCACCCCGCTGGAGGTCCTCACCGATCAACGGGACGCCCTGCTCGCGGTGGGGATGAACGGCGAACCGCTGCCGCTGGAACACGGCTTCCCAGTCCGGATGATCGTGCCCGGCCTCTACGGCTACGTTTCCGCAACCAAATGGCTCACCGAACTCCGCGTCACCAGGTTCGCTGACGACGTCGGCTATTGGACGCCGCGCGGCTGGTCCGACCGCGGCCCCATCAAAACGTCCTCGCGGATCGACGTGCCCCGCACCGGCCGGCGGGTGGCTGCTGGAACGGTCATGTTCGGCGGCGTGGCCTGGGCCCAGCACACCGGGATCGGCAAGGTGGAACTCCGGGTCAACCGTGGTCCGTGGCAGGAGGCCCGCCTCGCAACCGGGATTTCGCTGGACACTTGGCGCCAGTGGCAGCTTGGCATCGAGCTGACGCCGGGCCAGTATGAGGTCCAGGTCCGCGCCACGGACCTCAACGGCGAGCCGCAGGTGGAGGAACGCAGGCCACCTGCGCCCGACGGGGCCACCGGCTTCCACACGATTAGAGTTGACGTGAATCCATGACGGCCCGGACCGAAGGCAGGACCATGCACAGCTCTCCGCACCAGCACGGACACACTCCGAACAGCAGCGAGGACGTACACGCCGGGCACAGGGACAGGCACACGCCAGGCCAGGCGCCCCACCAGGCACGGTCCGTTGCCCTGCACCTGGCCGCCGTCACCGAACTGCTGACGCCCCTGCTGGCCCAGGGACGGACGGAAACGCTGCCACTTCGCGACGCGCTGGGCAAGGGCCTCGCCCAGGACGTGATGGCCCCCCTGAGCCTCCCGCCGTTCGCCAACTCCCAGATGGACGGCTTTGCCGTCAACAGCGCGGACGTGCCCGACGGCGGTGCGGAGCTGCCTGTGGTTGTCCCCGTTCCGGCGGGTGCCGTGCCGGCGGCCCTGGACCGTGGCACTGCCGCCCCCATCATGACGGGAGCGATGATTCCCGCCGGTGCTGACGCCGTCGTGCCCGTGGAACGTGCCGTTCCGGACCAGTTCCCCGCCCCGGGGGAAACAACCACTGTGTGGTTGCCGGCGACGGCGGCCGGCACCTTTGTGCGGTCGGCCGGCAGTGATATCGCGGTGGGGGAGCGGGCGCTGGCCGCGGGAACCTTCCTTGGCCCGGCACAGCTGGGGCTGCTGGCGGCCCTCGGGATCGCCGAAGTTACCGTGCGCAGACCGGTGACCGTCCTCCTGGCCACAACGGGCGACGAAGTGGTGGAACCCGGCCAGCCCCTTCCGGCCGGCAAGATCTACGATTCTAACGGAACGCTCCTCGAAAGTGCCATGCGGCAGGCGGGCCTGGCCGTGGTGCGCACGGCCATCGCCTCGGACAATCCTGGCGAATTCCGGGCACTGCTCCGCCGCCACGTCGGTGCGGTGGACCTGATCGTCACCACGGGCGGGGTCAGCAAGGGAGCCTACGAAGTTGTCCGCCAGGCCTTGGGGGGCCAGGCTACCGAGTTCCTGCACGTAGCCATGCAGCCCGGCGGCCCGCAGGGCGTCGGGACGTTCGACGGCGTACCTTTCCTGGGTTTCCCGGGCAACCCGGTCAGCTGCCTGGTTTCCTTCGAAATGTTCCTGCGGCCCGTGCTGGCTAAACTGTTTGGATCGCCGGCACCGCGGATCCCGGTCCGCGGACGGCTGGGCCACAGCCTTTCGTCGCCTGAACACAAACATCAGGTCCGGCGCGGAACCCTCCAGGGGGACGGAACCGTCCGCCTGGAAGGGGGCGAAAGCTCCCACCTTATGCACGCCCTCGCCGGATCCAACGTGCTGGTACACGTGCCCGTTGGAGTCTCGGCGCTCGCCGAGGGTGACGAGGTGGAAGTATGGATGCTGTGAATCCAGAACATAGCCCGTCCGCGCTGACCCATCTGCGCCAGGACGGAAGCGCCCAGATGGTGGACGTGTCCGGCAAAACCGAAACCACCCGGGAAGCCACCGCCACGGCCACGGTCCGCACCACTGACGAAGTGCTGGGCCTGCTGGGATCCGGCGGCCTGCCCAAGGGTGATGCCCTGGCCGTGGCGCGCGTTGCCGGCATCATGGCGGCAAAAAAGACTCCCGAACTCATCCCGCTCTGCCATCCCTTGCCGCTCTCGAAAGTCACCGTGGACTTCGAGCTCGGAACCGATTCCGTGGCGATCCTGGCCACGGTCAAGACCCGCGGGGTCACAGGGGTTGAGATGGAAGCGCTGACGGCGGCCTCTGTGGCTGCCCTCAGCGTGTACGACATGATCAAGGCCGTCGACAAGCACGCCGTGCTGACCGACATCAAAGTGCTGGCGAAAAGCGGCGGCAAGAGCGGGGACTGGACACTATGAGCACCGAGAGCACTTACCCGCCTGAGCCAAACACCGAGCCGCACACACACGGCGAAGTGCAGGGCCGGAAGGCCGGGGTTGTCATTGCGTCCACCCGCGCCGCCGCAGGCATCTATGAGGATGAAACCGGGCCCGTCATCATCGATTGGCTGACCGAGCACGGCTTCGAGGCCTACCCCGCCATGGTTGTGCCAGACGGTGAGCCGGTCGGTGCGGCGATCCGGGCCCTCCTCACCCAGCATCCCGCCGTCGTGATCACCAGCGGAGGCACCGGGCTCAGTCCGGACGACCGCACACCCGACGTTACCCTGCCCCTCCTGGACCGGGAAATCCCGGGCATCATGGAGGCCATCCGGCGTGAAGGCGCAGCCAAAACGCCGCTTGCGGCGCTCAGCCGCGGCCACGCCGGAGCTGCCGGGCAGACGTTCATTGTTAACCTGCCCGGGTCACCCAAGGGAGTGATGGACGGTCTATCCGTGCTCGATGCGTTGATCGGGCACCTGTGCGACCAGCTGGAGGGCGGCCATGGGCACTGACTCGGTTTTCGAAGTGGTCCACGCGGTGCTGAGCGCAGAACCCATCTCCGTGGACCAGGCCATCGCTGCAGTGGAGTCCGACACCGCAGGGGCCGTGGTCAGCTTCAGCGGCGTGGTGAGGAATCACGACGGCGGCAAGGCAGTCGAGCGGCTCAGTTACAGCGCGCACCCCACGGCTCACCAGGTGATGGCCGACGTCGTCGCCCGCCTGGCTGCCGAACATGCCGGCGACGGATCTGCCACGCAGCCCGTGCGGATTTGGGCTGCCCACCGCATCGGCATGCTCGACATCGGAGATCCGGCGCTGGTCTGTGCGGTCTCCGCTGCGCACCGCGGACAGGCTTTTGCCGTGTGTTCCGAACTGGTGGACCGCATCAAGGACCAGGTTCCCATCTGGAAGGAACAGTTCTTCGCCGACGGCACGGTGGAGTGGGTCGGCGCAGGCGGCTGAGCAGCACCGGCTTCCCTTCGCCTGCCGGCGGTTGCGAGGTAACGCACAGCCTTCGGTTCAATCCCGCACCCGGCCCGACGGTAGGGTTAACGGCATGATCGAACAACTCTCCGTGCCCACCCGCGTGGCTGTCCTGGGCGCTAACGGGCGCATGGGCGCCGAAGCCGTTAAGGCCGTTGAAGCTGCCTCCGACCTGATGCTCGTAGCCGCCCTGGGACGCGGCGACTCGCTGGACCAGCTGGCCGCGTCGGGTGCCCACATCGTGGTGGACCTCACTGTCCCAGAAAGCACCGAAGCGAACGTCCGCTACGCCGTCGAGCATGGCATGCACGCGGTGGTGGGGACCACCGGTTGGGATTCCACCCGGCTCGCAGCGCTGGAAGCACGGCTCGCGGAGAACCCGGAAACCGGGGTACTGATCGCCCCTAATTTTGCCCTCGGTTCTGTGCTGGCCTCGGCCTTTGCCGCCAAGGCCTCCAAATATTTCGAGTCGGTGGAAATCATCGAACTGCACCACCCGGAAAAGGTTGATGCGCCGTCCGGGACCGCTGTCCGCACCGCCCAGCTCATTGCAGCCGAGCGCCAGGCCGCTGACGTTCCGCCCAGTCCTGACGCGACCACCAGCGAACTCGCCGGCGCACGGGGTTGCGAGGTTGACGGAGTCCGCGTTCACAGCGTTCGGCTGCGCGGGCTGGTGGCCCACCAGGAGGTGCTGCTCGGCGGTCCGGGGGAGCAGCTGACCTTCCGGCACGATTCCTTTGACCGTGCCTCCTTTATGCCCGGCGTGCTGCTGGGCGTGCGCAACGTCGCCGCGCACCCGGGACTGACGGTGGGCCTGGACGGCTACCTGGACCTGGGGCTCTAGGCCGTGGGCGAGTTTGTTGCCGCGTTCCGGAAGAACCGCACCAAGATCTGGGTGGGTGCCGTAACGCTCCTGCTGGTCTTCTACCTGGTGGTGTCCTTCCAGCGCTCCGTGCTCTTGTTGCTGGACAGCAACCCCGCCGCCAAGGCCATCGGAGCTGCCTACCTGGTCCTCCCGGCCATCGGCGCCTGGGCCATGATCCGTGAACTGCTGTTCGGCGCGCGCACGGAACAGATGGCGAAGGTCCTGGAGGCCGAAGGCGGGCTCCCGGTAGACGAACTGCCCCGCACACCCGCCGGCCGGATCGTCCGCTCAGCGGCGGATCTGGAATTCGAAAAGTACAAGGCCGAGGCTGAAGCGGCGCCCGCTGACTGGCGTTCGTGGTTCCGTCTCAGCTGCGCCTATGACGCAGCCGGGGACCGCAAGCGCGCCCGCGCGTCCATGCGCGACGCCGTGAAGCTGTTCCGCGGCAAGGTTCCGGCCTAGGGCCTGCTCTCTGTGGCGGGCTAACGCAGGCCGGCTCGGTCGCCGTGGCGGGCTAACGCAGGCTGGCTCGGTCGCCGCGCCCCAGCTGGTTGGCCGCATGGCCCACCAGTTCCAGCGGGCCCCGCCATTTCAGGAGGACAAACACGATGCCAACGATGATGGCCGTCGTGGCATGCGCCCAGTACATCCCCACCTCGGTCCAGCCGACGGGCAGCGGCTTCAGGTAGAACGCCGAAACCACCCAGACATGCGCTGAGTAGAGCGTGAGCGTCATGGCTCCCGCACCGCGCAGTGGCAGCAACAGGTCCAGATCCAGCCAGTCAGCCAGCCTGCCGAGCAGGAGGCACACGCCCACGACGGCGGCCGCCACGCCGCAGGTGTGCAGAAGATCCAGCGTGGTGGCCGAATGCGGCGCCGCGGCCGCCAGCCACCACCAGGATCCTTCCTGCCGGATCCCCGTGAGGTTGACCTGGAGGACACTGTCCAGCGGGTATCCGGGGGCGTTCAGGACTGCCTCCAGCGCGGCCCGGCCGCCCCAGTTCTCCATCGCTGCGGTGCCCAAAGCCTTGGCCAGTGCGGCCACCGCAGCGCCGCCGCAGAGCAGCAGGACAGGAACCATCGCCTTGGTGAGGGCCAGCCGGCCAATGACCAGGCCCACCAGCAGGTATGACAGCCACTGGAACACCGGGTAGTAGCCGGTCAGGAACAGGTCTCCCAGAAGAGGGAAAGGGGTCGAGAGGTCTTCCCAGGACGGGTTGTGCCCCAGGTTCAGGGGCGGGTTGGCCGCCATCAGCCAGGGGCGGAGAAGATAGGCGAGCACCGGGGAAACCACGATCCAGCCGGCAGCCCACGCGCACAGCGCCCTCAGCTTCAGGCCCAGGAACGGCAGGATGCACAGGAACAGCAGGGCGTAGTGGACCAGGATGATCGCAAGGTTTACTTCCAGCCCGCCCAGTGAGAGCCCGACGGCGGCAATCACCAGGGCGCGCAGTGCGATGCCGCGGCGGGCTGCGTTCAAGGCAGTACCTTCCGGAGGTACCTGCTTTCCGGTGGACAGGGCCAGTCCCACGCCAGCCAATACGGCAAACAGGGCGGCCGCCCTGCCGGAGAACGTGAGGCCGATCCAGGTGGGCGTGAGGTCGGCGTTTGCCTCGAAGGTAGGGAGCAGGTGCGTGGCCATCATGCCAAGGAGCGCCAGCCCCCTGGCTGCGTCAATACCGCGGAGGCGGCCCGCGGCCTGTGAGGTTCGAGGCACCCGCGAGGGTCTTGCCGGGGCACGGGACGTCATGAGGCGATGTTCTCACACCAACCTTTATGGCGGCGGTCAAGAGCCGGCCGGAAACACGGTCTTGAAGACCTTGTATTCGAATATATGTTCGAATAATATGGACACCATGCAAACCCCATCCCGGCCGCGGCCGTTTCCGGAATCCCCAATCACCGGCGGATCGGTGCGCCCCGACCGGGATGCCCAGGACGCCGCCTCGGCACATCCTGTAGGTCTGACGAAAGCGATGAGCCCGGGAGTGGTGGACTTCCTCTTCCGCCAGCTCGTGGCAGGTCGACCCCCTGTGGACATCCAGTGGCAGGACGAAGGCGTGACACTCACCGCCCAGCCGGCGGGGGCAGAGCTGGCCCGCAGATTGGCCGACACCGACCTCGACGCCCTGACGCCCACTGAGCTGTTCCACTACGTCCGGGCGGCACAGCGGCTCGCGGCCTGGGCCGAGGGGCTGCGGGAGGCTGCGGTGGACCGGTACTGCCAGCCAGGGAAGCCGCAGGATGGCATGACGCGGGCTGACGAGCCACCCTCTCAGTTGCGGAGCCCGGCTGAACTGCAGCGCCCTGCTGAGTTGCAGCGCCCAGCTGAACTGCGGCGTGGTTCCCGCGGCTAGGCGGACATCCCTAGGATAAGGAGGTGACTGATGCCCTGACCGTCTCTGCCGTGCAGTACCAGGCGCTGGAAGGCGGGATTGTCCCGAATGTGCAAGAACACGTCCGGCTGATCGAGGATGCCGAATCCCACGGCGCCCGGCTGGTGGTGTTCCCTGAGCTGTCGTTGGCGGGGTACACCCTGGCTCAGTTGGCCGATGACGGCTATTGGCTCCGGCACGACGACCCGCGGCTGGGCGATCTCCACGAAATCTGCCGCCGGACCGGGATTACCGCCGTGGCCGGTGCTGCCTATCGGGAACCTGATGGCTCGCCGCGGCTCGCCAGCCTGGTGATCCACCCCGACGGCACCATCGGACTCGGCTTCAAAACCCACCTCCACGGCCAGGAGCGGGAGGTCTTCGCCGCGGGCGACGGTGCACTCGTGATCGAGTTGGATGGCTGGAAGATCGCGCTGGCCATCTGCTTTGACGCCGCGGTTCCTGCCCACTCCACCGGGGCAGCCCAGGCCGGCGCTGACATCTATGCCGTATCGGCGCTGTACACGCTGGCCGAAGAGCGGCGGCTTGCTCTGCACCTTGGAGCCAGGGCCATGGACAACCGGATGTTCGCCGTCCTGGCGAACCTTGGCGGATCCACCTCGCTGGGTCCCTCCTGCGGCCTGAGCGGGTTCTGGGGACCTGACGGCGTCGAACTGAAAATGGCCGCCGGAACCGGTACGGAAGTGGTCACCGCCATCCTGCAGAGGAGTGCATTGCGGAAATTCCGCTGACCCCGCGGGAGTCGATCTGCAGTGCGTGCTGACCACAGTCCCTGGGGCACGGCAGCCCGCTGTTTGACGCGTATCACGCCGCCCCCATTGTCCTAACCGGCTGCCGACAGGGTAACGTTTTTTCCATGCCTCACAAATCCGCCACCGCTCCTGCCCTTGGTACGCTCCTGACCGCCATGGTCACGCCCTTCACCAAGGATGGCGCCGTGGACTACAAGCAGGCAGCCGAACTGGCCACCAAGCTTGTGGACGATGGCTGCGACGGCCTGGTCGTCACCGGGACCACAGGCGAAACGTCCACCCTCTCGGATGAAGAAAACCTTGGCATGTTCCGCGCTGTCAAGGAGGCCGTGGGAGACCGCGCCGCCATCATCGCCGGCACCGGGACGAACGACACCGCACATTCGGTGCACCTCTCCCAGCAGGCGGCAGCGCTCGGCGTCGACGGCCTGCTGCTCGTCACGCCGTACTACAACAAGCCCAGCCAGGCCGGCGTCCGCGCACACTTCGAGACCGTCGCGTCGGCAACCGATGTGCCCGTTATGCTCTATGACATTCCGGGCCGCTCCTCCATCGCGATCGAGCCCGAAACCATGATCCGCCTGGCGCAGCACCCAAACATCGTCGCCGTCAAGGATGCCAAAGCCGATTTTATGGCAGCCAGCCGGGTGATGGCAGAGACGGACCTGTACTTCTACTCCGGCGACGACGGACTGACCCTTCCGTGGATGTCCTTGGGTGCCGTCGGACTCGTGGGCGTCACAACCCACGTCGCAACGCGCCGCTTCCGCGAACTGATCGACGCCATCAACGCGAACGACCTCGAAACCGCGCGTAAGATCAACGTCGAGCTGCTGCCCGTCGTGAGGGCAACGATGACCCGCGTCCAGGGAGCCGTTGCAGCCAAACAAATTCTTAAATGGCAGGGAGTCCTGCCCAACTCGATTGTCCGTTTGCCCCTCGTGGAGCCGGACGAAGCCGAGATCGTAACCATCCGCGAGGATTTGGCGGAAGCGGGGCTGGTCTTTCCCTGAGGGCTAAGACCAGCACCCTTCCGCCTGGAAAGTAGTGCACTATGACCCAAACCGCCCTTCCCGGCCTTGTCACGCCTCCACGCCTGCCGCAAGGCACCCTTCGGATCGTTCCGCTGGGCGGACTGGGGGAGATCGGCCGGAACATGGCCGTGTTCGAAATCGACGGCAAGTTGCTCATCGTGGACTGTGGTGTCCTCTTCCCGGAGGAGACCCAGCCCGGCGTTGACCTGATCCTGCCCGATTTCTCCTACATCGAGAACCGTCTCGACGACATCGTGGCCGTTGTCCTCACCCACGGCCACGAGGACCACATCGGCGCTGTTCCCTACCTCCTGCGGATGCGCGCCGACATCCCCCTGGTGGGCTCACAGCTGACGCTGGCCCTCATCGAGGCCAAGCTTCAGGAACACCGGATCCGTCCGTACACGATGACCGTTGAAGAGGGCCAGGTCGAAAAGTTTGGCCCCTTCGAATGCGAGTTTGTCGCGGTCAACCACTCCATCCCCGACGCCTTGGCAGTGTTCATCCGCACGGCCGGCGGCACCGTCCTGCACACGGGCGACTTCAAGATGGACCAGCTGCCCCTGGACGGCCGGATCACCGACCTCCGTCACTTCGCCAAGCTGGGTGAAGAGGGCGTTGACCTCTTTATGTCCGACTCCACCAACGCCGACGTGCCGGGCTTCACCACCGCCGAGAAGGAAATCGGCCCCACGCTGGAACGGCTGTTCGGCCAGGCCACCAAGCGCATCATCGTGGCGTCCTTCTCCTCGCACGTCCACCGCGTCCAGCAGGTGCTTGACGCCGCCGCCAAGCACAACCGCAAGGTGGCCTTCGTGGGCCGCTCCATGGTCCGCAACATGGCCATCGCCGCCAAGCTCGGCTACCTGGACGTTCCCGAGGGCCTCCTCGTGGACATCAAGAACATCGACAACCTGCCGGACAACCGCGTGGTTCTGATGTCCACAGGTTCCCAGGGCGAACCGATGGCCGCGCTTTCGCGCATGGCCAACGGCGACCACCGCGTCGTGGTGGGCGACGGCGACACCGTGATCCTTGCCTCCAGCCTCATCCCGGGCAACGAGAACGCTGTGTTCCGCATCATCAACGGCCTGCTCAAGCTCGGCGCGGACGTCATCCACAAGGGCAACGCCAAGGTGCACGTCTCCGGACACGCGGCCGCCGGCGAGCTGCTCTACTGCTACAACATCCTTGAACCGCTCAACGCCATGCCCGTGCACGGCGAGACCCGCCACCTGATCGCCAACGGCAAGATCGCCATCGAGTCCGGCGTCCCCACGGCCAGCGTCATCCTTGCCGACAACGGCACCGTCATCGACCTCAAGGACCACCGCGCAGACGTGGTGGGCCAGGTTGAAGTGGGCTTTGTCTACGTGGACGGCTCCAGCGTCGGCGAAGTCACGGAAGCGGACCTCAAGGACCGCCAGACGCTCGGTGATGAAGGCTTCATCTCCATCATCACCGTCATCAACCGCACCACCGGCAAGGTGGTCTCCGGACCCGAGATCCACGCCCGCGGTGTGGCCGAGGACGATTCGGTCTTCGACGAGATCATCCCAAAGATCAACGCCGCCCTGGAAGAAGCCGTGCTCAACCGCACGGACCACACCACCCACCAGCTCCAGCAGGTTGTCCGCCGCGTCGTCGGCACCTGGGTCAACCGCAAGCTGCGCCGCAAGCCCATGATCATCCCGGTGGTCCTCGAGGCTTAACAGCCCCGAAGGCAAGCGGAATGGCAAAGGCCCGGTTCTTGGAGAACCGGGCCTTTCCCATCCGCAACATGAGGCCGGGAACAGCCGGAAATCCGCGGAAAACCGCGCCAGTTCCGGTACCGTGGCACGTATGGCCACTCGTACTACTCCCGCGCCCCGAGGCACCGCAGGCGGCAAATCCAGCGCCAAATCCGGCAGCTCGGCGGGCCGCGGTGCAGGCGCCACAGCGTCCAGCCGCACCGGCAGCCGGGCCGGATCATCGGCGGCTACTGCACGCACCCGCCAGCTTCCCGCCGTCGAACAGCGGCAGCCCTGGCTCCTGCGCGTTGTAGGCGGCGCCTGGCTGGGCGTGGGACATCTGGTCGGCGGCGGAGTCCGCAGGATCGGCTCCGATGTCAGTGACCTGCCGGCAGAGGAACGCCGCGACGGCGCGGCCCTGTTCAACCTTGCCCTGGGTGTTTTCATCGCCACCTTCGCCTGGTGGGGAATGACCGGTTGGTTCCCCGACGCCGTCTACAGCGTGGTCAACGGCACCTTCGGCTGGATGTCACTGCTTTTGCCGCTGATGCTTTTTGTGTGCGCCTTCCGGCTCTTCCGGCAGCCCGACGACGGCCGGGGAAACAACCGGGTGGGGATCGGTTTCCTCATCATGACCTTTGCCGGCTGCGGCCTTGCCCACGTTGTGGGCGGGCAGCCCACCGTTGCCGAAGGCTTCGACGGCCTCCGCCAGGCCGGCGGTATGCTCGGCTTCCTGGCCGCCTCACCCCTCGCGGCCATCCATGCGGCGGTGCCCGTTGTGGTCTACGGGCTGTTGGCCTTCATCTCATTGCTCATCATTACCGCAACCCCCTTCGGGGCCATTCCACGCCGGCTCCGGGGGGCCTATGAGCACCTCATGGGCCTGGACCTGCAGGAACCCGGCGACGACGGGGCCAGCCACGACCGCAGCTACCTCGAGGAAACGAAGGCAACCCCGGCACCGCGGAAGAAGAAGCGACGCTTCTTTGGCAAGGACGACGAGTCCGACGCCGGGCTGGAAGGCTACGTGGGCGACGAAGCCTTCGAGCACGCCGTCATCGACGGCGACGAGGCCAACGCAAAGCCAGGCCGCGGACCGCGCCCCGCTCCCGGCGTGCGCCGCCCCACCCAGGCGGAAATCGCCGTCGAGAAAATCAAAGCCGCCCAGGGCATCGGCGCTGCCGGAAGAGGTCCGGCGGAGGACAACGCCACCGAGGCCATCCCGCTGGTCACTCCCGGGATGGTGGCCGCGGGCTCACTCAACCCCGTCCCCGCCGTTGCGCAGGTGCCAGCCAAGCCCGTCACACCCATGCCCCTGCCCGCGCCCATTCCGCAGCGGACCGAGCAACTCTCACTGGCGGGCGACGTCACCTACACGCTGCCGCCGTCGGACGTTCTGACCCCGGGCTCCATCCCCAAGGAGCGCACCGAAGCGAACGACGCCATTGTGGCTTCGCTGACCGAGACCCTCAACCAGTTCAACGTGGAGGCACAGGTCACCGGCTTCAGCCGCGGGCCCACCGTCACGCGGTACGAGATCGAACTGTCCCCGGGCACCAAGGTGGAGCGCGTCACCGCCCTGTCCAAGAACATCTCCTACGCCGTGGCTTCGAGCGACGTCCGGATACTCAGCCCCATCCCGGGCAAGTCCGCCATCGGTATCGAGATCCCCAACACGGACCGCGAGACCGTTTCCCTCGGTGACGTCCTCCGCAGCCAGAACGCGCGCCGGACCGACCACCCTATGGTGATGGGTGTTGGCAAGGACGTCGAAGGCGGCTACGTCGTGGCGAACCTCGCCAAGATGCCCCACCTGCTCGTCGCAGGTGCCACGGGCGCCGGTAAGTCCTCGTTCGTGAACTCCATGATCACCTCGATCCTCATGCGGGCAACCCCGGATGAGGTCCGCATGGTCATGGTGGACCCCAAGCGTGTGGAACTGACCGCCTACGAAGGCGTCCCGCACCTGATCACGCCCATCATTACCAATCCGAAGAAGGCTGCCGAGGCCCTGCAATGGGTGGTCCGCGAGATGGACGCCCGTTACGACGACCTCGCCAACTACGGGTTCAAGCACATCGATGACTTCAACAAGGCAGTCCGCGCCGGCAAGGTCCAGCCGCCCGTGGACTCCAAGCGCGTCATCCGGCCCTACCCGTACCTGCTGGTGATCGTTGACGAGCTCGCCGACCTGATGATGGTGGCCCCGCGCGACGTCGAAGACTCAATCGTCCGCATCACCCAGCTGGCCCGTGCCGCCGGCATCCACCTGGTCCTGGCCACCCAGCGGCCCTCCGTGGACGTCGTCACCGGCCTGATCAAGGCCAACGTGCCGTCCCGGATGGCTTTCGCCACGTCCTCCGTCACGGACTCCCGCGTGGTCCTTGACCAGCCCGGTGCCGAGAAGCTGATCGGCCAGGGCGATGCGCTGTTCCTGCCGATGGGTGCCTCCAAGGCCATGCGTGTCCAGGGCGCCTGGGTCACGGAGTCCGAAATCCACAAGGTCGTGGAACACGTCAAGGGCCAGCTCAAAGTCGACTACCGCCACGATGTCGCGCCCGAGGCGCCCAAGAAGCAGATCGACGACGACATCGGGGACGACCTCGAAGTGCTGCTGCAGGCCACCGAGCTGGTGGTCACCACTCAGTTCGGTTCGACGTCGATGCTCCAGCGCAAGCTCCGGGTGGGCTTCGCCAAGGCCGGACGGCTTATGGACCTGCTCGAGTCCAGGGGAGTGGTTGGCCCCTCCGAAGGGTCCAAGGCACGCGACGTCCTGGTCAAGCCGGACGACCTCGCTTCGGTGCTGGCCGCCATGAAGGGCCAGGACGCGCCGGCGGTTGCTGACTCGCAGACGGCGGCGCTCAGCGACAACGCCAACGCGAACATCGCCCAGGGCGGTTATGCGGAAGACCTCGTGCAGGCGGACCTTGACCAGCGCAGCCAGAAGGTTGAGTACTTCGACGGCGCGGACGGCACCTCGGGCGACGACGAGAACGGTTCCGAAGACGCGTGGTCACTCACCGGACGGTAGCCTAGGAGTGTGACTAGCACCGAAGCAACTGCCGCCGGCTCCAGCAGCCCAGGAATCTGGAATCTTCCCAACATCCTGACCATGCTGCGCATCGCCCTGGTGCCGTTCTTCGTCTGGTTCCTCTTCGCCGATGCTCCCGGGCTGAGCAGCGAGTCAGGGCCCTGGCGCTGGGCCGCGGTGGTGGCGTTCGCCGTCGCCATCTACACAGACAAGCTCGACGGCGACATCGCCAGGAGCCGCGGCCTCGTCACCAATTTCGGCAAAATTGCAGACCCCATCGCCGACAAGCTCCTCATTGGCTCAGCGCTGGTGATGCTTTCCATCCTGAATGAACTGCCGTGGTGGGTCACTATCGTTATCCTCGTCAGGGAATGGGGCATCACCGCCCTTCGTTTCTTTGTTATCCGGTACGGTGTGATCCCGGCTTCGCGCGGAGGCAAGCTCAAGACCGTCGTTCAGACAGCCGCGATCTTCCTGTACCTCCTGCCACTCGGCGCGTTGGCACCATGGCTTGTGTGGGTGGCCTTCGCCGTCATGATGGTGGCTGTCCTGATCACGGTATGGACCGGCGTCGAATACGTCCTTGAAGCCCTGCGAATTCGGTCACAGGGCAAACAGGCCGGAAAAACTACAGCTGGCAACTAGGGAGCCGACGTGACCAACCTTCACCACCTGGCGGAACAGGCAGTCAAAAAGGCCCTGGAAACGGGCCGCACGGTAGCGACCGCGGAGTCGCTCACGGCGGGAATGGTCAGTGCCGTTCTCGCTGACACAGCCGGAGCCTCAGGCATGCTCCAAGGCGGCGTGGTGGCCTACCAGAACTCCGTCAAAGTCGACGTCCTGGGCGTTCCGGCAGAGCTGCTGGCCGCCGCCGGATCCGTTGACGGCGCCGTCGCAGCGGCCATGGCGGCCGGGGCCAGGACTGCGCTGCGTGCTGACATCGGCGTCGCCACCACGGGGGTCGCCGGCCCGGAGGAACATGACGGCAACGCGGTGGGGACGGTGTTCATCGGGGTTGCCACAGCGGACGGTGCGTCCTACCTCGAGTACGGCTTCACCGGTAACCGGGCGGAGATCCGCGGACAGGCTTGTGGCGCTGCGCTGGAAAGTCTGATCGCGGCCCTATCTTCCTGAAGCTACCGGGCGTAAAGCTGCCGGGAACAAATCCCGGTGTCCATTAGTTATTACATTGTGTCGCTTCCGGAGAGCGGAGGCGCCTAGGATGAATAAACCACCACGGTTCGCTCCACGGCGGACCGAACTTATGAGGGAGCAAGGCGATACAGATGGTAAAGCAGCCCGTATCCATAAACGGCGTTGTCCGCTGGAAGGATGTGGGCCTCGCCGATCAGGCCAAGAGCGAACAGAAGGAGCGCAAGATGGTTGTACTTCGTCACGAAATCGGTGATGTCCTGCGCGATGTACGCCAGCGCCAGGGACGCACGCTCCGCGAAGTTTCGCACAGTGCCCGTGTTTCGCTGGGCTACCTCAGCGAAGTAGAGCGCGGCCAGAAGGAAGCTTCATCAGAGCTCCTCTCGTCAATCTGCTCAGCCCTGGACGTGCCGCTGTCCAGCATGCTCCGGGAAGTCAGCGAACGTGTCGCCGTCGCCGAGGGCGTTGCAGTTCCGGACACCGTTCCCCAGGAATTCTCACAGCGCTACGGCCGCGACCTTGATCGCGATTTGAGCGCTGAACTCAACAACGAACTGTCCAAGGGCCTGCTTTCCGGCGCACGGTAAGCCGTCCGCAGGAGCCAGACAGGAAGTACAACAAAGCCTCCGGCCATGGGCCGGAGGCTTTGTTGTGTGTGCTGGCTATTTTGCAGTGTCGCCGGCGGACGGGTCTTTTGCGAAGCCGTCGAGTTCAAAGATGGAGTTGAGTTTTGCCATGTATTCGGCGAGGGTCTGCAGTTCCCCGACCGGCCACTCACCCAGTCGCTCACGGAAGTCCTGGCGGCGCGCATCCTGGACCTGGTGCATCTTTTCCTCGCCCTTTTCGGTGAGGCGGATCGATTGCGCCCTTCCGTCCAGGGGATCAGCTTCCTTGAACACCAGCCCGATGCTTTCCAGGAAGGCGATCTGGCGGCTGACGGAAGGCTTTCCCACGCCGATGTTCAGGGCGAGGTCTGTCAACCGGATGGGTCCCTCGCGCCGGATGACCGCAAGCAGGCCGTAGGCCGCCGGCTCCATGTCCGGGTGCACCTGCCGCGAGAGCTGATGGGACACCGAACGGGCACGCCGCCAAAAGAGACTGATTTGGTGCTCCACGGTGTTCAAGGCTTCATCGACGGTGTCCTTGTCGGTACCTGTCTCCACAGGGGACGTCGCGGGAAGGCCTGTCTCAGGAAGACCTGTCGCAGGAGGGCCGTCGGCAGGGTTGCTCATGGCAACAATTCTAGGGTCCGGGACCGTGAGAGACTCTATTGGTGCGGATCAGTGACTATTGGCGGCTTATGGACGACGAATTCGGGGCCGGCTACTCCCGGGTCTTGAGCAGCACCCTGGTCCTGGCCGGGGCCGGTGGGCGCACCGCCGACCAGGCCCTCGCGGCCGGAGCGAGCCCCCGACAGGTGTGGTTGGCCGTCTGCGACGTCCAGGATGTGCCGCCGGAGCGGCGCCTGGGCCGCGACGTCAAACCCCTGCGCGACTGACGTCGCCACCAACGCGTCCGCGTTCTCCAGGCTCATGTGCGCCCCTTTCTGCGCTGACACGCCGCCGGATCTGTTCGAATATCTGTTCGGGTAAAGCTATGCTTTTCGTAGTGGGTTATCCACATAGGCGATGTCATCCGGCCAGAATGTCAGCGGGTGCCATTAGCGTCAGAGATGACCAAGAAATGGCCGCTGAGGCCACTCCAAAGCGAGAAAGCATTAGAGGTGTGAACCATGGCGGCAGCCCCGGATCGTCAAAAGGCGCTCGACGCAGCGCTGGCACAGATTGACAAGCAGTTCGGCAAGGGCTCGGTTATGCGGCTCGGTGATGAAGTCCGTGCCCCCATCGAGGTCATCCCCACCGGATCCATCGCGTTGGATGTGGCTTTGGGAATTGGCGGCCTGCCCCGCGGCCGCGTAGTGGAGATCTACGGTCCGGAATCTTCGGGTAAGACCACCGTGGCCCTGCACGCCGTTGCCAGCGCGCAGCGCCTGGGCGGCATTGCCGCCTTCATCGATGCCGAGCACGCCCTGGACCCTGAATACGCCGCCAGGCTGGGCGTGGATACCGACGCCCTCCTGGTCTCGCAGCCGGATACAGGCGAGCAGGCCCTGGAAATCATGGACATGCTGATTGGCTCCGGCTCGCTGGACGTCATCGTCATCGACTCCGTTGCTGCCCTTGTGCCGCGTGCGGAAATCGAGGGCGACATGGGCGACAGCCATGTGGGTCTGCAGGCCCGCCTTATGAGCCAGGCGCTGCGTAAGATCACCGGCCGCCTGAGCCAGACCAAAACCACCGCCATCTTCATCAACCAGCTCCGTGAAAAGATCGGCGTGTTCTTCGGCTCCCCGGAGACCACCACCGGCGGTAAAGCCCTGAAGTTCTACGCGTCCATCCGCATCGACGTCCGTCGGATCCAGACGCTCAAGGAAGGTGCCGACTCCGTCGGTAACCGCACCAAGGCCAAGATCGTCAAGAACAAGATGGCCCCGCCCTTCAAGATCGCCGAATTCGACATCATCTATGGCCAGGGCATCTCCCGTGAGGGCGGCATCATCGACATGGGCGTTGAGCACGGCATCATCAAAAAGTCCGGTTCGTGGTTCACCTACGACGGTGACCAGCTGGGCCAGGGTATGGAGAACTCCCGCCGGTTCCTGCGCGACAACCCCGAACTGGCAACCGAACTGGAGCGTCTGATCAAGGAGAAGCTTGGTGTCGGGGTAGTCAAGCCCGCCGAATCCGATGACAAAGACACACCGAAGCTGAAGGCTGTTGACGGCTTCTAGGGACGCCCCTGACCTGGCCGCCGGGCAGAGCGCCGGATGGCGCGTGGCCGGACAGGGCGCCGGAGCGGGACGACGGCAGCGGAGGCGGGGCGGCGGACGCCCCGGCTTCGGGCCGGACGGACCCGATCCGGATGCCGCCATCGCCGCAGACGCCGAACCGGATCCCGCGTCCGTGGCGCGGGCCATCGTGCTCCGGCAGTTGACCAGTTCGGCCAAGAGCCGGCTGCAGCTGGCGCGGAAACTGGCCGAGCGGAACATTCCGGAGGATGTGGCGGAAGCCGTCCTGGACCGCTTCCAGGAGGTCCGCCTCATTGACGACGCCGAGTTCGCCGACATGTGGGTGCGCAGCCGGTCGCAGTCTCGGAAGCTCGCCAAAGGGGCCCTCCGGCGCGAGCTCGCGGACAAGGGGATAGACGCGGACACCGCCGCCGCCGCGCTGGAACAGCTTTCCGACGCGGACGAGGAAGTGGCTGCCCGGCTCCTGGTGGAACGCAAGCTCCGGGCAGGCACGGATTTATCGGACCGAGCCGAGCGGGACAAGATCACCCGGCGGTTGGCGTCCATGCTGGCCCGCAAGGGCTATCAGCCGTCGCAAGCGTTCCGGATCGTCGGCGAGGTGCTGGACGCACGTGCGGAGAGCCAGGCAGAGCCAGCGGACAGCCTGCTGGATCCGTAGGCCCGCCGAAGCGGCGCCTGCACCGACCCGGCAACCTGAGCGATCCCGTAGCCGTAGCGACCCGGTACCCTTAACAGGTGAGTTTGACCATTCCTTCCCCCGCATCCGGTACCGCCCCGTCAGCCGACCCTGCCCTCCAGCAGCCCCGTACCTATCAGGTGCGCACGTTCGGCTGCCAGATGAACGTGCATGATTCGGAGCGGATGGCCGGCATGCTCGAGGATGCGGGCTACGTACCGGCCAATGGTGAGCAGGCCGACGTCGTGGTGTTCAACACCTGCGCCGTCCGGGAAAACGCGGACAACAAGCTCTACGGCAACCTGGGCATGCTGGCGCCCGTCAAGGCGGCCAACCCCGGGATGCAGATCGCTGTGGGAGGCTGCCTGGCCCAGAAGGACCGCGAGGCCATCCTCAAAAAGGCTCCCTGGGTGGACGCTGTCTTCGGCACCCACAACGTCGGGGCGCTCCCGGCACTGTTGGACCGGGCCCGGCACAACAACGAAGCGCAGCTGGAGATCCTCGAATCCCTGGACGTCTTCCCCTCCACCCTGCCCACCAAGCGTGACTCGGTGTATTCCGGCTGGGTGTCCATCTCGGTCGGTTGCAACAACACCTGCACCTTCTGCATCGTCCCGGCGCTGCGCGGGAAGGAAAAAGACCGCCGCCCGGGCGACATCCTGGCGGAAATCCAGGCCCTGGTGGATGACGGCGCCATCGAAGTCACCCTGCTGGGCCAGAACGTGAACTCCTACGGTGTGGAGTTCGGCGACCGGCAGGCGTTCTCCAAACTCCTGCGCGCGTGCGGGGCGATCGAGGGCCTGGAGCGGGTCCGGTTCACCAGCCCCCACCCTGCCGCCTTCACCGACGACGTCATTGACGCCATGGCCGAAACCCCCAACGTGATGCCCCAGCTGCACATGCCGCTGCAGTCCGGGTCCGACAAAGTCCTGAAGGACATGAAACGCTCCTACCGGTCCACCAAATTCCTCGGCATCCTGGACAAGGTCCGCGAGAAGATCCCGCACGCCGCCATCTCCACCGACATCATTGTCGGCTTCCCCGGCGAAACCGAGGAAGACTTCCAGGCCACCCTCGACGTTGTGGCGAAGTCACGCTTCGCCACCGCGTTCACCTTCCAGTATTCGAAGCGTCCGGGTACTCCGGCCGCGGACCTGCCCGACCAGCTTCCCAAGGCCGTGGTCCAGGAGCGTTTTGAACGCCTGACCGCACTGCAGGACAGGATTGCCGCCGAGGAAAACGCCACGCAGCTTGGCCGCCGGATAGAGGTGATGGTCACTGCGCATTCAGGGCGCAAGTCCGAAGAAACCCACAGGCTGTCCGGCCGGTCCCAGGATCAGCGTCTGGTGCACTTCTCGGTTCCCGACGGGGCAGAGGCTCCGCGGCCAGGTGACCTGGTCACCGTGACCATCACCGAAGCCGCAGCCTTCCACCTTGTGGCCGACCCGTCGGTGCAGGACTACAGCCTGCGACGCTCCCGCGCGGGGGATGCCTGGGACAGGTCCCAGGCAGATTCGTGCGGCGCTCCCGTGCCGGCTGCCGCAAGCAGTGGCGCCGGCCGGACCGGAGTCTCGCTGGGTATGCCCACGCTGCCGGTCCGGAGCCGCTGACCGGTGGCCCCGCCTCCGGTTATTGCCGTTGTTGGTCCCACGGGGTCGGGCAAGTCCGATCTGGCCGTGAACCTTGCGCTTGAACTGGACGGCGAGGTCATCAACGCCGACGCCATGCAGTTCTATCGCGGGATGGACATAGGCACCGCCAAGATCACGCCGGCAGAACGCAAGGGAGTTCCCCATCACCTTCTGGACATCCTCGACGTCACGGAGGAAGCCGGCGTTTCAGACTTCCAGCAGCAGGCCCGGAGCATCATCTGCGACATCCATGCCCGCGGCAAGCGCGCCATTCTGGCGGGCGGTTCGGGTCTCTACGTGCGGGCTGCCCTCGATGTCCTCGAATTCCCCGGCACGGATCCTGTCCTCCGGGGGCAGCTTGAGGCTGAGCTCGATGAAGTCGGCCAGGACGCCCTCCTGGCGCGGCTCCGGGAGGTGGATCCGGTGTCCGCGGGTCGTGTCTCCGATTCGCGCCGGATCATCAGGGCGCTCGAAGTTCACCAGCTCACCGGCCGGCCCTTCAGCTCCTTTATGCCCCAGCGGGACTATTTCCAGCCTGCTATCCAGATCGGGCTGGCGGTGGACCGCGACGTCCTCCGTGAACGGTTGGCTCTGCGCGTCCACAACATGGTGGACAACGGGCTGCTGGCGGAAGTGCGCCGGCTGGAGGCGGCCGGTCTCCGCGGCGGCAAAACTGCGCCGCGGGCCCTGGGCTATGCCCAGTTCCTGAAAGTGCTCGACGGCGGCTCAACAGTTGCCGAGGCTGCCGAGGACACCATTGTGGCCACCCGGCAGTTCGCCAGGCGCCAGCTCACGTGGTTCCGTGCCGATCCGCGCATCACCTGGCTGGACTGGCAAGCGCCGGACCTTGCGGCCCAGGCCGTGGCTCTCAGCCGGTAATCTAGGACCATGGACGCAACTCCCGCAGAGACCACAGAGCCCGCCTTCCGCACCTTGGGCGGACTCCGCTTCTCCAAGGGACACGGCACAGGCAACGACTTTGTGCTGATCGCTGACCCCGACGGCGTCCACACCATCGACGCCGACCAGGTAGCCGCCCTCTGCGACCGTCACCGCGGGATCGGTGGCGACGGCCTGATCCGAGCCGTCCCCTGCCGGTACCTCTCCGAAGGCCGCGAGCTGCTGCTTAGCAGCCCCGAAGCGGAGTGGTTCATGGACTACCGCAACGGCGACGGGTCCCTGTCGGAAATGTGCGGCAACGGGGTCCGTGTTTTTGTGCACTTCCTGCGTGCCGAGGGCCTGGTTGACCTGCCCGACGGCGGCGCGCTCACCATCGGGACGCGCGGCGGCGTCAAGACCGTGGTCCGGACAGGGGATAGCTACGCGGTGGACATGGGGCCGTGGGAATTCATTTTCCCCGGCGACGCGACCGCCAAAGCCATGGATTCGCTGGTAACCGCGGACGGCTTGGAAGTGCCCCGTCCGGCCCTGTCAGTCAGCATGGGCAACCCGCACACCGTCGTGGCACTGGCGGAACTGTCCGAATTGGAAGCCACCAGGCTCTACACGGCTCCGCAGGTCGATCCGGTGCCTGCCCATGGAACCAACGTTGAATTTGTCGTGCCGTCGGAACCGCTGGTCCACCACGGCATCGGCACCGTCACCATGCGCGTCCATGAGCGGGGCGTGGGCGAAACCCAGTCCTGCGGAACTGGCGCGTGCGCCGCCGCAGTGGCCATCCGGCACTGGGCAGGGGCGGAAGCTCCGGACTCCTGGCAGGTCAAGGTGCCGGGCGGCGTCGTTGGGGTCAAGTTCTTCGCCGGGGCGGGCGGGCACGAGCACGTCGAGCTCAGCGGGCCCGCCGTAATTGTGGCTACTGGGACGCTTTCCTGACCCGAAGGATCCGGAAGGACTTGGACGTGGACTCCCGGCTGACGGTGAACGATGCATCCAGCTCCGTCGAGAGCCAGCGCTGAAGCGAATCCGAGCCCAGGTTCTTCTGAACCACCAGCCACGCGGAGCCGCCCGGCGCCAGCCGCGGCAGCCACATCTTCAGGAGGCCGTGGAGTTCATCCTTGCCGATCCGGATGGGCGGATTGGACCAGATCGTGTCGAAGCGCAGTCCGGGGTCCACGGCGTCCGGAGTGCTGGCCAGCACGTTGCCCAGGCCCAGCAGGGCCGCATTCTCATTGGTCAGCGTGATGCAGCGTTCATTGACATCCACGGCGTACACCTTGGCATGCGGCGCGCGCAATGCGAGGGCCAGGGCAATGGGCCCCCAGCCGCAGCCGATGTCAAGGAGGTTGCCTGTGGGGTCCGGGGCCGGGACCTCAGCCAGGAGCACCGCCGTCCCCTTGTCAATACCATCGGGGCTGAAGATGCCGCCGGACGTCTGCAGCGTGCGCGTCTCGCCGGCCAGTTCCACTGCGAGCGGTTTGCGGGTGAACGGCCCGGCGGGCGATGCGCTGAAATAGTGTGCGGACTCCATAACTGGCCAGATTAGTTGGCCGGGGTGGACAATGCGAAACCGCGGCCTCCGCTTCTGCTAATCTTGAACCCATGTTCTTGATCTTCGAGTAGCCGGCACGGCCGGTGTCCCTCCCGACGCCGCCTGTCCCGAAGCCGTGCCCCGCAGCGATGCAGGTATTAACCTTCCGCGAGTGCGCCACATGAGAAGTCTTTGTGACCTGTTATGCCGCCGGGCAATACTCGAGTGATCTGCCGCTGCCGGTTCCTTGCTGTTTTGCCCGCGCTTTCCACCACTCCACGCATCTGCCGGATGCGAAGACTCCCTGCGCGCCACGGTCCCTGACCGGCGCGCGCAGCAGACCAGGAGGCCCGGATGACTGCAAGCCGTCAGCCCAGCGCGAATACTTCACCACTGACCAACGATCGGCACTATTCTGAAAATGCCGAATCTTCAAAGGAGAACATGACCAGCCAGCCCAACACCGGTTCCGATCCAGCAGCCCAGGACATGAGTCCCGAGGAGATCCAAGCTGTCATCGACCGGATTCTCGCCAAGGACGTACCGGCCAGGAACGTCACCGCCGCAGATGGTGACAAGGCCGTGTTCGGCAGGGCTCAGGCGATTTCCCGCTTGGACGACGAACACAACAGCTACGACGGCGACCAGCAGGACCGGGAGCAACGCCGGGCACTGCGGCGCGTGGCCGGCCTGTCCACCGAACTCGAAGATGTCACCGAAGTTGAATACCGGCAGCTGCGGCTCGAACGTGTGGTCCTGGCCGGGCTGTGGTCCGAAGGCACGTTGGCGGACGCGGAGAATTCCCTGCGTGAGCTCGCAGCTCTTGCCGAAACAGCAGGCTCGGAAGTCCTGGACGGGATGGTGCAGCGCCGTGCCAAACCGGACCCGGGCACGTTCCTCGGTTCCGGAAAGGCCCTTGAGCTCAAGGAAATCGTGATGGCCACCGGGGCTGACACCGTTGTGGTGGATGCCGAGCTGGCACCGTCCCAGCGCCGTAGCCTTGAGGACATTGTGAAGGTCAAAGTCATTGACCGCACGGCCCTGATCCTGGACATCTTCGCCCAGCACGCCAAGAGCCGTGAAGGCAAAGCCCAAGTGGAGCTGGCGCAGCTCGAATACCTCCTGCCACGCCTGCGTGGCTGGGGTGAATCGATGTCCCGCCAGGCTGGTGGCCAGGTGGGCGGCGCGGGCGCCGGCATGGGTTCGCGCGGACCCGGTGAAACGAAAATTGAACTGGACCGCCGCCGGATCCGGACCCGGATGGCCAAGCTGCGGCGGGAGATCGCGGCGATGAAGCCGGCACGGGAAACCAAACGGGCCAACCGCCGTCGTAATTCAGTGCCTTCCGTTGCGATTGCCGGGTACACGAACGCCGGGAAGTCATCGCTGCTGAACAGGCTGACCGACGCCGGCGTGCTGGTGGAGAACGCACTGTTCGCCACCCTGGATCCCACCGTGCGAAAGGCCGAGACCTCCGATGGCCTCGGGTACACCCTGGCGGACACCGTGGGTTTTGTCCGTTCACTGCCCACCCAGTTGGTGGAGGCCTTCCGCTCCACGTTGGAGGAAGTGGCTGACGCGGATCTGATCCTGCACGTGGTGGACGTGTCCCATCCGGATCCCGAGGGCCAGATTGCTGCAGTCCGCAAGGTCTTCAGCGAAGTGGATGCCCGTAAGGTGCCCGAGATCATTGTCCTGAACAAGGCCGATGCCGCTGATCCGTTTGTGGTGGAGCGCCTCAAGCAGCGCGAGCCGCGCCACGTGGTGGTCTCGGCCCGCACAGGTCAGGGGATCGCCGAACTGCTGCAGGCCATCAGTGACGGGATTCCGCGGCCCGGCGTGAAGCTGGAGCTCCTTATTCCCTACGACCGCGGTGACCTGATCAGCAAACTGCACGAGACCGATGCCGAGATCCTGAGCCTGGATCACGGCGAGCACGGTACCCGCGCTTTGGTGATGGTGCGTGAGGGCCTTGCGGCTGAACTGGAATCCTTCATCAACCATGACTGAGGTTGCGGCGGGGGAAGTCAAAAGTACGGCCGGCGAGCAGTTCGTGATCGAATTGCTCGACCGTGCCGTGGCCGGCATGGGCGGTCAAAGCCGCAGCGGGCAGCACGAGATGGCCAGGCAAGTGGCCAGGGCCATCGAAACCGGCGACCACCTCCTGGTTCAGGCCGGAACGGGGACCGGAAAGTCGCTGGCCTACCTGATTCCTCTCATTGCGCACTCGCTCGTGAGCAACAAGCCCACCCTGGTGTCCACAGCCACCCTTGCGCTGCAGACCCAGATTGTGGGGCGCGACCTTCCCCGGCTGCTGAAGACCATCACCCCTGCCCTGGACCGCCCGGTCAAGGTGGCACTGGTCAAGGGCCGCTCCAACTATGTGTGCCAGCACAAGCTCGAAGGCGGGTTCCCTTCTGAGGAACCCGCCGAGGGCCAGCTGTTCTCCCTCGGCGAAGACACCAGCGTCCCGCATTTTGCCGCCGCCCTGGGCGGGCCGTCGTCCCAGCTGGGGAAGGAAGTGGTGCGCCTGCGCGAGTGGGCGGAAAAGACAACCACAGGCGACCGCGATGAGCTGCTGCCCGGTGTTACCGACCGGGCCTGGCGGCAGGTTTCAGTGACGTCAATGGAATGCCTGGGCGCCCAAAAATGCCCCATGGCGGCCGAATGCTTCAGCGAACTGGCGCGCCACGACGCCGCCGAGGCCGACGTTGTGGTCACCAACCATGCCATGCTCGCCGTCAGCGCCTTTGAAGGCCTCGCAGTGCTCCCCGAATACGACGTTGTGGTGGTGGACGAGGCCCACGAACTACAGGACCGGGTCACCGGTGCGGTGTCGGGGCAACTCTCGGTGGCAATGGTCCACGCTGCGGCGTCGGGCGCGCGGAAGCATACGGCCATCACGGTGGATGCCCTCAACGCAGCGGCCGCCAACCTGGAACTCGCCCTGGCCGGCGTGCCCAACGGCCTGCTCCCCAACGGCCTCAACGACGAGTTGCTGGACTGCGTGGACCAGTTGCGTGAGGCCTGCCGCGCTGCCCTGTCCGATTCCAAGGGTGACGGCAGCCAATCGGCCGACGGCGGGCGGCAGCTCGCGCGCTCACGCCTGATGCTGATCCTCGAACTGTGCGAACGGCTCATCGTTGCCCGTGAAAACCGCGAAGTGGTGTGGTTTTCCCGCGCAAGTTCCTTCGACCCGCAACAGGGCTATGCGCAGCCCGACGAGTCTGCGCCTGCCCTGGTCAACATCGCGCCGCTCAGCGTTGCCGGAAAGCTCCGCGAAGGGCTTTTCGCCGGCCACACCGTGGTGCTGACCTCGGCCACGCTTGCCATCGGCTCAGCCTTTGAACCGGCCGCCGGCGGCCTGGGGCTGGTGGGGGAGGGCGCACCGAGCTGGACCGGGATCGACGTCGGATCGCCCTTTGATTATCCCAAGCAGGGGATCCTCTACGTCGCAGGGCACCTCCCCAAGCCAGGCCGCGGGGCGTCTCCGGAGGCACTCGATGAACTTGAGGCACTGATCCGGGCGTCCGGCGGCGGCGCCTTGTGTCTCTTTTCGTCGCGCCGTGCGGCCGAGGAGGCCGCGGAGGCAATGCGTCCCCGGCTCGGCCCCAGCATTCTCTGCCAGGGCGACTCCACCATGACGGCCCTCGTGAAGCAGTTCGCGGACGAGCCCGATACCTGCCTCTTCGGAACGATGTCCCTGTGGCAGGGTGTTGATGTTCCGGGCGGATCATGCCGGCTCGTGGTGATCGACCGCATCCCGTTCCCGCGGCCGGATGATCCGCTGATGACCGCACGGTCCCGCGCCGTTGCGCAGGCGGGCGGAAACGGCTTTATGGCGGTATCGGCGACCCACGCGGCCATCCGCCTGGCCCAGGGCGCGGGCAGGCTGATCCGCTCCACCGGAGACAAAGGCGTAGTGGCCGTCCTCGATTCCCGGCTTGCCACCGAACGCTACGCCGGATTCCTCCGCGCCGCGCTGCCGCCGTTCTGGCCCACCACGGACCGCAAGACAGCGTTTGCTGCCCTGGAAAGGCTGGCCGGGAAGGGCGCCTGACTGAGCGCGGACCCTGCATGGGTCCCACAAGCCAGGCCCTGTCCCGCAGCGGGCTCGCGTCCCATAGCCAGGCCGTGTAGGGCCCGCTCGCGTCCTAGAGCGACCGCAGGACCGAGACGACCTTGCCCATAATCGTGGCGTGATCGCCCAGGATGGGCTCGTACTGCGTGTTCTGCGGCAACAGCCACGTGTGGCCATCGCGCTGGCGGAACGTCTTCACGGTGGCTTCGTCGTCCAGCAGGGCCGCGACGATATCGCCGTTGGCGGCGTCGGCCTGCCGGCGGACCACTACCCAGTCGCCGTCGCAGATGGCAGCGTCCACCATGGAGTCGCCGGCCACGCGCAACATAAAGAGCTCACCCTGGCCCACGAGCTGCCGCGGCAGGGGCATCACGTCTTCCACCACCTGATCAGCAAAGATGGGCCCGCCGGCCGCGATCCGGCCCACCAACGGCACCATGGCGGTGTCCATGGCAGAGGGAAGTTCGGTGACCGTTCCGCCGATCCCGTGCAGGACTGTGGGCTTGGTTGCCCCGTTGGTTTTGGCCGACCCGCCGTCCAGCGTCAACGGCATCAGGACCTCCATGGCGCGCGGACGCTTGGGGTCCCGGCGCAGGTATCCCAGCTTCTCCAGCTGCGACAGCTGGTGGGTCACGCTGGACAAACTCGCCAGGCCCACGGTGTCGCCGATTTCACGCATCGACGGCGGATAGCCGTTGTCATTCACCGAGCGCTGGATGGTTTCGAGGATCTTCTTTTGGCGGGCGGTGAGCCCTTTGGGGGTCCGTTGGGGCTGGCGGCGCTGCGGTGTCGCCTTGCCCTCGGCGGCTGGTGCTGCCATGTTCGCCAATGCCTTTCGGTTGCCTGGATACGCTCCGGCAGCTGGTGCCTGGAACGCCCCGGGGCTGGTGTTGGAGTTGATTGTCAGACCCTGCTGATCAACTACAGGGGTGGTTGTTCTTTGATCCAAACGTAGGCCAGCCACAGGGCTTTTTCAAACATTTGTTCTAGCGAGTCTCGACAATATTCGTTGATAAGTGCTAAAAATGAAGAAGCAAAGTTCGAACATGTGTTCTACTCGTTGCTTGCGGATTCGAATATTCGAATTTATGGACGGCCCAGGCCGGCACCGGCAAGTGGACGCGGAGGGCGCGCCGGGCAGCACAGTATGGTCCAGGAGGGCTCATTTCATGTCAGCTATATCTGCTTCGCAGGACTCGCGTCCGCAGCTCATTTCCGTGCAGGACCTCACCTCGCGGCAGTGGTCCGCACCCGTGTCGACGTCGGGTTCGGCGCCCAGGCAGCGCAGGGAATCCTTGCCGCCGCTGCGCCTGACCCGCAGGGGCCGGGTTGTCCTCATTGGCATCCCGCTGGTGATCCTCGCCGCAATCCTGCTTTCACTGGCAGGTTTCCTCAACGCCCCGGCAAAGGCGGCCGACTCTGCCGCCGACCTGTCGGTGACGCCAACAGTCTCGGTCACAGTGCAGGCCGGACAGTCCCTCTGGACCATCGCCGGTACCGTAGCGCCCGAGCGTGATCCCCGTGATGTCATCGCGGATATTGCTCAGTTGAACAACCTGTCCGCCGGCGGCGTTGTCCCCGGACAGCAACTCTTCGTCCCCACCAAGTAGGTGCCTTCAGGGTCGGGAGCCAGCCGCCGAAGGCCGTGACATTTTCAGGCCGTCTGCTTCGGACCTAAACTGTTCAGGTGAATGACCAGCTAGAGCGTCTGAACAGACTTCCCCTCCGGACCAACCTCCGCGGACTGACCCCGTACGGTGCCCCGCAGCTGGATGTACCTATCTTGCTGAACGTCAACGAAAACACGCATGGCGTCCCGGCGGACGTACGGGCCGCGATCAGCGTGGCCGTGACGGAAGCCGCGGCAGGCCTCAACCGCTACCCGGACCGTGAGTTCACCGAACTCCGGGAAGCGCTTGCCGAATATCTCGGCCACGGTCTTGATGCCACCAACATCTGGGCGGCCAACGGGTCCAACGAGGTCCTCCAGCAGATTCTCCAGGCCTTCGGCGGACCCGGGCGCACAGCCCTGGGATTCCCGCCCACGTATTCCATGTACCCGCTCCTGGCCAGCGGCACGGACACCGGGTACATCGTGGGACAGCGCGCCGATGACTACGGGCTCAGTGCCGAATCGGCCGCGTTGCAGGTCAAAGAGCTTCAGCCCAACATCGTTTTCCTGTGCTCACCGAACAACCCCACCGGCACTGGCCTGGGCCTGGACGTTGTGGAGGCCGTGTACGCGGCCGGCGAGGACAGCCAGACCATCGTGATCGTTGACGAGGCCTACCACGAGTTCGCCCACGACGGAACGCCGAGCGCCCTGACGTTGCTGCCCGGCCGGGAGCGCCTCATTGTGTCCCGCACCATGAGCAAGGCGTTCGCCCTCGCGGGTGCCCGCCTGGGCTACATGGCCGCCGCTCCTGAAGTCACGGACGCACTCCGCCTGGTCCGGCTGCCGTACCACCTTTCGGCCATTACCCAGGCAACAGCCCTCGCCGCCCTCCAGCACCGCACGGCCCTGATGGCCGACGTCGAGGACATCAAGGAGCAGCGCGACCGCATCGTCTCGGAGCTGACCCGCATGGGTCTCAAGCCCGCCGCCTCCGATTCGAACTATGTCTTCTTCGGCGGCCTCGACAGCCCGCATGACGTCTGGCAGCAGTTGCTGGACGACGGCGTGCTGATCCGCGACGTCGGCATCCCCGGCCACCTGCGCGTCACTGCAGGAACTGAGGCGGAGACCACAGCGTTCCTGACGTCGCTGGAACGCATCCTGGCCAGCCAGGCCAAGCTGCCCGTCTAAACTTGAAGTATCGGCGCCGCCGCGCGCCAGCACATCTCCTTCGCTTACGCATCACTGACTTCGCATAAAGGACGTATGACCATGAGTTCCACCGGATCGAACGCTGCCGCGCCCCGGACCGCACGCATGGAGCGTGCCACCAGTGAATCGTCAGTGCTCGTGGAGATCAACCTCGACGGCACGGGAGTGTCGGACATCGACACGTCTGTCCCGTTCTACGACCACATGCTGACGGCGCTGTGCAAGCACTCGCTCATTGACATGACGGTCAAAGCCACCGGTGACATCCACATTGACGTCCACCACACGGTGGAGGACGTTGCCATCACGTTCGGCGAGGTGCTGCGCACTGCCTTGGGCAACAAAGCAGGGATCCGCAGGTTCGGCGAGGCCACCGTGCCCCTCGATGAAGCCCTGGCGCACGCCGTCGTCGATGTCTCCGGCCGCCCCTACCTGGTGCACGGCGGCGAGCCTGCCGGGCAGGAGTACCACCTCATCGGTGGCCACTTCACGGGGTCGCTGACCCGCCACGTCTTTGAGGCCATCACGCTTCACGCAGGCATCTGCCTCCACATGAACGTCATAGCGGGCCGCGACCCGCACCACATCGTGGAAGCGCAGTTCAAGGCCTTCGCCCGCGCCCTGCGCGCTGCAGTCGAACCCGATCCCCGCGTGGAGGGAATCCCCTCCACCAAGGGTGCCCTGTGAGCGGCCAAATCCTCCGGGACGGCGCCGTTGTCGATCCGGCCGCCGGTATGAAGCCCGTATCGCCCGAAGGCAAGCCCACGGTCACTGTCCTGGATTACGGTTCCGGAAACGTCCGGTCCGCCGTGCGCGCCCTGGAACGGGCAGGGGCTGAGGTCATCCTCAGCTCCAAGCCTGAGGATGTGCTTAACGCCGACGGACTGGTAGTACCCGGCGTCGGCGCGTTTGAGACTGTTATGCGCGAGCTCAAGGCCGTGGACGGCATCCGTCTGATCGGCAGGCGCGTGGCCGGGGGCAGGCCGGTCCTGGCAATCTGCGTGGGCCTGCAGGTCCTGTTCGAGGCCGGGGTAGAGCACGGGACGGAAGCCGAAGGCATGGGGGAGTGGCCAGGCAAGGTGGAGCTGCTTCCCGCAGACGTGGTGCCGCACATGGGCTGGAACACCGTGGATGTACCGGAAGGATCCAAGCTCTTCGCCGGCGTCGCGGACCAGCGCTTCTACTTCGTTCACTCCTATGGTGTCCAGGAGTGGAACTTCGACGTGATCCAGCCGCGGATGACCGCACCACTGGTGACCTGGTCAGAGCACGGCGCCCGCTTCATCGCCGCTGTGGAGAACGGACCGCTCTGCGCTACCCAGTTCCACCCCGAAAAATCCGGCGACGCCGGTGCACGGCTGCTGCGCAACTGGGTAGACGGCCTTCGCAAGCCAGCTGCCACGGACGCCGCCTAGATGTGGTCGATTGTCCTGATGGGCCTGGCCGGTGTCCTGGTGGGCGGCGCCCTGTCCTTCAGGCAGCAGCACAAACCGCTTTGGACCCAGGTGGGCTTCTACGTCCTGGCCGGTATGGCACTGCTGGCCGCCTACCTGCTGACACTTCCCGGAACCTAGCCCCACACATTCACCAGTTCCGCTTCCATGAGCAACCCAACACCCAAGGGGATTTGAGATGACCACCGCAACCGATCTGCCGGTTCTTGAACTGCTGCCCGCCGTCGACGTCGTAAACGGACAGGCCGTGCGGCTGGTCCAGGGAGAGGCCGGCAGCGAGACGAGCTACGGCACGCCGCTGGAGGCAGCCCTGAACTGGCAGGAGCAGGGCGCCGAATGGGTGCACCTGGTGGACCTCGACGCCGCGTTCGGCCGTGGCTCGAACGCCGGGCTGCTCCGTGAAGTGGTGGGCCGGCTGGACATCAAGGTGGAGCTATCCGGCGGACTCCGGGACGACGAATCCCTCGAGGCGGCGCTGGCCCTCGGCGTGGCCCGCGTCAACCTCGGCACGGCCGCGCTGGAAAACCCCGAGTGGACCCGCAGTGCCATCGCCCGCTTCGGCGACAGGATCGCCGTCGGCCTCGACGTCCGCGGAACCACGCTGGCCGGCCGCGGCTGGACCAAAGAAGGCGGCGACCTCTGGGAGGTCCTGGGCCGGCTCGAAGAAGCCGGGTGCTCCCGGTATGTTGTCACTGACGTCACGAAAGACGGCACGCTGCAGGGTCCCAACGTTGAACTCCTGCGCCAGATGGTGGAGAAGACCGGCAAGCCGGTGGTCGCCTCCGGTGGCATCTCCAGCCTGGACGACCTGAAAGTGCTGCGCTCCCTGGTGCCGCTGGGCGTGGAAGGCGCGATCGTGGGCAAGGCGCTGTACGCCGGTGCCTTCACGCTCCCCGAAGCCCTCGACGTCGCCGGACGCCGCTAAGCAGTTTCCGTGGACAGCACGCACAACGCCGACACGGCGGCGGAATCCCCGCCGCGGCGCCAGCTGCCCGGACACATTGCCGCGGCACTGGCGGGCGCGGGTGGCCGTACTGACTCCGCGGGCCGGCCGTGGGAAGGCCGGAGCCTCGCCGGGGACGACGGCAGGATCCACAACTTCGAGGACGACGACGGCACGGCCGACGCCGGCTACCTCGCCGCCGTCGCGGCCCTGGCCGAAGGCACCGGCGACGAAGCGGCTGTGGTCGCCTCGCTGGCCACTGTCCGCGTCTTTATCCCGATCATCGCGCAGCTTGGCGAGGAAGCGGCAGGCGTCGATGGCCTGACGGCGGACAAACAGGCGGACATGGCGCTGGTCACGCTGAAGGCCGCCGACGGCCGGACGGCCATGCCGGCCTTCACCTCGGCGGATGCCTTGGCCGCCTGGCACCCCGAAGCCCGGCCGGTGGCGGTTTACGCCGCCCGGGCTGCCCTCTCAGCCGTGGCCGAGGGGGCCGAACTGCTGGTGCTCGATCCGGGCTCGGAGGTCACGTTTGTGGTCCGGCGGCCCGCCGTCTGGGCACTGGCCCAGCAACAGGACTGGATCCCTTCCTACACTGATGCAGCGTTGGCAGCCGAGATGGCTGAGGCAACGGCCGCATTCCCGGCGGTACGCCAGTTTGCCCTCCTCCCGGGTTCCGGCGTCACCGCCCGCACCGGCACGGGTGCCACGCTCCCAGGGGGCGGTGCCGGACCGGAACTGCAGGTGCTGCTCCACCTTGAGGATGGCCTGGACGCCCCGGCAGTCCAGGACCTGGTGTCTGGCCTCCAACAGGCATGGTCCCGGAATGTATTGTTTGGAGAGCGTGTTGACTCGATCGAAATCAAGTTGCGGCGCGCAGCACATTAGCTGACGGTCGGCGCGGAGATCCCGGGCTGCCGTGGGCAGACCCAAAGGATTTTCCGTGAACTTCGCTCTATACCGGGAGCTGCTGGCCGTCCGGCCCATCCGGCGGTTGCTGCTGGTCGGCATGATTGCCCGCATCCCCCACTCGGCGGCAGGCATGCTGCTGACCCTGCACATCGTCCTGACCCTGGACCAGGGCTACGCCGCCGCCGGTGCCGCGGCGGCTGTTATGACCATCGGCATTGCAGTTGGCGCACCATGGCGCGGCCGGCGCGTGGACACCGTTGGCCTGCGCCGGGCTCTGATTCCCTCTGTGGTGTCCGAGGCCCTCATCTGGTCCGTGGTGCCGCACGTCTCCTACCAGTGGCTGCTTCCGCTGGTGTTCGTCGGCGGCCTGCTGACGCTGCCCGTCTTCAGCGTCGTGCGGCAGTCCCTGGGCGTCCTCGCGGACGGCGACCAGCGGCGGACCGCCTTTGCGCTGGACTCGATCGCCACGGAGATGGTGTTTATGATCGGGCCTGCCGCCGGAGCCGTTGTGGCAACCAGCGGCTTCACCGTTCTGGGACTCACGGTGGTGGGAGTTTCAACGTCACTGGCCGGGTTGTTCCTCATCTGGTTTAACCCGCCCACTCGAAGTGCCACGCAGACTGAGGAAAGCGAGGCGGACCAGCGCCATGCGGCGGAAGTGGCTGTGGTTTCCGCCGCACCGGCCCACCTCCAGGAAGCGGCGGCAGACCTCGTCCCGGCCGGGGCGGAACGCGTCGGAAGCCGGCCGGCGGGGTTGCGCGGCAAGGTGGCCCATAACTTCGCCTGGTTCACGGCCACTGTCGCGGCTGTCTTCGCCGTGGCGGCTGGAACCGGCATGGTGCTCAGCGGCACCGACGTGGGCATTGTTGCTGCTTTGGAAACTGGCGGCCATCAAGCCGAAATCGGCATTGTGTTCCTCTTTTGGTGCGCCGCATCGGTGGTCGGCGGGCTGGTGTACGGGGCCATGCACCGTCCCGTTTCGCCGATCCTCCTGCTGCTGGGCATGGCGGCCCTGACCATCCCGATGGGCTTCGCCCAGGACACCTGGACGTTGGCCTTTGTCTCCATCCTTCCGGGCCTTTTGTGCGCACCCGTCCTGTCTGCCGCCTCCGAACAGGTGGCAGACCTGGTGGCGGAGGACCGCCGCGGCGAGGCAATGGGCTGGTACGGCTCTGCGCTGACTGCCGGCGTCGCGCTCGGGGCACCACTTGCCGGGATTTTCATCGACGGGATGGGGCCATCCGGCGGGTTTGTCTCCGTGGGCGTGGCCGGCGTTCTGCTCTGCGTTGTGGGACTCCTGCTTCAGGCCTTCCGACGCCGACGTGCGGCCACCTGACAGGGCCCCTCGATTGCTCCGACACGGCCCTTTTGGGCCCCCAAAACGGCGGCTACGGAGCAATCGATGACACGCGCGGCCCGCCGCCGTCGTCGTACTTCATGAACGTGGTAGCTGGCTGCCTTGCATTAGCTAAGGCGGTAGTTGCTGGGTGTTTAGTTAACGGCGCCGGTGTACTTCTCGCCGGGGCCCTTGCCCGGAGCATCCGGAATGATGGACTCCTCGCGGAACGCGAGCTGCAGGGAACGCAGGCCATCACGCAACGGGCCGGCGTGCTGGGATCCAATTTCCGGGGCCGCTGAGGTCACCAGTCCGGCAAGGGCGGTGATGAGCTTACGGGCCTCGTCCAGGTCCTTGAGTTCCTCGGCATTGTCCTCGGCGGCGAGGCCCAGCTTGACCGCGGCTGCGCTCATCAGGTGCACTGCGGCCGTGGTGATGACCTCGATGGCCGGCACCTCCGAAATGTCGCGGATTTGCTGGGTCACGTCAGCCTTGGCGTCCGTGGCCTCGAAAACGTGTGAATTACTGTCTGGGGTGCTCATACTGGTAAGCTTGTCACAGACCAACTGGATGTCGTTATTTCGGTGTGGAAGGTCCCACCAACGCCTAGCTGGGTTGTGCGGGATTTCTTCTGTAGAATGACATGCAGTTTGCAAGCGGAGTTCTCTCCCACCCGCGTCAGCCGTTTTCCCGCCGGAAGCAATTCCGCCAGGAACCAAGGTTGCCGGGTATCGGTCGGACAGTTCCTTGAGGCGTTGAGCCAAGGGAAGTGCGCACAGCCTCTACGGAGAACCGTGCATCCGATCATCGAGGCCTTCGATTGCTCCGGCAATTGGGGGCCTTCTCTATTTACCGGTGGAATACCACATCAATCACAGGAGCTTTAACATTAGCGAGCCAAGAATCAATGAGCGTATCCGCGTCCCCGAGGTGCGGCTGGTCGGCCCTGCAGGTGAACAAGTAGGAATCGTCCGTATTGACGATGCCCTGCGTTTGGCTGCCGAGTCCGATCTTGATCTCGTTGAAGTTGCACCTCAGGCCAAGCCTCCGGTGTGCAAGCTGATGGACTTCGGCAAGTACAAGTACGAGGCCGCCGTCAAGGCACGTGAAGCACGGAAGAACCAGACCAACACTGTTCTGAAGGAAATCCGCTTCCGCCTGAAGATTGACACCCATGACTACGAGACCAAGCGCGGCCATGCACTGCGTTTCCTCGGCGCCGGTGACAAGGTCAAGGCCATGATCCAGTTCCGCGGCCGTGAGCAGCAGCGTCCGGAAATGGGCATCCGCCTGCTTCAGCGCTTTGCTGACGATGTCGCCGAAGTGGGCGTTGTTGAGTCCAGCCCGCGTATCGATGGCCGCAACATGGTGATGGTTGTGGGCCCGCTGAAGAACAAGGCCGAAGCCAAGGCTGAGGCACGCCGCGCATCGCAGCGTGCAGAGGCAAAGGCGCAGAACGAAGCGAAAGCTACGGGCGGCGGCCGCATCGACGTCTCGGGCGACGACCAGGCACCGCTGACGCAGTCGCTGGCTGACCTTCTTCCGGAAGGATTCGCCATCACCACGGAGCCGGAAACTGAAGCTCCGGCACAGCCTGAAGCACCTGAGGCGCCTGTTGAAGCCGCTCCGGAAACCGAAGCTGCCGCGAAGGAAGCTCCTGCAAAGGAGGCTCCCGTAAGGGAAGCTGCCGCGAAGGAAGCTCCTGCAAAGGAAACCGCAGCGAAGGCAGCTCCCGGCAAGGAAGCCGCCGCCCAGGAGGCGCCCAAGCAGGCTGCCCCGAAGGCCGCTGCTCCCAAGCGTGAGGCTCCCAAGCTAGCTCCGGCGCCGGTCAAGGCTCCTGCCGCTGCCAAGCCCGCCGAAGCAGCTGCTCCGGCTCCGGCCGCCCCGGCTGCTCCTCGGCCGCCGGTGCCGATGCCCAAGCCGATTGCCCGGCCGGCTGCGCCCAAGCCTGCTGCAAGACCTGCCCCCAAGGCAGCTCCGAAGCCGGCTGGCAAGAAGACTACCTAGTTCAAATCTGCTGGAGGTTATCCTCCTGCAGTACGCAACCAGCATGCCGCCTGCAGGGGTGGCTGCTCGAAAGAACTGCAGACAATGTCTGTGGACACGTAAGGAGATCGGTTCCCATGCCGAAGATGAAGACCCACAGTGGTGCTAAGAAGCGCTTCAAGCTGACCGGCAGCGGCAAGCTGCGCCGCCAGCAGGCCAACCGCCGCCACTACCTTGAGCACAAGTCCTCCAGGCTGACTCGTCGCCTCGCCGGCGACAAGATTGTCTTCAAGGGTGACGCAAAGGTCATCCGGAAGATGCTCGGCATCTAAGTTCCAAGTTCTCTGACTGATGCCACCTGGCAGCAGTCAACTACCAAAAAGGCTTCTCAGGCCAGCCGGTTGTTCCGGCAGTAGATGCTTGGGATCAGAATTTTCGAAGGAGTACGCACGTGGCACGTGTGAAGAGGGCGGTCAACGCCCACAAGAAGCGCCGGGTTATCCTTGAGCGCGCAAAGGGCTACCGTGGACAGCGTTCACGCCTGTACCGCAAGGCCAAAGAGCAGCTGCTGCACTCGTTTGTGTACAGCTACGGCGACCGCAAGAAGAAGAAGGGCGACTTCCGCCGCCTGTGGATCCAGCGCATCAATGCTGCATCCCGCGCCAACGGCCTGACCTACAACCGTCTGATCCAGGGCCTGAAGGCCGCTGAGGTCGAGGTTGACCGCCGTATGCTTGCTGAGCTGGCCGTTTCGGATGCGAACGCATTCGCCGCGCTGGTGAAGATCGCCAAGGATTCCCTGCCTGCTGACACGTCCGCTCCGGCCGGCGAGGCTGCAGCCCCCAAGGCGGCCAAGGCACCCAAGGCCAAGGCTGCAAAGCCTGCCGCTGACGTGGCTGCCAAGTAGCACCCACGCCAGTTCGAGGACTGGTGGCCGAAGCCACTAAGGTTCTTATATGAACGAAACCGGGCGCCCGCAAGACTTTCCACTCTCCAATCCCCGAGCTGATCGGGTGAGGAAGGTGGCACAACTTGCCGGGCGCCCGGCCCGTTTAAAGCGCAGTGAGTTCCTGGCGGAAGGTCCGCAGGCTGTCCGCGAGGCCCTGACCCTGCACCAGAAAAGGGTTGCTGCGGGGGAGCCGGGCGTCGTCTACGAGGTCTACGCGAGCGAGGCATGCCTCGACCGGCACCCGGACCTGGAGACGCTCGCGGAGGGCATCGACGCATACCTCACTACCGATGAAGTGCTGGCTGCGATGGCGGACACGGTAACCCCGCAGGGCATTCTCGCGGTCTGTGGATTCCTGGACGTGAGCCTTGAGCAGGTCCTCGACGACGGCCCGCGGCTGCTTGCCGTGCTGTGTCAGGTCCGGGACCCCGGCAACGCAGGCACCGTGCTCCGGGCAGCCGACGCGGCCGGGGCGGACGCCGTCATCCTGACCGCGTCCAGCGTTGACATCTATAATCCCAAGGCGGTCCGGTCCACCGCCGGTTCACTGTTCCATCTGCCCGTGGTCCTGGGCGCCGATATTGCGGAAGTGGCAGCCGCCTGCCGCGCGCGGGGGATTGGGGTGCTGGCCGCAGACGGCGACGGTGACGTTAACCTGGATACGCTCCAGGACGAAAACGCCGCCCGCCGGATCGCGGGCCCTGGCGTCGAATCGCTGTTCGCCCTGGAGGGTCCCACAGCATGGCTGTTCGGAAACGAAGCGCAGGGGCTCTCCGAAGACGAACTGGCCTTGGCCGATCATCGGGTGGCCGTGCCCGTATACGGCGCCGCGGAAAGCCTGAACCTGGGCACGGCGGCAACGGTGTGTCTCTACGCCAGTGCCCGGTCCCAGAAGGCCTGACTGACCTCGAGGCGCGGGTCACGGAAAGCCGGACTCACCCTGGACACCTGACTTAACTGGACACTTGACTTACAAGGCAGGGCCCCGGAAGTTCTCCGGGGCCCTTGCTGTATGAATCAGATGAGGTAGGGGTAATCAGGGCGCCCGTGTGCTCTTGCTGCGTCCCGTGATGGCGCCGTAGACACCGGCAACGACGAGGCCGCCTACGATAGCCAGGATCCAGGTACCGATATCGAAGAACCCCATGTCGCCCTTGGCGAACAAAAGGTTGCCGATCCACCCGCCGACTACTGCGCCGACGACTCCCAGCACAAGGCTGGTGACCCAGCCGCCGCCGACTCTTCCCGGCATAACGGCTTTAACGATGGCCCCAACGATGAGGCCGAGAATAATCCAAGCAAGAAAACCCATGTCTCCTCCTTCATATTCGTCGGGATTAAACGTCCCGATTAGTGTTCAAGCTAACATATGGCCCCTCGAATGTCAGCAGGCTTAGTGCATGTCAGAGGTGCGTCTTCTGCGCCCGAAAAGGTACGGTGTTCGTGGGCGGCGCCGACTGCGGCGCCGCGAATATCCCTGCTTGTTTTAGAAACCTGTGAAGAGGAGAAGCCTCAGTGGCTGCAAATGGCGGTACCAAGGCGATCGTCGCGGCCCTAGCCGCAAACCTGACCATCGCCGTCCTGAAATTCGTGGCCTTTTTCCTGACGGCATCCTCGTCAATGCTGGCCGAAGCCATCCACTCGGTGGCCGACTCGGGCAATCAACTTCTGCTGCTGATCGGCGGCAAGCGCGCCAGGAAGGCAGCCAGCCCGGAGCACCCGTTCGGGTATGGCCGTGAGCGCTACATTTACGCCTTCATCGTCTCGATTGTGCTCTTCAGCGTGGGCGGGCTCTTTGCACTTTTCGAAGCGTTGGAGAAACTGCAACACCCGCACGCCATCGAAGGGGACTTCTGGTGGGTTCCCCTGGCTGTGCTGATCGGCGCCATCGTGGCTGAGTCCTTCTCGTTCCGGACGGCCATCATCGAGTCCAACCACGTCCGCGGCAAACAGGGCTGGGTAAGTTTTGTGCGCACGGCCAAACAGCCGGAGCTGCCGGTCATCCTGCTGGAAGACCTCGGGGCGCTTCTCGGCCTTGTGTTCGCGCTCGTCGGTGTGAGCATGACCCTCGTCACCGGCAACGGTATCTGGGACGCCGCGGGCACCGGCATGATCGGCCTGCTGCTCGTGGCCATCGCGGTGGTCCTGGCTATCGAAACCAAGTCCCTGCTGCTGGGCGAGTCTGCCACCCGGGATGACGTGGCCCGCATCAGCAATGCCATCGAGGCCGGGGGACACAACCGCATCATCCACCTCAAGACCCTTCACCTCGGACCGGAGGAGCTGCTGGTGGCCGCCAAGATCTCCGTGGGTGCCGCCGAAACCGGCCGGGACATCGCCGCCGCGATTGATGGTGCCGAGTCCCGAATCCGCACGGCCGTTCCGATTGCCCGGGTGATCTACCTCGAACCGGATCTGCACCGCGAAGCCGGTCGCACGGACGAGATCTCAGGTGCAGGACAGATTTCAGGCGCGGGCCACGTTTCCGCCGAGGCCGGGGCTCAGGACCCGCAGGCCTGACCTTCCTTTCTCAGCGCACCGAATCCGTCGGTGAAGCCGTTGCCCGCCCGTTCCCCAGGATCAGGCGGCCAGCGGCTTCTTGCGTTCCAGGAGGCCGCTCATCACGGCGATGCCAAAGCCCAGGACGGCCAACACGGCCCCCACGAGCGCGGGCGCCACGAAGCCCCAGCCCCAGGCGATCACTACGCCGCCCAGGAAGGCGCCCAAGGCATTGGCAACGTTGAGCGCAGCGTGGTTGAGCGAAGAAGCGAGGGAGGGGGCGTCCGGCGAGGCATCCAACAAGCGGGTCTGCAGGGCCGGGATCAGCATGGAGCCGGACGCCCCCACCACAAAGACCATCACGAGGGCTGACCAGGGCCAGTGCACAGCGACTGCGTAAACCACCAGGGCGACGGCGATGCCGGGCAGGACCCAGTACAGCGTGCCCATCACTGACTTGTCGGCAAACCTGCCGCCGACGACAGTTCCCGCCACCATGCCCAGTCCGTAGAGGGCGACCACAATGGGCAGCAGCGACGCCGGAATCCCGGCCACCAGGGTCATGGTGTGGGCGATATAGGTGTAGGTGGCGAAAAAGCCACCAAAGCCCACGATGCCGATCAGGATGGCCAGCCACACCTGAAGCCGCTTGAGCGCACCGAGTTCGCGGCGGATGCTCGCGTCAGGATGAGGTGCCTGGTACGGGACATAGCGCCACAGCAGTACCAGCGTCAGCAGGCCAATACCTCCCACGAGGAGGAACAGCAGCCGCCAGCCGAAGGTCTGGCCCACCCAGGTAGCCGCGGGGACGCCGATCACGTTTGCAACGGACAGGCCTGCCATCACCATGGAGATGGCCCAACCGCGGCGGGTGGGGGAAACCAGTGAGGCGGCGATCACGGCCGCGACTCCGAAGAATGCGCCGTGCGGCAGTCCGGCCGCAAACCGGGAAACCAGCATGCTGCCGTAATCGGGAGCAAGATAGGACGTCAGGTTGGCCAGGGTGAAGAACAGCATAAGGCCGAGCGCGAGATGTTTACGCGGAAGTTTGGCTCCGACTGCGGCGAGCAGCGGCGCGCCCACTACCACTCCGAGGGCATAGGCGGAGATGAGGTGCCCCGCCTCCGGGGTGCTGATGCTCAGTCCTTGTTCCACCTCTTTGAGCAGGCCCATCATGGTGAACTCCGTGACGCCTATTCCGACGCCGCCCATGGCCAGCGCGAAAATCGCTGCGCCAACGTGCGGAGTCTTCGCCTTGGACTCGGTGGGTGTCTCGACGACGCTGCTCATGTGCCTGCTTTTCAAAGGGGATGGTGGGGGAACGCCCGAAGACCATTCTCCCTCATAGACTGGTGCGGTGAGTGGACTGATACAGGTAGTTGGCGGAGCACTGGTGGACTCGTTGATGGAGCCGACGCGCATGCTGGTAGCCAGGCGGACTGCTCCTGAACAGTTCGCCGGACTCTGGGAATTCCCCGGCGGCAAGGTGGAGGCGGGGGAGCAATGCGAGGCTGCGCTGCACCGGGAACTCAGGGAGGAACTGGGCGTAGAGGTCCGCCTGGGGCCGGAACTCCTCGCCGGGACGGCGGCTGGCTGGCGGCTGAACGAGCGGGCCAGCATGCGGGTGTGGTTGGCGGAGATTTCCAACGGTGATCCCCAGCCGCTCGAAGACCACGACCAGCTGAAATGGATCAGCACCACGAACCGTGATGAAGCTCTCAGTCTTCCGTGGATCCCGGCCGACTTCCCGATTGTCCGGGCACTTCTTGAATCTTTGGGCACGCCTGTTGCTTCAACTGCTCCCCACTGAATTTTAGGGCGGCCATACGCCCCTAAACGCGGCGTATGTTTCGGATTTGGATCCCGGTTTTGTGACTTGGCAGAATCTTTAGGATGGCCGCGCCGGACGCGCGCCGTTTCCCCCGGAGGCCATTCCGGATTCACCACAGCACAGAACTTCTGAGGAGCGCCATGATTTCGGTAAGCCGGTCACCAAGAACTACGGCTCGGGGACAGCCCGGGTGCGGGCGTTGGACGATGTCTCCCTGACCGTCCGCCAAGGTGAGATCTTCGGCGTGGTGGGTCAGGGCGGTGCCGGCAAGAGCACCCTGATCCGGGCCATCAATTCACTGGAGCGTCCCGATTCCGGCAGCGCCACCGTTGACGGCCGTGACATGACCACCCTGGAAGGGGCGGAACTGCGCGCGGCACGGCACAACATCGGCATGATCTTCCAGCACTTCAACCTGCTCAGCAGCCGCACTGTCCAGGCGAACGTGGAGCTGTCACTGGAAATCACCGGGGCCAGCCGCGGGCAGCGCCGTACGCGCGCCCTGGAAATCCTGGAGCTTGTCGGCCTTCATGGAAAGGCCTCGGCATATCCCGCCCAGCTGTCCGGCGGCCAGAAGCAGCGGGTGGGCATCGCCCGCGCCCTGGCGTCCAGTCCGTCCGTCCTCCTCAGCGATGAGGCAACCTCGGTGCTGGACCCTGAAACAACGCAGCAGATCCTGGACCTGATCCGGCAGCTCAGCAACGACCTGGGATTGACCGTGCTCCCGATCACCCACGAAATGGACGTCGTGAAACGGATCTGTGACTCCGCCGCCGTGATGAGCCAGGGAAGAATCCTGGAGCAGGGATCGGTCGAAGAGTTGTTGACCACGGGAAAGTCCCTTCTTGGCCATGTGCTTTTTCCCCTCGGTGAGATTCCTGAGACCGCGAACACCATCGTGGAGATCACCTTTTACAGGCGTGACCGCGGACCGCCCTGTCATCGCCCAGTTGGCGCGCACACACGGCATCGACGTCGGGATCCTCGGCGCCGCACTCGAAACCATCCACGGGCACCAGACCGGGCGGACCAGGCTGGAACTTCCGGGGGAGAGGCACGCCGTGGACGCCGCCATAGCCGACCTTCGGTCGCAGGGACTTTTTGTGGAGGTAATCAAGTGATTGACCGCAATGATCCGTACTTCTGGGCAGACTGGTTCGAGACGATCCTCAAGGGCAGCGGGGAAACTTTCTACACGGTGGGCGTCAGCCTGCTGTTCACCGTCCTGTTCGGGCTCGCCGCCGGTGTGTTGCTGGTGACCACGGAATCCGCGGACTCCTCTCGCGGCCGCTCGGCAGCCGGGCGCTGGGCCTCGTGGTCAATCGGGTCCTGGACCTGCTGTGAACATTGGACGCTCCATTCCTTTCATCATCCTGATGATCCTGCTGATTCCGTTCACGCGGCTCATCGCCGGCTCCTTCATTGGCCCCACAGCAGCGATCGTCCCCTTGACGATTGCCGGCATCCCGTTCTTTGCCAGACTGGTGGAAATAGGCATCCGCGAGGTTCCTGTTGGACTCGTGGAGGCCGCCAGTCACTGGGCGCCACCCGCTGGACCATCCTGACCAAGGTCATGATTGCCGAGGCAGTGCCTGCCTTGGCGCTCGGGCTCTCCACTACGGTGGTCGGACTGATCGGTTACTCCGCAATGGTCGGTGCGGTGGGCGGCGGCGGCCTGGGAGACGTTGCCTTCCGTTACGGCTACCAGCGCTACAGCCCCGAATACATGTTCGGCGTCGTGATCCTGCTCATCCTGCTCGTCCAGATCTTCCAGTCGCTGGGGAACTTCGCCGCCCGCAGGCTTTCCCACCACTGACCACAGCGCCCCGCAGTCCAAGGCGCCGGCATCCCCAGGGCGCACGCATCCCCAAATCACCCCGCACCATCCTGAAAGAGATCCCCATGATCCGAACACATGTCCTCAAAGCCGCAGCCGCCGGTATCGCAGCCGTCCTGGCCCTGTCCGCCTGCGGTTCCGGCACCTCTTCCGATGCGTCCAGCACCATCAAAGTGGGGGCCCTGGCCGTCCCCGCCGGGGACATGATCAAACACGTCCAGCGCGAGCTTGCTGAGGCCGAGGGCCTGACGGTCGAGTACAAGGAGTTTAGCGACTACAACACGCCGAACCCCGCCGTCAGCGACGGTGACATTGATGCCAATCTCTTCCAGAACACCACCTTCCTGGAGACGTACAACAAGGCGTCCGGTAAGAACCTGGTCAGCGTCGGCAAGGTCTACCTGCCGCCGATGGCGCTCTACTCGAATGAAATCGCGGAACTGCAGGACCTGCCCGACGGCGCCAGCGTGGCCATCCCCAACGATCCCACCAACGAATCCCGCGCCCTGAAGCTGCTGGCGTCCAAGGGCCTGATCGAGGTGACCGAGAACCCCATCACGCTCAAGGACATCACGGCCAACCCGAAGAACATCCAGTTCACGGAGATTGAGAACGCCAGCCTCCCGCAGGCCCTCAACGACAAGGACGCCGCCATTGTGACACTGGCGTTCGCGCTGCCGGCCGGCCTGAGCGCAGACAAGCAGCTGCTGGTGGAAGGCAAGGACAGCGCCTATTACAACGTGCTGGCTGTCAAGGCCGAGATGAAGGACGATCCGCGTGTCCAGAAGCTCTACAAGATCCTGACCTCCCAGGACATGAAGGACTTCCTGCAGGAGAAGTACAAGGGCCTGGTCATTCCGGCCAGCTAGGAAACTGCCCCTAGAACAGGGTGGGCTGCTGACGCGGCCCGGCGGCGGCCGGTTGGGATTCCCCAGCCGGCCGTTCCTGTGTGCCGCCGGGGATGGACGGGATACTCCCGGCTGGATACTGGGCTTCCTCGCCGCGGGGATCGTCCTCGAGGTCACGGTGGCTGAAACCGTGGCCGCTGGTGAACCCGTGCCGCTGCTTGAAGTAGCGGACTTTCGCGGCCAGCCACGTGCGGTATTCCTTGGAGGCATAGGAGCCTGTGCCGTAGAGCCTCCGGTAGCGGCCTGCCAGTTCCGGGTGGTTCCCGGCAATCCACTGCATAAACCATTCCCGGGTACCCGGCTTCAGGTATAGGGCGCCGGCCGTCACACCGGTGGCTCCTGCGGCGGCCAGGGAGCCGAAGAGTGCATCGAGCGCTTCGTCGCTGTCAGAGAGCCACGGCAGGATGGGCATTGCCATAACGCCGCAGGGGAGCCCGGCATCGCGTAAGCGGGAGACCAGCTTCAGCCGTGCACGCGGCCCTGGCGTGCCTGGTTCTACGGCTTCGGAGAGTGCCTCGTCCGTCATGGCCAGGGAAATGCCAACTCCTACCGGCACCTGGGCGGCAGCCCGCTTCAGGAGCGGAATGTCCCGGGCCAGCAACGTCCCTTTGGTGAGGATGGACAACGGCGTTCCTGAGTCAGCCAACGCCGTGATGATTCCCGGCATCAGCTGGTAGCGGCCCTCGGCCCGCTGATAGGGATCCGTGTTGGTGCCAAGGGCCACCTGGTGGCGGCCCCAGGAGGGCTTGGCCAGCTCCTTCCGGAGGACCTCGGCGGCATTGACCTTGACCACCACCTGGCTGTCGAAGTCCAGCCCGGCGTCAAAGTCCAGGTACGTGTGGCTCTTGCGCGCAAAACAATAAACACAGGCGTGGCTGCAGCCGCGGTACGGGTTGACGGTCCACTCAAACGGCATCCGCGACCCGGCCACCACCTTGTTGAGCACCGATTTGGCGGTGACCTCATGGAAGGTGATGCCGGCGAATTCGGGGGTGGTGACCGAACGGACCAACCCGGCAAGGGGGAGCATGGCTGGTGATGGGCCACTTCCGAGGTCATCGGCGGGCCGGGGCATCAGTGCTTGTGCATCCCATCTCATGTCCTCTATTCGAATATATGTTCGAACTTAAGTCAAGGACCGGACACTGCGGAAGTCCGCGCGCCGGGCTCACCCCCGCCCGGCGGGAACCGTCAGGCCTGCAGCTCCCACACCACGGTGACGCAGGCGTTAATGCCCGCGTGGCCCGCTTCCACACTGATGGCTTCGCTGGCGGCCGCGCGCTGGACCCGGGCCACCGGAACCGGCCCGGGCGCATCGGGGTGCTCGGCAATGGAGATCACCGCGCCAAGCCGCGCGGGCGCCAGGGATGCAAACTGTTCGGCCCGGGCAACGGCATCCTGCCACGCAGCTTCCCGGGCAAGGGCGGCAACGGCTGACTCATCCGAGAAACCAAGCTCCAGTCCGTTCAGGCGCACGTCATCGCCGGCGGCATCCACGACGGCGGCAATAACGCCGGACGCCGCAGTCACTTGGCGCAGGCGTACGGTAAGCACACTGGAGGCCACATACCCGGTCACCTGCTGGCCCCCGCCGTCACGCCAGACGAACTCCGGCCGGACGTTCAGACCGGACGTCCGGATGTCCGCGTCGGCCACGCCATGCTGGCGGAGCGCACCGGATACAGCGCCGGACGATGATCCCGCATCCGCATACGCGGTGCCCACGCTGTCCCGCCTGCATTCGATGCCCACGGAAATGGTCAGCAGGTCAGGTGGCGCCTCGGCCGTCCCCGTTCCGGTCACGGTGATGGTCCTGTAATTGGCCCTCGTGTTGGGTTCGCCCGTCATTGTCAGACCTCGATTCTGCCGGCGCCCCGGGGAGCCCGCCTTGATGCGCTGATGTCAACATAACCCCCGGCTGCCAGGCCGGCGTGCCGCTCGAAGAAATTTGCCGCCGCCGGATCGCCCGTCCGGAGCAGCGACCAGCCTGCAGCCAGGAAATACAGCGGAAGGAAGGGCAGTCCCAGGCAGCAGGCGTATTGGCTGCAGTGCTTTTCCTCATGCCCCAGGAGCGCCGGATTGGAGGTCAGGCCTTCAGTCCGGATCCGGCAGATAACCACGTTGCCTATGGTGAAGGCCCCCGCATACGGAATGCGCCACCGGTAGCCGGACGCTATGACCAGTCCTCGGGGGCCCTGACTGACGGCGGTTCCCGCAGCCGCAGCAACGGCCAGACCCAGCAGGGTGGTGCCGTTGGCCAGGTTGGCCAGCTGCCGTACCCGCTGCCCTGCCGTCAACTGCCAGCCCTCAACTGCCCAGGCGTCAACAGCTGCGCGGCTGCCCGGCCCTGCCCTTGTGTCATGAGGCCATGGTAGCCGGAGCCTTCACTTAGACTGGAGGATAGTGGCCGCCAGTCTCGATCGGTGTGCCCTGACCTGGTCATCGAGTGCATTCATCAAGCATGGATTCACGGAATGACCTGCCAGTGACGGATGCGCTGCCGGGAAACCGTGTGCGGCTGCACCCCTCACCGGCAGCCCCGACTCGTAGCTAAGAACAGTAGATGACTGAAACTTTGCCGGGCGCCGCCATCCCGAACCCTACGGATGAAGCCGCCATCACTGCCGCTGTAGACCAGTCCATCGCCGCCATTGCCGGCGCCGGCTCCCTTGACGAACTCAAGGCGGTGAGGCTGGCCCATACCGGCGAGAAATCGCCGCTCAGCCTGGCCAACCGGGAAATCGGCGGACTGCCGAAAGACCAGAAGGCCGTAGCCGGCAAGCTCATGGGTTCCTCCCGGGGCCGGGTCAACAAGGCGCTCGCGGACCGTACCGCCGAGCTGGAAGCCCAAAACGACGCCCGGATCCTGCTGGAAGAGACAGTGGACGTCACTGCCGCGCCCCGCCGTCGTCGGGCAGGAGCCCGTCACCCGCTCTCCACGCTGCAGGACCGCGTGGCGGACATCTTTGTTGGTATGGGCTGGGAAATCGCCGAGGGCCCCGAAGTGGAATCGGAGTGGTTCAACTTCGACGCTTTGAACTTCAAGCCGGACCACCCGGCCCGCGAAATGCAGGACACGTTCTTTATCGAGCCGCCCGAGGCGCACCTGCTGATGCGCACGCATACCTCCCCGGTGCAGGTCCGCTCCATGCTGGAACGCGAAGTACCCATCTATGTGCTGTGCCCCGGCAAGGTGTTCCGCACTGATGAGCTGGACGCCACCCACACCCCGGTGTTCCACCAGTTCGAGGGCCTGGCCATCGACAAGCACCTGAGCATGGCGGACCTCCGCGGAACGCTGGAGCGCTTCGCCCGGCAGATGTTCGGCGACGAAGCCCAGATCCGGCTGCGCCCGAACTACTTCCCGTTCACCGAGCCGTCCGCCGAGCTGGACATCTGGCACCCGGGCGCCAAGGGCGGCCCGCGCTGGATCGAGTGGGGCGGCTGCGGCATGGTCAACCCCAATGTCCTCCGGGCCGCGGGCATCGACCCGGACATCTATTCAGGCTTTGCTTTTGGCATGGGCATCGAGCGCACCCTTATGTTCCGCAACGAGGTGGGCGACATGCGCGACATGATTGAAGGCGACGTACGTTTCAGCGAGCACTTCGGGATGGAGATCTAACAGTGCGTATCCCACTTTCCTGGCTGCGTGAATTCGCAGCAGTACCGGCCGGAGCAACGGCCGAAGACCTGATGGCCGAACTGGTTAAGGTCGGTTTTGAAGAAGAGGACGTCCACCGCCCCACGGACACTCTGCAGGGTCCGATAGTGGTGGGCCAGGTCCTGAGCATCGTCAAGGAACCCCAGACCAACGGCAAGACCATCAACTGGTGCCAGGTCCGGGTTGTCCCTGAAGGCCAGGAACAGACCCTCACCGGCGACGGCATCGACCCGTCCGGCGTGCAGGGGATCATCTGCGGCGCCCACAACTTCGTTGCGGGCGACAAAGTGGTGGTCACCCTGCCCGGAGCGGTCCTGCCCGGCGACTTCCGGATCTCCGCCCGGAAGACGTACGGCCACCTTTCCGCCGGCATGATCGCCTCCGTGCGCGAGCTTGGCATCGGCGAGGACCACGACGGCATCCTGGTCCTGTCCCGCATCGGGCTGGATCCGGAAATCGGCACGGACGCCATGGAACTGCTGGGCCTCTATGACCAGGCAGCCGAGATCAACGTGACCCCGGACCGCGGTTATGCCTTCTCCATCCGTGGTGTGGCCCGTGAATACGCCCACGCCACCGGCACCTCCTTCACGGACCCCGCCACCAAGGTCCAGGCCCCGGCAGACCTTTCCGGCGGCTATGGCGTGAAGCTCAACGACGACGCGCCCGTCTACGGCAAGCCCGGCTGCGACCGTTTTGTGGCCCGCACCGTCCGCGGCGTCGACGCCACCAAGCCGACGCCCCCGTGGATGACCTCGCGGCTGCGGCTTGCCGGGATCCGTTCCATCTCCCTGCCGGTGGACATCTCCAACTACGTGATGCTCGAGCTTGGCCAGCCCACGCACTGCTATGACCTGGACAAACTGTCCGGCGACATCGTGGTCCGGCGCGCCGTCGCGGGGGAGAAGATCACCACCCTGGACGACAAGGAGCGCACGCTCGACGTCGAGGACCTCCTCATCACCGACGGTTCCGGCGCGATTGGCATTGCCGGCGTGATGGGCGGTGCAGCCACGGAGGTGAGTGATTCGACGTCGAACGTCCTGGTTGAGGCGGCGCACTTCGATGAGGTGTCCATTGGCCGTTCCCGACGCCGGCACAAGCTGCCGTCCGAGGCGTCCAAGCGCTTCGAACGCGGCGTTGACTGGCACGTGGCGGACATCGCTGCCCAGCGTGTTGTTGACCTCCTGGTGGAGCTCGCCGGTGGGGTTGCTGACCAGGCGGGGACCGACGTCGGGACCGCGCCGGACGCCGTAACCATCGCGCTGCCGGCAGCCTTCGCCGCCCAGCGGATCGGCATCGACTTCACGGAAGAACAGATCACCACCTCGCTGGTGGACCTCGGTGCCGTAGTGGAAAAGGCCGACGGCGGCTGGACCGTTACCGCCCCCAGCTGGCGCAACGACCTGGAAACCAAGGAAGACCTCTCCGAGGAAATCGCGCGGCTGGTGGGCTACGACAACATCCCCGCCACCCTTCCGGTGGCACCTCCGGGACGTGGCCTGACCCGCGTGCAGCAGCAGCGCCGTCGGCTCATCCAGGCCCTGGCTGACGCCGGGCTGACCGAAGTCCTGGCCTACCCGTTCGTCTCCAAGGCCGCCAACGCGACGTTCGGCGTCGCCGAGCAGGGTGCTGCCCGGAGCGCGGTCAAGCTGGCGAACCCGATCAGCGAGGAACACGGCTTCCTGCGCACGTCCATCCTCCCCGGGCTCATCGAGGTGGCCAAGCGGAACTACTCCCGCGGGTTCCGCGACCTGGCGCTCTTCGAGTCGGGCCTCGTTTTCCTGCCCGGCGGGACCGTGGGAACACCGTCCATCCCGCCGCTGGGCGTCAAGCCTTCCGACGAGGTGCTGGATGCACTGTACGACGGCGTCCCGGACCAGCCGCTGTACGTCGCCGCTGTCCTTACGGGCCACGATTCACCGGCGGCCGCCAGCCACACGCCGCGCTTGTGGGACTGGTCTGACGCGCTGGACATCGCCCGGCTCGCCGGGGACGTCCTGGGCGTGGAGGTAGTGGTCAGCCAGGGTGCGCACCAGGCGTTCCACCCGGGCCGTGCCGCCCAGCTCTCGCTGCGGACCGGTGAAGTGGTGGGTTACGCCGGCGAGCTGCACCCGAAGCTCCTGGCCGCGCACGACATGCCCGCCCGCTCGGTGGCGCTGGAGTTCAACGCCGATGCCCTGTTCGAGGCAGCCGCGGATGTGATTGTGGCCCGCCACATCTCCACGTTCCCGGTGGCCACCCAGGACGTTGCCCTGGTTGTACCGCAGGACATTCCCGCGGACCAGGTCCTCGAGGCGCTCCGCGAAGGCGCCGGCGAGCTATTGGAAGACGTAGCGCTGTTCGACGTCTACGCCGGCAAGGGTATTGAAGAAGGCAAGAAATCGTTGGCCTTCGGCTTGCGTTTCCGGGCAACGGACCGGACTCTGACGGCTGATGAGGCTTCGGCTGCGCGCGAAAGCGCGGTTGCCCTGGCTGCAGAGCGCTTCGGCGCTGTCCAGCGGTAAGCGCAGATCCGGATGGCAGGGCCGGCACCAGAGATGCTGGGGCCGGTGGTGCCAGCGCCAGTCCTGCGTTCCTGCCCTCCCGGATTACCGGGAGGGCAGGACCCGATGGCGGGTGGCCAGCCAGTAGTGCTGGGGCCTGCCGAACTGGCCCGCGCCGCCGCCTTGGCGCCAGGCCCACGGGCCGTTTTTGTGGCTGGCCGGCGTGCCCTGCGAACGTTCGCAGCAGAACTGCTGGACGTCCCGGCGTCGGACCTCACCACGCACTTCAGCTGCCCCCGGTGCGGCGCCGGCCCCGAGCTATCGCACGGCAGGCCCAGTTACACGCTCAAGGGCGAGCCGGTGCCACTCGCGCTGAGCCTGTCCCGGAGTTCCGGCTGGATCCTGCTGGGCGCCGTGATGGAGCCACCGGCCGGAGTCACCATGGGCGTGGACCTGGCGGACCCGTCCGGCATGGCCTTTGAAGGGTTCGACGGCGTGGCCCTCACCGCCGCCGAGCGCGCGGCCCTCGCCGGGCTGGCCGGGCCTCAGCTGCTGCAGGAGCGGGCACGGCTCTGGGCGCGCAAGGAAGCCTGGCTCAAGATGACGGGCGACGGCCTCGTTACCGCCCCGGACACCCTCGACGTTCTGTCCCGCCCGGAAATCCGGGACCTGGCCGCCGGCGAGGCGGGCCTCCCGCTCAACTTCCGCGCCGCCGTCGCGGTTTCACGAACCGTCAGGTAGCGCGCCGGCCGGGTAGGAGAGCTGCTGCCTGTCAGCGCTCCGTGCCTGTCAGCGCACAGGCAGGGGCGGAAGGGCCGCCTCGAGCAGCCACGGGTGCAGCAATGCCTCAGTGTCCAGGCCGGTGGCCCGGTCCGCGGCGAGGATAAAGGTCGCCGTGGACACCGAACCGTGGCGGTGGGCATCCGTCCAGTCGTGCAACAGCGCAAAAAATGCCAGGTCGCCGCAGCGGATCCGCAGGGCATGCAGGGCCAGGGCTCCGCGCTTGTAGACGCGGTCATCAAACATCAGCTCCGGCCCGGGATCGCCCACGATGATGTCCTGGCTGCCGGCGGCCAGCTTCCGCCAGGCCGCGGCGGCCCGGTCCGCGACAGGCAGGACGCCCGCTTCCTCGGACCAGATCCACTCCGCGTAGCAGGCAAAGCCCTCGTGGAGCCAGATGTCCGCCCAGGATGCGGCAGTGAGGGAGTTCCCGAACCACTGGTGCGCGAGCTCGTGGGCGATAAGCCGCTGGGACTCCCACTCCTGCGTCAGGTGGTTCCGGCCCAGAATGGAAAGCGTCTGCGCCTCAAGCGGTATTTCCAGCTCGTCTTCGGTCACCACCACGGAATATTCCGGGAACGGGTAGGGCCCGAAGCAGCTGGCAAAGGTGCGCATCATTTCCGGCTGCCTCGCCAGGCCGTCACGGGCCGCGTCGACCAACATCGCCGGGACGGCGGCGAACTGCGGAACCTGGCCGTCCACGGGGAAGGGAGTCAGCGTGAGGAACTCATACCGGCCGATCTGGACCGTGGCAAGGTACGTGGCCATGGGTTCGGCCTGCTCGTAGACCCAGGTCTCGCGGCTGGACCTGCTGGTGTGAGAGATCAGCGTGCCGTTGCACACGGCCCGGTAATTGGCGTCGGTGGTCACGCTGATTTTGTAGCTGGCCTTGTCGCCGGGGTGGTCGTTGCAGGGGAACCAGGAGGCGGCGCCGTTCGGCTGGCCAGCCACGAGGACGCCGTCGGTGAGTTCCTCCCAGCCCACCTCGCCCCAGAACCCGCGCCGGGGACCAGGGTTGCCTTCGTAGCGGATGTCCAGGGTAAATTCCTCGCCCGCCGGCAGTGCGGCCTCGGGCACAATAACCAACTGCCCGGCGCGCTGGCTGAACTTTCTTACCCGGCGCCCGCTGAGCTGGATCTTCGTGGCCCGGAGCCCGATCAGGTCCAGCACCACGGCCGCCGTCGCATACTGGGTGACGGCATTCAGGACCGCGCGCCCGCTCAGGCGGTTGCTGCTGAGCTTGTAGTCAAGGTCCAGTTCGTAGCGGCTGACTTTGTACGCGTTCGTGCCATGGCCCGGCATGTAGGGATCAGGTGCTGAAGCATCCTGCTCCGACGTGCGGGCAGGGCCGGTACTCGCGGCCGTCGGGCTCGGTGCGGGGGAACTCATAAGACGGTCTTTCCGATCAGCGTAGGGCGGCGGGACAGCTGGTACTGCGGGCTACCGTGGTTTTGGAGCGGACCCTGCGGGACCGCTCCAGGGGCTCACCGGGTTACCCATCCAATAGGTCGCGGCTGGAACCGATTCGCCCCGCATCACCAGCGACGCCGGTCCAACGGTTCCACCGGCTCCGATGCTCGCCTGCGGCAGGATGACACCATGTGGCCCCATGGTCGCTCCGTCTTCGAGGGTAACAGTGTCCAGGCTCATGACACGGTCGTGGAACAGGTGCGTCTGGACCACACAACCACGGTTGACGGTGGAGTTCCGCCCGAGGGTGACCAAGTCCGCCTCCGGAAGCCAATAGCTTTCGCACCACGTGCCGCGGCCGATCCGCGCGCCAAGCGACCGGAGCCACCAGACCAGGGCCGGTGTCCCGGTGGCTGCCCGCGCGAACCAGGGGGCGCTGACCATTTCGATAAACGTATCCACCACCTCGTTGCGCCAGATGAATGAACTCCACAGCGGGTGCTCACCGGCACGGATCCGTCCCACCAGGACCCATTTGGCGACGACGGCGCTGCCCGCGGCCACCGCGCCCGCCAGCAGCATAACGACGCCGCCCAGGGCTGCGGCAATCCCGTAGTTGTAGGCGGCGGCCAGCCAGTCAAAAGCAAGCATCACGGCGGCCGCGATTGAGACCGTAGTCATGACGGGGATGAAACGGCCCAGTTCCCAGAGGCAGCGGGCAAACTTGAGCCGCAGCGGCGGCTGGAAGGTACGCGTGTCATCCGAGGCGATGGCGGTGCGCCGGAGCCGCACGGGCGGACTGCCCAGCCACGACGTCCCGGACTTGGCCTTGGCCGGTGTGGCCGACAGGACGGCGACGAGTGAGTTCTTGGGGACGTTCCGGCCGGCAGCCGTCATGCCGGAGTTGCCGAGGAAGGAGCGCTTGCCGATCTTCGCGGGCGCAATCCGCAGCCACCCGCCGTCGAGCTCGTAGGAGGCCACCATGGTGTCGTCGGCCAGGAAGGCGCCCTCTCCCACGGTGGTCATCTTGGGTATGAGCAGCACAGTGGAGGCCTCGACATTTTTGCCGATCTTGGCACCGAGGAGGCGCAGCCAGACCGGTGTGAAGAGGCTCGCGTAAATCGGGAAGAGCAGGTCGCGGGCCAGGTCCAGCACACGTTCCGTGGCCCAGACCTGCCAGCCGATCCGGCTGCGGACGCGGTAGTAGCCCTCCGCCAAGCCGATGCCGAGCAACCGGGTAGTGATCAAAATGAGCAGCAGGTTGACGACGAACCACACGAGGGCCGCGGGTGCAAGGGCGAGCAGGAGCTGCGGGACGGCGGCGGAGAGCGATTCACTGCCCTGGATGAAGCTAAAGCCCACCAGTGCCGCGGCGGCGGCGGAGACGTAGGGGATCAGGGCCAGCACGGCTGACGCCACGGCGAATCCGGCGAACCAGAGCCGGCCAATCAGCCGATGTTCTGCGGGAGTGTCCGGCAGCGAGTGCTTGGCCTTGCCCCGACGCTCGGCCGGGGACCCGGCAACGTGGTGGCCGGCCTTCACCTTGCCGAGGACCGCCGAGCCCGGCTCCACCTGGGCGCCGGCGCCGATGGAAGCGCCGGGCATCAGCGTGCTGCGCGCCCCGACGCTGGCTCCTGCCCCGATGTGGACCGCCCCGATGTGGACGATGTCCCCGTCGATCCACCAACCGGAAAGATCCACCTCAGGCTCAACGTTGGAGCCACTGCCGAGGGAAAGCAGCCCGGTAACCGGGGGAAGCGAGTGCAGCTGGACGTTGTTGCCGATCTTGGCGCCCAGCGCCCGGGCGTAGTACGGCACCCACGGTGCGCTGGCGAGGCTGATGGCGCCGGCGAGGTCCTGGATCTGTTCGGCCAGCCAGAGGCGCAGGTGTACCCGCCCGGAGCGCGGGTACGTCCCCGGCCCCACCTTCCGGAGCAGGATCCGGGCCGCGGCCACGGAAATCAGCATCCGGCCGGCCGGGGAGACGAAGACGAGCCAGGACGCGGCTACCCACCACCAGGAAACTGTGGGGGCGGCGCTGAACCCTGCCAAGGCGGCCAGCACGTTGTTTGCCGCCATCAGGTAGGTCAGCCAGCGCATCCCCACCAGGATGTGCAAGGGAATGCCCATCAGCGTCTGGAAGACCTGGGACTTGAACGCGGTGGGGCGCACAGTCCTGGACGGCGCCGGTCCGGCGGGCACTCCGTCGGGAAGTGTCTGGCGGGCCGCATCAATCAGGGCCCCGATCCTGGGCGTGGCATAGATGTCGGCGACCGTGATGGTCGGGTACCGGCCCCTGAGGGCGGAGACCAGCTGGGCAGCCGACAGCGAGCCGCCGCCGTAGGCGAAGAAGTCGGCGTCGAGGCTTGATACGGGGCTGCCAAGGACGGCAGTCCACTGTTCGGCCACCCAGGCGGCATCTTCCGGCAGGTTCAACGGGGCAGCGTCAGCCTCCGCCGCACCCGTCCCGGCCAGTGGCCAGGGCAGGGCATGACGGTCCACTTTGCCGCTGGTTTTCGTAGGCAGGGAGTCGACGACGGTCAGCAGCGGAATGAGCGGTGCGGGGAGGCTCGCCGCCAGGAGGCCGCGGGCTGCCACCAGATCCAGGTCCGCATCAGCAGCAGCCAGGTATCCCACCAGGATCTGGTTGCCCGCAGCGGTTGTCTGGACGGCCGCCGCCGCTCCGGCGACGTGGGGGAGGGCCTGCAGTGCGGCGTCAATTTCGCCCAGTTCGATCCGGCGTCCACCGAGCTTGACCTGTTCGTCGGCGCGGCCCATAAAGATCAGTCCGGCGGCTTCGTAGCGGACCAGGTCGCCGGAACGGTAAGCGCGGTCCCAGCCGAAGGACGGCATGGGCGCGTACTTCTCCCGGTCCTTGTCCGGGTCAAGGTAACGGGCCAGTCCGACGCCGCCGATGATCAGTTCGCCGATTTCCCCTTCGCTGACAGGCAGTCCTTCAGCGTCCACTACGGCCAGGTCCCATCCGTCCAGCGGCAGCCCGATCCGGACCGGACCGGGACCACCCAGGGGAGCAGCGCAGGCCACTACCGTGGCTTCCGTGGGGCCGTAGGTGTTCCAGACTTCACGGCCCGGGACGGCAAGCCGCTCCGCGAGCTCGGGCGGGCAGGCTTCGCCGCCGAAAATCAGCAGGCGGACGCTCTCCAGGGACTCGGACGGCCAGAGTGCAGCCAAGGTAGGGACCGTGGAGACGGCGGTGATGCCGTGGCTGATGAGCCACGGACCGAGGTCTGTTCCTGTCCTGACCAGGGCACGGGGCGCGGGCACCAGGCAGGCGCCATGACGCCAGGCAAGCCACATTTCCTCACACGAGGCATCAAAGGCGACAGAAAGCCCTGCCAGCACCCTGTCCTGCGGGCCGAGGTGTTCCTCCTGCAGGAAGATCCGGGCTTCGGCGTCAACAAAGGCAGCGGCGGAGCGGTGCTGGACGGCGACGCCCTTGGGCGTGCCGGTGGACCCGGAGGTGAAGATCACCCAGGCGTCATCGCCGGGCCTGGCTGAATGGTGCTCGGCAGAAGGGTGCTCAACACCACGGCGTTCTGTGGGTTCCCCGGGGCCAGGTACGGAGACCGCGGCCCCACCGGTGAGGACTGTGGCCACGCGTGCCTCGCCGAAGACGAGCCGTGCACGTTCCTCGGGGTCGTCGGCGTCCACAGGCACGTAGGCGGCGCCGATGTGCAGGATCGCGAGAATCGAGATGTAGAGCTCATTGGTCCCGGACGGAATCCGCACGCCGATCCTGTCGCCGGCGCCCAGTCCGGCGGCCTGGAGTTCCCGCCCTTTGGCCCGGACCGCGGTTATCAGGTCGGCGTAGCTCAGGGACCGCCGGCCGTCGTCGAGCGCCGATGCCTCCGGGAAGCGGGTGGCCGATTCCTCCAGGATGGCCATGAGCGTCCGCTCGGGCGGGGCCAGGGGCAAACCGGCCAGCTGGGGGCGGTATTGATCTTCCGGCAGGGCCACGACGTTTGACTCATGCTCACTCACGGACGGATTCTGCCTGAGGAAAGTGAACGGAAGGTGTCCTTGATTGGTTGAAGGTTCATATTCCGTTCATCCGTAAGCGAGCGCCATTAGGGAACCAGCAGGACCTTGCCCGTGGTGCGCCGGCCCTCGAGGTCCTCATGGGCACGTCGCGCCTCGGCCAAGGGGTACGTGGCACCGATCCTGACCTTCAGGCTTCCGTTGGCTACGGCGGCGAAGATCTCGCCAGAGCGCCAGCGCCGCTCCTGTTCATTGAGCAGGAAATGCGCCAGTGTCGGTCGCGTCAGCGACAGCGAACCGCCCGCGTTGAGCCGCTGCGGATCCACCGGCGGCACCGCCCCGGAGGCGGCCCCGAACAGGACGAGGAAGCCGCGGGTGCGCAGGCTGGCAAGCGAGCCGTCGAACGTATCCTTCCCCACGCCGTCGTACACCACCTGGACGCCGGCGCCGTCGGTGAGGTCCCGGACTGCCTCGGCGAATCCCTCATAGCGGAGCACAACGTCCGCGCCGGCTCCCTTGGCCAGCGTTTCCTTCTCGTCCGTGGACACCGTGGTGATAACCCGGGCTCCGCGGGCCTTCAGGAGCTGCGTAATCAGCAGACCCACACCGCCGGCACCGGCGTGGACCAGGACGGTTTGGCCGGGCTCCACCTTGAAGGATGTGTTGATCAGGTAGTGGGCGGTCATACCCTGGAGGGGCAGCGCTGCCGCCGTCAGAAGGTCTACGCCGTCCGGTACAGGGAGCGCCTTAGCCGCGTCAAGCACGATGTAGCCCGCATAACAGCGGGTGCCTTCGGCAGTTGCAACCCGGCTGCCCACGGAAAAGCCGTCCACGCCCTCGCCGATTTCCTCGACAACGCCCGCTGCTTCCGCACCCGGTGTGAAGGGATAGGCAACCTTGTACATGCCGCCGCGCTGGTAGGTGTCAATGAAATTCACGCCCGTGGCCGCCACTTTGATGAGCAACTGGCCAGGGCCCGGCGTCGGTCGGTCCACCTCGGCGAGCTCGAGGACTTCCGGGCCTCCGGACTGGCGGGCAACGATGGCATGCATAAAGGGTCTCCTCTCCGGGCGGGGAATTCCCGCGACCGGTGTCTCTGACCATCCTAGGGATACCGCCACCGACGACGAAGCGACGGCCGGTAGCCGGCCGTCGCTTCGGGTCATACGGGGGGAAGAGCCATGCGGGGGGGTGTCCCTATGTTCTTCGTCAAGCGGTGGGGCGATTTTTCTCTCGAATTAGTGGAGGCCCGATTTCGGGCAGGAACCAGCGGCTGACCGTGCGTGTCCGCCAGC
>NZ_JBWZCI010000015.1:0-100815 GCF_059383495.1 Pseudarthrobacter sp. RHLT3-21
CCAGGCGCCTGACCAGTGTTCAAAACTACTTGCCGCCACCGGTCAGTCCATTGCAGCCACCGGTCAACACAAACTGCAGCCACTGGTCAGTTCAAAGTTGCAGTTGACACTCCAAGGCAATGGAACGGCTGGAGGCCGGTGACGTGCTCACCGTCTGGAAGCTCGACCGGTTGGGACGCAACACCCGGCGTGTCCTGGACGTTATCGAGAATCTCCGGGAACGGGGAGTGGGTTTCCGCTCCCTGACCGAGGGCCTGGACACCACCGGCCCGATGGGCACCGCCATGCTGACAATCATGGCGGCGTTCGGGCAGCTGGAGCGCGACACGATGATCGAACGCACCAGAGCAGGACTGGCCGCAGCCGCGGCCAACAACCGCCACGGCGGAAGGCCCCGAAAATTAGATGACGCTGCCGCTGCCAGAGCCAGGGAACTCAAGGACAAAGGAATCAACGCCCGTGACATCGGCAAGATGCTCGGGGTCTCCCGCGCCACCGTCTACCGGTACCTCATATAGGGAACACAAGGAACCCTTGTGTTCGAGCCTGCCCAGTGGGCGTCCGTCACAATTAGCTCAGACTCCGTAGATGTTTTTTCGGGCGTCGATGTAGCGTCCCCGCACCTCGGCGCCCCAGTGTCCTTCCGGTTCGTAGGCGGCTTCAACGCTTCGTTGCCAGTCGGGAAGGCTTCCGGAGGCTGACCATGCCGCTTGTCTAGCGGCCCCTAGCGCCACATATTCTTTCGTTGTCGGGATCTCGACGGGCATCCCGAAAATGCTGGCTGCGGCCTGGCGAAGTGCCCTGGACTTCGATCCTCCACCGATCAGCAGCACTTTATCCGGGGCTACGCCGGACTGTTTAAGAATGTCGACGGCGTCGGCCAGTGAATTGAGTACACCCAGCACTGAGGCGCGGGCAAGGTTCTGCGGGGTCATGTTGCTTCTGCTGAGTCCGGTCAGGGATCCAGTCGCGTGGGGAAGGTTGGGGCTCCGCTCCCCGTCCAGATACGGAAGGAATGTCAGCCCTCCCGCTTCCCGGTCGGCGGCCAGCGCCAGCGAATCGAGTGCCGACAGGTCGATGTCAAGCATTGAGGCGGTGGCGGCCATGACCCGGGCGGAATTGAGCATGGCCAGCAGAGGCAAATGGTTGCCGGTGGCGTCCGCGAAACCGGCGACAGCCCCGGTCGGATCGGGGACAGCGGACGGCGTTGTGGTGAATACGGTTCCGGAGGTGCCGATCGAGACGACGATTTCGCCGGGGCGGACGCCCAGACCCAGGGCTGCTGCGGCGTTGTCACCGGCACCTGGCCCCAGGAGCGCCCCGTCAATTCCCCAACCGCTTTGCACGCTTCCGGCCGGTTCGTCAGAGGGCACTACTCGGGGAAGCTGAGGAACGCGTCCGAAGAAGCGTTCCAGCAGGTCGGTGCGGTAGCTGTTGGTCACGGCGGAATAATAGCCGGTGCCCGAAGCGTCGCTTCGGTCGGTGGTGAACTCGCCGGCCAGGGCGCCGTTCAGCCAGTCATGAGGCAGCACCACCTGTGCGATCCGGTTCGCGGCGTCCGGTTCGTTCCGTGCCAGCCATGCCAGTTTGGTGATGGTGAACGAAGCGACCGGGACAAGGTTGACGGCGTCGACCCACCCCTCGGGTCCCAGTTCATCCCGCAGGCGCGCCGCATCCGCTGCACTGCGGGTGTCGTTCCACAGCAGCGCGTCATACACGGGTTTTCGGGAACTGTCGAGGGCGACCATTCCATGCTGCTGGGCGGCAACGCTGACGGCGGCGACGGAGCCACCCAGGCGGTCCGCGCCGGCTGCCTGCCATGCTTCACGCAGGGCGGACGTCCAGATTTCGGGGTTCACCGATGTGCGGTCCGGGTGCGGGGCCGCCCCTGAAGAAATGACGTCCCCGCTCTGGGCGTCCACGGCGAGGACTTTGCAGGACTGGGTGGAGGAATCCACTCCGATGACAACGCTCATTGACTATTTTCCTCATCGATCTGGTCATTCAGGGCTTTGGCCAGCGGCTCATCAACGATCAAGGTGGTGACAAAGCCGGCCCTGGCCACGGCGCGCACTGCGTCTGCCCGTGCCTTCCCCTGCGCCACGGCAATGACCTTCGGGGTCCGCTGTAGCTGCTTGATGGTGACGGCTATGATGCGCTCGTCCAGTCCGGATTCGACCGGAACTCCCGCTGAGTTCAGCAGCCGCCCTGAACATTCCGCTACGGCGCCGGCCAGCACCGCTTCCTCGCGCACCGCAGGATCCGCCCGTTCCCAGACCGTGGAGCAGCCGGGCTTCCAGGCGCCGATTGCCACCACAGCCAGGTCAAGGGAATCCGCCTTGGCCAGCGCCCCGGCAATCTCCGGCTGACGCAGCAGACCCGATGCCGTCGCCGGATCCTCAACCACCAGAGGTGACCACAGGGGCCAGGCCAGTCCGCCGCTCAAATGTGACAGCCGCTGGATGAGCTCAAGCGGATTGCTGTCTGCTTCGGCCGGGAGGGCACCCGCGAGCTGGACGATGTCGCACCGGGGAAGTTCTCCGAGCAGCCGGGAGGCAACGTCCAGGGTGCGGGACCAGGAAATACCGAGGGTCCCGCCGGAGGGCGCCTGACGTGAGATTTCCGCCGCCGCGGCCTTTGCCAGGATCCCGCGGGCCTGGATTTCTTCACCCACCGCGTCCACGACGATGACCTGGCGCACGTTCAGGGAAGTCTCAATTCGCCACACGTCCACGCTCGAGAGGTGGGACGGAAAATGAACCTTGATCTCCACGATTCCCCTCTCGCGGGCATCGGTCAGCAGCCGTGCGACCTGAAACCGGGAGAGGTCGTAGTTGGCCGCAATTTCCACTTTGGGGCGGTTCTCCAGGTAGTACTCCCTTCCGATGCGCGCCAGAAGCTCCTCATGAGATTGTTCGGGCATGTCGTTGCTCTTTCCACCGACTTAACGTTTGAGTCCGGGCTATTGCTCAAATGAGTATATATGACTAGAGTCACTTAACACATGAGCGGTTCCGGGTCGCTCAGATGTGCACATAGTGTTTTGAACGGGGCGGGGATGCCCCGACATCTGGGTCCTGGAATCCACGCAGAAGCCTGCAGACGGCTCAGACAGCGGTATCCCGACCTCATAAGAACAAAGGAGTCCTAATGCGACCCAAGTCCCGTTTGGCCGCAGTCGCGGCCGGCACTATTACTTTTGCCCTCGCCCTGTCGGCCTGTTCCGGCGCCGGTGGGGGCTCGGCGGCAGGCGATCAGAACAGCCTCAACGTCCTGATGGTCAACAACCCCCAGATGGAGGACCTGCAAAGGCTGACTGCAGATAACTTCACCAAGGACACCGGCATCAAGGTCAACTACACGGTGCTGCCGGAGAACGATGTCCGGGCCAAGATCAGCCAGGAGTTCTCCAGCCAGGCCGGCCAGTACGACGTTGCGTCGCTGTCCAACTACGAAATCCCGTTTTATTCAGCCAACGGCTGGCTGGCACCGCTCGACAATGTAGCGAAGGACGCGGAGTTCAACCAGGCGGACATCCTTCCGGCCTACACGGCATCCCTGACCGGTAAGGACGGCAAGCTCTACGGTGAACCGTTCTACGGAGAGTCCTCGTTCCTGATGTACCGCAAGGACATTCTGGACGCCAAGGGCCTGACCATGCCGGAGAAGCCCACCTGGGACGAGGTGGCCGACCTTGCAGCCAAGGCCGACGGTGCGGCTCCGGGCATGAAGGGCATCTGCCTGCGCGGCCAGCCCGGCTGGGGTCAGGTCTTCGCCCCGCTGACCACCGTGGTGAATACCTACGGCGGTACCTGGTTCGACAAGGACTGGAACGCGAAGGTCAACGCCCCGGAATTCACCGCAGCGACCGAGTTCTACACCAAGCTGGTGCGCGAGCACGGTGAAGCGGGTGCCGCGCAGGCCGGGTTCACCGAGTGCCTGACCAACATGAGCCAGAGCAAGGTGGCCATGTGGTACGACGCCACGTCCGCGGCCGGCGCGTTGGAGGCAGACGCGTCCCCGGTGAAGGGCAAGATCGGCTACGCCCAGGCGCCGGTGAAGGTGACCAAATCCGCCGGTTGGCTGTGGACCTGGTCCTGGGGTGTGCAGGCCGCGTCCAAGAAGCAGGATGCCGCCGGCAAGTTCATCGCCTGGGCGAGCTCGAAGAAGTACGAGGAACTCGTCGCCTCCAAGCTCGGCTGGGCCAAGGTCCCCTCCGGCAAACGCATCTCCACCTATGAGAACGCCGAGTTCCAGAAGTCCGCCCCGTTCTTCAAGGCCGAACGGACCGCCATTGAAAACGCAGACCCCAAGAACCCCGGTGTCCAGCCGCGTCCTGCCATCGGTGTTCAGTTCGTTGGTATTCCGGAATTCGCGGACCTTGGCACGACCGTCTCGCAGGGTGTGAGCTCCGCCATCGCAGGCCAGGGCTCCGTAGCGGATGCACTGGCCAAGGGCCAGGAAGCCGCCCAAAAAATCGGCGACAAGTACAAGAAGTAATAACCCACCGATCGGTGCTGTGGCCCGCCCCCGGGCGGGCCGCAGCACCGCAGGAGAACATCATGACTACAGCAACAGCGCGCATCCCCGGTCCCGGACACAGCGCACCCAAACCTTCCAAGAACGCCAGGTCGCGTGAACGCGCCCTGGCCTGGGCACGGCGTGCGCCGCTGCTGCCGGCCCTGATCTTCCTCATCATCGTCACCCAGCTGCCGTTCGTGGTGACGCTGATCATTTCGTTCCTGAACTGGAACAGCCTACGCCCGGACCAGACCGGGTTCGCCGGGTTCGAGAACTACGTTCAGGTCCTCACCAACGCCGACCTGCGCCAGGCCATCTTCACCACCATCGTCCTCACGGTCTCGGTGGTCCTGGCCAGCCTGGTCATCGGCCTGGGACTGGCACTGCTCCTGGACAAGAAGTTCATCGGCCGCGGACTGGCCCGTACCCTGCTGATCGCACCGTTCCTCGTGGTTCCGGTGGCCGCCGCTCTCATCTGGAAGCATGCACTCCTCAACCCCACCTACGGGCTGATCAACGGCATCCTGACCTGGATCTGGTCCCTGTTCGGCAGCGATAACGCGCCCCAGCCGGACCTGCTCTCCCAGGCGCCGCTGGCGGCCGTCATCGTGTCGCTGGTCTGGCAGTGGACGCCGTTCATGATGCTCATCCTGCTGGCAGGTTTGCAGTCGCGTCCCATGGACACCGTCGAAGCGGCCCAGATGGACGGCGCGAGCCCCTGGGGCATCTTCCGCCACCTCACCCTGCCGCACCTGCGCCAGTACCTGGAACTCGGTGGCCTGCTCGGGGCCATCTACATCGTGCAGAACTTCGATGCCGTCTTCACCCTCACCTCGGGCGGCCTGGGAACAGCCAACCTGCCGTACGCCATCTACCAGACGTTCTACTTCGCCAACGAATACGGCCTGGCGTCCGCCGCCGGCGTCGTGGTGGTCATCGGGACCATCATCGTGGCGACCTTCGCGCTCCGCACCGTATTCTCGCTCTTCAAGAAGGAGGCAGCACGATGAGCACCCTCACCCCGGCCGCACCCCGGAAATCCGTCCCCGGACCGACCGCCCTCAACACCGGTTCGCGTCGCCGCGGCAAGTCCCGCATGGACCCCACCCGCAACAATACGGCCGCCGGGATCGCGGCATGGCTGCTGGCCCTGCTCTTCGCGACGCCTGTCCTGTGGATGATCCTCACCTCGTTCCACTCCGAAACTGACGCCGCGACCAATCCGCCGTCCCTCGCTGCCAACCTCACCCTCGACGCCTACAAGGAGTTCTTCGGGGCGAGCTCGGGAGTCAGCCCCTGGCCGCCGCTGATCAACTCGGCCACTGCCTCGATCCTCTCGACCGTCCTGGTCCTGGTCCTGGCCATCCCGGCCGCCTATGCGCTGTCGATCCGGCCGGTGAAAAAGTGGACCGACGTGATGTTCTTTTTCCTCTCCACGAAGATGATGCCCGTGGTCGCAGCGATCCTGCCGCTCTACCTCTTCGCCAAAAACGTCGGCGCTTTGGACAACATCTGGTTCCTGGTCCTGATGTACACCTCGATGAACCTGCCCATCGCCGTGTGGATGATGCGCTCCTTCCTCGCCGAAGTGCCCGTGGAAATGCTCGAAGCCGCCCAGATCGACGGCGCCGGCCTGCTCCTCACCCTCCGTAAGGTCGTCGCTCCCGTGGCGATGCCCGGCATCGCCGCCACCGCCCTGATCTGCTTCATCTTCAGCTGGAACGAACTCCTCCTGGCCCGCGTCCTCACTGGCGTGATGGCGGGAACCGCCCCGGTCTTCCTGACCGGCTTCGTCTCCAGCCAGGGCCTCTTCCTCGCAAAGGTCTGCGCGGCCGCCGTCGTGATCTCCCTCCCGGTGCTGTTCGCCGGCTTCGCCGCCCAGGACAAACTCGTCCAGGGCCTCTCGCTCGGCGCCGTCAAGTAGCCGGCCATCCCCACTTTCGATTCTTAGAGGAGTACTCCAATGACAACACCGACCGTCCAGTCCCGCACCCTGGCGCACCCCGAACTGCCGGCCACCATGCGCGCCTCCGTCCTGAAACGCCAGGGCGACATGGCCCTGGAAACCCTGCCCCTGCCGCAGCTCGACGCCGATCAAGTTCTGGTCAAGGTCGCGGCCGTCGGCGTCTGCGGCAGCGACGTGCACTACTACGAGCACGGCCGGATCGGCGACTACGTGGTGGACCACCCGCTGATCCTCGGCCATGAACTCTCCGGCCGGATCGCCGCCGTCGGAAGCGCCGTTGACCCGTCCCGCATCGGCAACCGGGTCGCCGTCGAGCCCCAGCGACCCTGCCGCAGCTGCAAGCAGTGCAAGGCCGGCCGCTACAACCTGTGCCCGGACATCGAGTTCTACGCCACCCCGCCGATCGACGGTGCCTTCGTCGAATACGTCAGCATCCAGAGCGACTTCGCCTACGACATCCCGGAGAGCGTCAGCGACGAGGCAGCCGCCCTGATCGAGCCGCTCTCCGTCGGGCTCTGGGCCTGCGAACGCGCCGAGATCAGGCCCGGCAGCCGTGTGCTGATCGCCGGCGCCGGCCCGATCGGCATCATCGCCGCCCAAGCCGCACGCGCCTTCGGCGCCACCGAAATCTACATCACCGACATCGCAGAAGACCGGTTGGCTTTCGCCCTGGAACACGGCGCGACCCACGCGCTCAACGCCAAGACCGACAGCGTGGAGGGCCTGGACGTCGATGCGTTCATTGACGCCTCCGGCGCACCGCAGGCTGTCCGTTCCGGGATTAAGGCGGTGGGTCCTGCGGGCAGGGTCATCCTGGTGGGGTTGGGGGCGGACGACGTCGAACTCCCTGTTTCGTTTATCCAGAACCGGGAGATCTGGCTCTCCGGTGTCTTCCGCTACACCAACACGTGGCCTTTGGCCATCCAGCTGATAGCCGACGGCAAGGTGGATCTGGACGTCCTGGTCACCGGCAAGTTCGCCCTCGCCGAATCCGAGGAAGCGCTCAAAGCGGGCAAGCAGCCCGGCAAGCTCAAAGCCGTCGTCTACCCGGGCCGCTGATGGACCTCGCTGACACCGGACTGCCGGGGACCCGGGGGCCCCGGTCACCGGAGGCGGAACGGGCCGTGGCGGATCTCCGGCTTCGCCTCGCCGACGGGAACAGAATGCTGCTCGGTATTGTGGGAGCCCCCGGATCGGGTAAGTCCACCTTCTCCGCCTGCCTGCAGAAACTTCTCGGAGCCGAATCCGCCGTCGTGGTGCCGATGGACGGCTTCCACTTGGGAAACAAGATCATCGACGGCACACCGCTCAGGGAACGCAAAGGCGCCATCGACACGTTCGATGTCGGCGGATACCTTTCCCTGTTGCAGCGCCTCGCACGGCGGGACGAGCACGTGGTCTATGCGCCCGATTTTCGCCGCACCATCGACGAGCCGGTGGCCGCGTCCATTGAAGTACCCGCAGCCGTACCGCTCGTCATCACCGAGGGGAACTACCTCCTCGCGGAACTGCCCCCGTGGCAGCAGGTCCGGGCGCAGCTGGACGAGGTGTGGTTCCTGGATACACCCCGGCACCTGCGCCTTTCCCGGCTCGTGGACAGGCACATCCTCTTCGGCAAAGACCGCCCCGCAGCGCAAGCGTGGGCGGCCGGATCCGACGAAACCAACGCCCAGCTGATCGAAGCCACCCGCCATGCGGCAGACAGGATCATCCCGTGGTCCTGACCCCTGCACAAGCAAGGAGGCCGTAAATGCCACCACCTGAAGCTCTTCCACCGGGCGTTCAGCCGAAAACGGCAGGCGCGGCTTTATCCCGGACACGTTCAACGCACTTTCTGTCCTTCCCGGCAAGGCAAGGGATCATTGGCTGTTTCCGGGAAGAGGCCAGCCCGCCATGGGCCCGGGAACCGGGCTCCATGCCGATCGACCAGCACATTCCGAAAGGCTAAACACATGCATTCACTCACCAGCTCAACTCTCCCGGAACTGCCCGCTGCTGTGGGCAAACCCTCTTATGACCGCTCTGCTTTGACGGCGGGAATTGTCCATTTCGGCGTCGGCGGCTTCCACCGCGCACACCAGGCCATGTATCTGGACCGCTTGATGAACACCGGCCACGCACTTGACTGGGCGATCTGCGGCGTTGGGGTCCTGCCCGGCGACGCCCGCATGAAGCAGGTAATGGACAGCCAGGACTGCCTCTACACCCTCGTGGTGAAAAACCCGGACGGCACCCGGGAGGCGCGGGTCATCGGCTCCATCATTGAATACCTTTTCGCCCCCGACGACCCGGATGCTGTTATCGAAAAGATGGCCTCGGACGCCGTCCGCATCGTCTCGCTCACCGTGACGGAGGGCGGCTACAACTTCCACCACGTCACCGGGGAATTCAACACCGAGAACCCGGACGTCATCCACGATCTCCAGCCCGGAGCCGCACCGCGGACAACCTTCGGGCTGGTCACCGAGGCCCTTGCCCGGCGCCGCAAACGGGGTTTGGAGCCATTCACGGTGATGTCCTGTGACAACATTCAGGGCAACGGCGACGTCGCACGGAAAATGTTTACCGCCTTCGCATCTCTCAAAGATGCCGAGCTTGGCGGGTGGATCGAGGAAAACGTGCCTTTCCCCAACAGCATGGTGGACAGAATCACCCCAGTGACCACGGACGAGGACCGAGGCGTTATTGAGGAGGAATTCGGGGTGAAAGACGCATGGCCCGTGGTCTGTGAGCCCTTCGAACAATGGGTGCTCGAAGACCATTTCAGCCTCGGCCGTCCGCCCTTCGAAGACGTCGGGGTCCAGCTGGTGGAAGACGTGGAACCCTATGAGCTCATGAAGCTGCGCCTGCTCAACGCCAGCCACCAAGGCATGTGCTATTTTGGCTACCTCGCCGGCTACCGCTACGCGCATGAAGTCTGCCAGGACCCGTTGTTCTCCCAGTTCCTGCTCGACTACATGGACAAGGAAGCCACGCCGACCCTGCAGCCCGTTCCGGGCATCGACCTCGACGCCTACAAGCACACTCTCATCGAGCGCTTCTCCAATGAATACGTCCGCGACACCCTGGCCAGGCTGTGCGCCGAGAGCTCAGACCGTATTCCCAAGTGGCTCCTGCCGGTGATCCTCATCAATCTGGCAAACAACGGCGAAATCCATCGCTCTGCAGCCATCGTGGCCAGCTGGGCGCGGTACGACGAAGGCACCGACGAGCAGGGCTACCCCATCGAAGTGGTTGACCGCCTGAAAGACACCCTGATGGCCGCCGCCGCCCGGCAGCGCCAGGACCCGCTGTCCTTCATCTCGGACCGCGAAGTCTTCGGCGCCCTCATCGATGATGAACGGTTTGTCATGGCCTACTCCGACGCCCTGACGGGCCTCCATGACCATGGCGCCAAAGATACCCTTCGATCCCTAAAGCCGGGGCTCTAGACTCCACCCGAAAGTCTAGTCCCTTGAGCGCCCGTTCAAGTTTCCGCATGAGCGACGCCGAACCGGCAACTCATCCCGCGAATTAACCGCCTTTCTCGGCTAACAATCACACGCCGGCAGTGTCAGGGTGTCGGTAGATGATCGTTTTCCGACACCCCTTCATGCCCGGTTTCGTTCCGTTGCCTCTCGGGCTCTTCTTACTCCTCGTTGCTGTCGCGGTGGTCGGGATCGCGCAGAAATAGCAGTCGTCCTCGCAGTCCGGGTTCAGCGGAGATGAAAGCGGTGGCAATTCAGCGAGCGACCTTGGGCTCATCGGAACCCCCGCCCCGCACCAGCGCCGTTGAGGGGCCGGCCCGATTGCGGCCGTCCGGCGGCAGCGAGGGCCCAGAGGACGGGCTGCCCCTCGACGGCAGGCATGAGACCGCCTTCAGGAACGAAGCGGCTATGGCCGGACCGGGCATCCGTCCACCACCCGGACGCCGGGCAATGGTCCCCCGTCCGTCGAGCAGGGCCGCCGACTTGCTCGTTCACCATTCTTCGTTTCATCCCGTCCTCCTCTTCCTTTTGCTTAGTCGTTCGGAGGGATGATGCCGGAGCGGCTGAGCAGGGCCCTGGTCTTGGGGTGCTGCGGATTGGTGAAGATCGTTTGCGGAGGGCCCTGCTCCACAATGACGCCCTGGTCCATGACGACGATCCGGTCCGCGATTTCCCGAGCGAACTGCATTTCGTGCGTCACGATCACCATCGTGGTGCCCTGCTGGGCGATCTTTTTGATGACGGAGAGGACTTCGCCCACCAGTTCCGGGTCCAGTGCTGATGTCGGTTCGTCGAAGAGCATGACGCTGGGTTCCATGGCGAGGGCACGGGCGATCGCAACGCGCTGCTTTTGGCCGCCGGAGAGCTTGCTGGGGTAGTTCTCCATCTTGTCGCCCAGTCCCACCATTTCGAGGTTGGGGACGGCTATATTCCGGGCCTCGGAGGCAGAGAGTTTCTTCACATCCCGCAACGGCGCCATGACGTTGCCCAGGGCCGTTTTGTTGAGGAACAGGTTGAAGTGTTGGAAGACGAAGCCGATGTCGGTGCGCTTTTGGGCGGTAATCGAGGCTTTCTCGGCGATCAGTTCGCCGTCGCGTTCGTCGTAGCCAATCAGGTGCCCGTTGACGTAGATCCGCCCGGCTTCGATGGTTTCCAGTTTGTTGATACAGCGCAGCAGGGTGCTTTTACCGGATCCGCTGGAGCCCAGGATCGCGATGGTTTCGCCGCGGTGGACCACAAGGTCCACTCCCTTGAGCACTTCCACCCGTTTTTCCACGTGGGGGCGGCCCGTCAGTCGGCTCCATAGCGTCCGCTTTGTTTCGGAGACAAAAGTTTTGTGGACGTCGCGGACCTCGATGATGGTGTCGTCAGCCATTGGCCCGAGCCTTTCGTTCAAGCACTACCACGATGCGCGAAAGCGGCAGGCTGATAATCAGATAGAGAATGGCCGCGGCGGTGTAGATGGCCGTGGTCTGGAAGGTCTGGCTGTTCAGGATGTTGGCTGTTTTCAGGATTTCGGTCACGGCGATCACCGAGGTCAGCGCGGTGTCCTTGATCATCGCGATGAAGTAGTTGCCGATCGGCCCCATGGAAACGACGAATGACTGCGGAATGACCACTTTCCAGAGGGTTTTGGTGGGCGTGTATCCGAGCGAGAGGGCGGCCTCGGTCTGGCCGTGTTCCACGGACAGGATTGCGGAGCGGAAAACTTCCGAGAGATAGGCGGCGTAGTTCAACCCCAGGCCGAGGATGCCGGCCGGAACTGGTTCGATGGCCACCCCGATGCTGGGTAGCACGAAGAAGATGTAGACCAACTGCACCAGCAGCGGGGTTCCGCGGATCACTTCGAGGTAGACGGTGGCTATGCCGCGGAGGATTTTGATGTCGGAGATACGCGCCAGCGCAATCAGGAGGCCGAGGACCAGTGCCAGCGCCATGGCGCCGAGGGCAAGCTGGACGACGACGGGCACGGCAACCAGGAGCGCAGGAAACACGGCGAACGTGTTGGTAATGAAGTCCATGAAGGAGTCCCTAGGTCAGGGTCGGGGAGGGCCAGCGGCGCCACGGCAATGAGCCGGGACGCCTGCCGGTCCTGCGTGAGTTGGGATCTACTTGACCATGTTGGCTTCGCCGAGGCCGTATTTCTTGAGGATTTCCAGGTACTTGGGCGATTTCTTGAGCTCTGCCAGGCCGGAATTCAGATCGTCCAGCAGCTGCTGGTCGTCCTTGCGCACTCCGGCTCCGATGATGCCTGGGTAGTAGGGCTTGTAGGGGTCGATGAGTTTGAGCTTGGGGTTCGGTTTCTGGACGAGGCTGTAACCAACGACGGCGCTGTCCGTGAACACGGCGTCCACCTGTTTGTTTTCAACCGCTGCGAGCAGTGCCGCCTGCGAGTCGAAGAGCTTCACCTGGCTTCCACCGAGGCTGTCCACGAGCTCCTTGAACACCGTGCCGGTCTGAGCGCCGAGCACCTTGCCCTTGACGTCGTCGCGCGAGGCCAAAGTGGAATCCGCCGGAACCACCATGGCCTCCCCCTCGGTGTACCAGGGCTCGGTAAAGTTGATCTGCTTCTTGCGATCGTCCGTGATGTACATCGCATCCACGATGACGTCGGCCTTCTTTGCACTGAGCGCCGCAATCAGCGTGGCGAACTCGGTGGTGAAGACTTTGACCTTCCAGCCTTTCGCCTCGGCGATGGCGTTGATCATTTCCCCGTCGATGCCTTTCAGTTCACCGGTTGCCTGGTCGGTGAAGGAGAAGGGGGCGTCGTTGGAGGTGGCGATGGTGATGGTCTTCTGTTCGGCTCCGCCGGTGCTGGACCCGCCGCTGCCCCCTGAGCCGCAAGCGGCCATCGCAAGGGCGACAGCTACGCCCATAGGCACCAATGCAGCAAACCGCTTGCGGAGCATATTTTTGTTCATCATGAAGTCCTTTCGTTAGTGATGGTTTCTATCGGTTGAAGCGGTCGAGCCGCAGGGTAGCAGTGGACTTGTGAGCCTCCATGCCTTCGAACTCGGAGATGGTTGCCACGTAGTTCGCCAGGCGAGGGGTGGCTGCCTTCTCAACCCGCTGGAAGGTCAGCGGCTTGAGAAAGCGGGAAACGGACAGTCCGGCTGAAGACTTGGCTCCGCGGCCGGTCGGCAGGACGTGGTTGGTGCCGGAGATGCCCTTGTCGGAGTAGGCGACGGTGGACCAGGTTCCGAGGAAGATGGAGCCGTAGTTCTGCAGGTTGTCGTGGTAGTAGCTGTCGTCGGCGGTCTGGATTTCCAGGTGCTCCGGAGCCAGCATGTCCATGATCTCGACAGCGGTCTCGCGGTCTTCGGCCACGTACACGGTGCCGTAGTCGCGCCATGCCGGACCGGCGATGTTGCGGGTGGCGAGGGTTTCGAGCTGCTTTTCGATGTGGCGGATGACGTCCTCGCCGAAGGCGCGGGAAGTCGTCACCAATGAGGCCGGGGACAGGACACCGTGTTCGGCCTGGCCGAGCAGGTCCGCGGCGACGAGTTCGGGGTCGGCTTTTTCATCGGCGATCACAGCAACTTCCGAGGGACCGGCAAGAAGGTCGATGCCGACGCGGCCGAACAGTTGGCGCTTGGCTTCGGTGACGTAGGCGTTGCCTGCCCCGACAAGGATGTCGGCAGGCTGCTCGCCCAGCAGGCCGAAGGCCATGGCGGCCAGGCCCTGGACACCGCCGACGGCAAACGCACGGTCCACTCCGGAGAGGTAGGCGGCGTGGAGAACAGCGGGGTGGCCACCGGTCGGGCTGGCCGGAGGCGTGCAGGCGATGACCGTCGGGACACCGGCGGCCTTGGCGACGCCGACGGTCATGAAGGCGCTGGCAAGGATCGGGAACTGCCCGGCCGGCAAGTAAGCGCCGACGCGGGGAACCGGCGTGTAACGCTGGCCGGCGAAGACACCGGGCAGGATTTCGGTTTCGAAGTCGGTGAGGTGTTCGCGCTGTTCGATGGCGAAGAGGCGGGTGCGCTCGGCGCCTGCGGCCAGCGCTTCGCGCAGCTCGGGGCTGAGCTTGTCGCCGGTCTTGGCAAGCTCTGCCTGGCTGATTTCGACGTCGGTGCCGGCCCAGCCGTCAAGCTTCTGCGAATACTTGATGACGGCATCGATGCCGTTCTTTTCGATGTCACTGAGCATCGTCGAGACAGTCTCGATGACTGCCGGAAGCCGCTGTGCCGGCACGCCTCCAACGGCCGGTTCCTTGAGGGTTTCGAAGTTTCCGTTGATGAATGCCTTGTCGGCTTCGTTGATCTGCATGTGGAAAACGGTAGGTACGGAAAGGGTATCGCGCAACCCTATGAGTCACGATCATTACCATCGGACTATCCCCATATGAGAGCTATCAATTAGATTCATCAAAGACCCGGGATCCCTGAGATCTAGGGGAACTTTCCGTGATGGCGCACCCAGACCATGCAAGCCAAAAATGGGTCTTTTGAGGAGAATATTTCGTGAAATATTTGGGTGCCATCCTCAAAACAGCGATCAAGTCATAGGCTTTCCCTATGACTCTTACCCAGCTCAGGGCCTTCCTGGCAGCATATGACCTCGGCTCTTTCACCGCCGCAGCGGCACAGCTCCAAACAACCCAGGCTTCGGTTTCCGAGCTCATCGGCAGGCTGGAACAGGAAATCGGACTCAGCCTGTTCACCAGGGGCCGCCGCCGCCTCATTCCCACCAACGCAGCTGTCGAACTTCGTGATCACGCACAGCAGTCGGTCACGTCCTTTGACAACGGGATCCAGGCACTGCAGTCGATTTCCTCTCTCGAGGGCGGTGTCTGCACCTTCGGTGTCCTGCGCAATGCCGGGTACTACGACCTGTCGGATCTCGTCCAGAGGTTCCACAAGCGTTACCCCAAGGTCAAGGTCCGGCTGGTCGGACTCAACTCCTCCCTCGTCGCCGAATCCGTGGCCAACGGAGAAATCGAAGCCGGGCTCGTGGTCCTGCCCGTCCTCGAACGCGGACTCGTGGTCAAACCGCTTTTCCGCGATGAGGTCATCTATGCCTCCGCCAACCGCAGCACCCGCAGGGGCCCAATGACCATCGAAGAAATGGCCGAATCAAAACTGGTCCTCTATGACGCCTACGCCGGATGGAACGATCCCACGCGCAAGCAAATCCAGGAACGGGCCCAGTTGCGTGGGCTCAAAATCGATCCCGACATTGAAGTCGAGCACGTCGAAACAGCACTCAGCCTCGTTGCCAGCGGTGCCGGCGACACAATCGTCTGCCGGACAATAGCCGAAGGCCCTACGTTCCCCCGGAACATCAAGACAGTCCCCTTCGCGGAACCGCTCTATGACACCCTCGCCCTGGTTCAACGCGAATCCTCCTACCTCTCACCCGCGACCCGGAAGATCGCCGAACTAGCCGAACGAACCCTGCTCGCCAAAGTCGCCCCCGAGCAAAAGCTAGATCCGACACACTGAGCAAGCCTCCCTGCGTGTTTGGCGACCGACCCCGGTAACTGGGGAACCATTGGCCGTGCCTCCTCTTGAGCCGTCGCTTCCCCGCTCAACGCGAGGCCTCCCGAACGAGTGCACGCATCCGAGGGGATCTGCTTCACCGCTGCCAATATTCCTGCGTTCTCGGAGAGAGCTATTCGGGGGTTGAGCAGGATCCGTTCCGCCATTGGCGCTAGTGGATCAAAACCGTTGTTGTCCCGGGGGATTTTCGCCTATCAAGCTCCCCCGCAGTCCACCACAACCCATCGGGCTGCGATGTTTGGTTAGTTTGATTCTGTTACTGGTTTTGATGGCCCTAACCTCCGGAAAGTCGGTGTCCAAGCAGGCCTGAGTGGGGGTCTATGCCAAACTCCCGTTTGCGATAGACCCGGCCCGGGCAACGAGAATTCGTGCTTCTGCACTTCAGTTCGCCTCTGTCGCGGGGTTTCTGAGAGGCCGGAGGGACTCGGGCATGTTGGTGGTTGAGAAGGTGTACCGGCCGAGTTCGTTCAAGTGGGTGTGTCCGAGGGGCGAGAGCCGGGCGATGTCTTCGTCGCGAATGTCCCGCCCCTGCGCGCGCAGCTCGGTGACTGCTGCGTCGAGGTAGCGGGTGTTCCAGAGCGTGATCGCGTTCACGACCAGGCCAAGGGCACCGAGCTGGTCTTCCTGGCCTTCCCGGTATTTTTGGTAGCCTTGACCGCAATCAACACGGCCTCCCCTGCAGGGGAGGCCGCCAGTGAACTCGTTTCGGCCAGCAAAGCCAGGAAAGGCCTCACTGTCCGGTAGCGCTCGGCCAACGCGACGCGTGTCGCAACCTCCGCGCTGCCATCGTCGTCAGGAACCAGCTCGGTCACCGTCTCGACAGCAGCCACGATCTGATCTTTCGGGACCAGTTCCTCCAACGATCTCCACAACGAGGCCGCATCCAAAACGCTGTCCTCAGATGCTGAAGCATCAAGGACGGCGATCAACTGCCGATTTACCAAAGCCAAAATCCGCGAGGCCTTCTCCAACCGAGGTAATGACGCCAGCCGATCAGTATTTGAAGCCGACCTCGCCTGGTTGATCAACCGGGTAGACATCAACAGCGCGAAGAGATCAAGGACATCATCGACCGCTACCGCGTCCAAGTGCCGCACCAACGCCAGAAGCGTCCCCGTGCGCCGCGGCTCAACCAACGAAACCAGCGTCGCGGCCTTGCTCGCCATCCCGTATCGCCCCAGGGCAGCAACCCGGCTCGCCGGCACCACTGAACAATCCGCGTCTCGCACCCTCAGCGATTCCAACTCCAGAGCCCAATCCAAAGCTGAGACCATCGCCGGGCCCGAGACTCGTGTCGGAAACTGTTTCCATGACTCCAGCTCCGAGAAACGAGACCCGGCAGGTACCCTCAACGACTGACGCAAACGCCCGGGAAGCATCGGGTCAACGTCCCGAGCAGCGGTTGCAAGAAGTTCAAATACTCGCTCTGCAGCCTCGGATCTGGCCTTCGAAACCAGGCGATCCAAGACAGTGACGCCTGGAAGCAGGATCACATTGCGTCGCAACCACCCGACTGCCTGATTGAAAAATGCTGCCGGACCCTCTGTATGGACCCATGCACGATCCCTCAGGAATTCTCCGAATTTCCGCTCCACTTCGGAATCTTCAACCGAACGAAACCCGTAGGCCTTCTGGATTTCCCATGCATGTTCAAATCGCGTCGTTCGACGTCGCATGTAGTTCTTGATAATCGAGGGGTCGCCCACACCGATCTGATCAGCGAGATACTGCACCACCGCCCAGGGCACATCCAAAGGATCTTCCAGGAAAGCGCGAGATACCGTACCGTCGCCAACTGAAGAGCGAACCCGAGCCGGTTATGCTCACCACGGCGCCGATCCACCGACAACCGGTCAACATCATCTAGAAAAAACCGCTCAAGATCAGAGCGCAATGGAACACCCTGGTACCTGCAATACCCAGAAACCTGGGCATCAGTCAGGAAGTCCAGGGCCATAAACCGATCCTAACCCCACAAATTCAAAGAACGGCCTTAGCGTTACTGGCTGCACGAATACTACTCAACCCCCAGATACCGCTCCGCCGGTTCCACCACGCCGGTCACGCCGATCAGCGTGAACGACACAGCGTTGCTTCCCGGATCCAACACCTTCAATACCCGCATCGCCGCTCCCGTCATCTGCCTTGTAGACGGACAAGACGCTATCCCTTCCACAACGAAGCAACCAGAGCACCAAACCCCAGTGGACTACGTGGCGGACAGCAGCTGGAGGACTAGAGATATCGGTCGTAAACGCGACATACCTCAGTAAGCTAATCCGCTGAGGGAATAGTGGACTTCAGTTCTTTCCAGGAGTTCGCTCGGTCTCTTTCCTCGCCGTAGTCGGGGGGAGTACTCTGACAGTTATCATGGCCGGTCTGGCCGTGGCGACGAGGGTGTCGCAGCGCTGGGGTTGCGCTAAGGGAGTAAGTCCTGCCCCCGCCATTTCATTTGAATGGCAGGAGAACAGAATGTTTGACCAGAAGTTCATTACCAACGCAATGGCCCGGAGCGCGGAAGACAGCCTTGATCGCCGCAGGCTGTTCAGGGCCGCCGGCGCAGCAGGGATCGGCGGTGCGGTGGCGCTGCTGTCCGCCACGTCAGCAGCCGCCGATAATGATCATGATGATGATCGCGATGGACCCAGTGACTCTGCAATCCTGAACTTCGCGCTGAACCTGGAATACCTTGAGGCCGAATTCTATCTGCGTGCAGTGACAGGCGTCGGTCTGGCCGACAGCCTCACGGACGGCAAGGGCAAGAAAGGCGGAGTAACGGGCGGCAGTAAGGTCCCGTTCACTGACGGAGGCCTCATCAAGAAGTACGCCGTGGAGATCGCAGCCGATGAAGAGGCGCATGTCCGGTTCCTGCGCAGCGCCCTGGGCAGGGCCGCGGTGGCCCGCCCGCAGATCGACCTTGATGCAAGTTTCACCGCCGCCGCCCTCGCCGCCGGACTCATCACGGCGGGCCAGACCTTCAGCCCGTTCACGGACGAAACCAGTTTCCTGCTCGGGGCGTTCATTTTTGAAGACGTAGGCGTCACCGCGTACAAGGGTGCTGCCCCGTTTATCGATAACAAGACCTATCTCGAGGCGGCCGCCGGCATCCTTGCCGTGGAGGCCTACCACGCGGGCATCATCAGAACCACCATGTACGCACGGGACCTGCAGGCACCTGCAAAGGCCATCTCGGACGCCCGCGACAGCCTGGACGGCACAACGGACCTCGATCAGGGCATCGGAACCGCAAAGGTAGCCAACCTCGTGCCCGCCGACGCCAACGCTCTAGCGTTCAGCCGTACCCCCGCGCAGGTCCTGAACATCGCCTATCTGACCGCGGAATCGGTCAAATCCGGCGGGTTCTTCCCCGCCGGTGTCAACGGAAAGCTCAACAGGAGCGGCGGCAGCTGAGGCGCATTCATCCTGAGACGATAAGCCGCCGCGGAGGTCCACGGGGCGGGCAGCGCATGTCGTCAGTCGGGCAGCTGAGCATGGGTCGCTGAGTCCTTTTCCGTATGGACGGCGTCGGCTGGGCATATATGATGCGTCCGTCATCTGTCTCGGCTCGATGATCGGCCCAGAGCGTGATCGCGGTCTTCACCCCGCCGGCGCCAGGGTGAAGTCTGTTGGGCGGGCCTGATCGTTGCGGCCCTGATCGCAGCCGCCCCTTCCGTGGCGCTCGACGTCCTTATGTTCGCAACAGTGAGCCCTGGAACAGTCAACCTCAGCTCCGGCCTCCGAACGCGTCAGCCTGCCGGGTGAAGGCGTGCCGCCCGGGCACCTCCTGTGCCAGGGCAGCCCCACCCGGCAGCGGGTGAAGGCGGTTCGGATGTGTTGAGGCTACTTCGCCAGGAACTGGATAAGGGCTTGGTTCCATTCGTCGGGGTGGCTGACGTTGCACCCGTGGGGGGCTCCGGTGATGACGCGCAGTTCGCTGCCGGGAAGGGCGGCGTGGGTGCGCTGGCCGGATCCTTCGAAGGGTACGGTAGCGTCGCCATCTCCGTGGAGCACGAGTACGGGCACGGTTACTTTGGGCAGGTCCTCCCGGAAGTCGGTACCGCCGAAAGCGGCCAAGCACGCGAGGGCTGCTTTCTTGTCCGCCTGCTTGCACAACGCGACGGCGTCCTGGCGCTGTTGTTCGCTGACTTTGAGTTCTCCGTTGACGGAAAAGAAGTCGCGGGTGAATCCGTCGTAGAACTCGTCCTCGTCCTTGGTCAGGTCAGCGGTCATCTTTGCGGCCGCCTCCTTGGTCAAGGGACCTTCAGGGTTGTCATCACCCTGCATCATGTACGGCGGGACCGCGGAGGCGAACACCACGCTGCGCAGCCGTTCGGCCCCGTAGCGGCTGAAGTAGCGGGCGACTTCTCCGCCGCCCATGGAAAAACCGACCAGGGTGACGTCGTTCAGGTCAAGCTGCTCCAGCAGGGCGTGCAGGTCCTCGGTCAGGGTGTCGTACTTGTAGCCGGACACTGGTTTGTCGCTGCGCCCGAAGCCGCGCCGGTCATAGGTGATGACCCGGTATCCTGCTCCCTGCAGGGCCGGTATCTGGGCCTGGAATGCTTCCCCGGACAGCGGCCAGCCGTGAATCATGACCACCGGCCGACCCTGGCCGCCGGTGTCATCCACGTGCAGGTTGGTGTCCTTGAACAATCCGTGATGTGCAGTGATTTCGGTCATGACTCACCCTTCGGGTTGGTTATTCCGCCAGTCCCGGTCGGGCAGTCCGTGAGGGCGGGGGTGACGAATAATGTGCGTGGGGTAGTTTCCTGATGGGCGCGCCGTCCGGCGTGTGGAGGACAACATCCCTTTCGAAGGGGAATGTCATGAGAACGATCAACCGTATTCTGACCGTAGCTGCGGCCGTGTCCTTGGCGGCCCTTACCGGGTGCGCCGGACAGGGCGGGGACTCTTCCGCNAGGCTCCGGCGTTTGCCCATCCGCGGCGTCCGGCTACCGAACCGATATTGATGATGGTGCCGCCTCCGGCCTCGCGCATTCCGGGGAACACGGCCTTGGCCAGGAGGAAGACAGCGCGGAGGTTGACGTTCATGACCCTGTCCCAGGCAGCGGTATCGAGCTCCTCAACAGTGCCGGGGGCATCCGTTCCGGCGGCGTTGACGAGGATGGTGGGCGGTCCGAGGTCCCACCGGATATCCTCCATGACACGGTTGACCGCGTCCGCGTCGGCCAGATCGGCGGCCACACCGATCGCCCGCTGACCGTTTTGGGAACTGGTATTGATCTGGGCGATGGTCGCTTCCAGGTCATCACGAGATCTGGCAATGACCGCGACGTCCGCTCCCACTGCGGCCAAGGCAAGCGCCACGGCTTTACCAAGTCCGCTGCTGCCTCCGGTTACGACCGCTACGCGCCCGCTCAAGGACTTACCGTCTTCCATGCCGCACTCCCTGCGTTGACCCGCCGCCCCAAGGGGCAGCTGTTCTGGGATTACATCGTAAGCATCAACTGGCCGCGCGCGGCCCCTGAAACGCATAGGTCATTTGCCACCGCAAGGTCACCTGCCGTGGAATCTGCAAGACAGGCTACTGCTGATCGGCAGTCCGTGAGGGCGGGGGTGACGAATAATGTGCGTGGGGTAGTTTCCTGATGGGCGCGCCGTCCGGCGTGTGGAGGACAACATCTCTTTCGAAGGGGAATGTCATGAGAACGATCAACCGTATTCTGACCGTAGCTGCGGCCGTGTCCTTGGCGGCCCTTACCGGGTGCGCCGGACAGGGCGGGGACTCTTCCGCCCCGCCGGCCGCGTCCAGTTCCGCTGCCCCATCAGCTGATGGGTCGACACAGGCGGCCGAGGCGGTTATCACCATTCGGGATTTCGCGTATGAGGTCCCGGCCTCGGTGAAGCCAGGGGCGACGGTGACGGTGACGAACGCGGACAGCGCTCCCCATACCCTCACGGCCAAGGACCAGGGCGGGTTCGACATTGAAGTCCCGGCCGGCGCGACGGTGATCTTCCAGGCCCCGGATGCCCCGGGTGAATACGGGATCATCTGCAGCTTTCATCCGCAGATGACCGGGACGCTGGTCGTGAAATGAACCGAGAAATGAGTCGGTCGGAACTGAAACCGCATTCACGGTCTCTGTGGGTGCTGCGTGTCGGTGTCGCGGCGGGCCTGGTGGTCAGTGCCGTGATCCATGTCCAGCTCGCCCCGGGCTACCAGCAGGCAGCGCCGGGCGGTCTCGGGCAAGGGACCCTGTTCCTTGTCCAGGCCGGAGCGGCGGTCCTGGCCGCGGTGTTCGTACTGGTCACGGGCTCACGGCCCGCTTTCGCGGCGGCCGCAGCAGTGGGCCTGTCGTCCCTGGCCGCGGTCATCCTGTACCGGTATGTCCAGGTCCCTGCTATCGGGCCGCTGCCGTCGATGTATGAACCGGTTTGGTACGCGGCCAAAGTTGTTACAGCGCTGGCCGAAGCGGTCGCCGGGGCCCTGGCGGTGGCCGGTTACGCCCTGCTGCACAAGACCCGGCCAGGCTCACGGTTGACGTCAAGGGGCCGCCGCCGCGGCGCTTCGGCTACTTGAACCAGCCGGATCATCACCTTCGAAAAATTCGCTGGATACCTGCCCGGCGGAGCCCTACCCAAAACGTTTGTGAACCTGGCCACAATTTGGCCCATCCTTTTTGTGTGCCGCTCCGAAGTACTGGTATCCCCTTCCTTGGGGCGCCAACATCACACGCGCGTGTATGAGGAGATTGTTCCAATGAATAAGTCACTTCGCTTTATGGCAGTTCCCACCCTCGCTTTGGCCGCCCTGGCCCTTTCCGGTTCCCCCGCGATGGCCGCGGACCAGTCTTACCAGTCGACCCTGGGCCAGCTCAACGGCAGCGCAGGCGCCGGCACCATCACAGTTGATGTCACGGGCAACCAGGCCCACGTTGTCCTGAAAGTTTCGGGTATGCCGGCGACGTTCATGGATGCCCCGTACCCGCACGTCCAGCACATCCACGGCGGCAAGCAGGGCACCTGCCCGGACCCGTCTGCCGATAAGGACGGGGACAAGGTCATTTCCACCACCGAGGGCGATCCGTTCTACGGCCCCATCGTGACCACCTTGTCCACCAGCGGCGACACGAGCCCGGCAGCGGGCCTTGATCTCAAGGTCGGCGGCCAGGGCGCTGCCTACACCGTTGACCGCACGTTCGAACTGAACGCCGAAACCAAGGCAGCCCTGAAAGCCGGCACCGCCGTGGTCGTCGTCCACGGCCTTGACCCCGCCACGCTCAGCGCGGCAGGCCAGGCCGCCAAGAGCGACCTTGCACCGACCCTTCCGCTCGCCGCCACTTCCCCCGCCCTGTGCGGGACCTTGAAGGCCGGCCAGATGAAGATGCCCGCAGGCGGCGCTGACACCGGCGTCACCGCCGAAACCGGCACCGACACCGGAGCCCTCGCTATCGGCGGCGGTTTGGCCCTGATCGCCCTCGCCGGCGGAGCCTACGTTGTCCGCCGCCGCAGCGCCGGATCAGCAGCCTAAGCAAGGGCTGACTGGACCATCACTGTGACACTCATGAATCCCGGCCACCGCAGAGGCCCCCTGGCCTCTGCGGTGGCCGGGGTTCTGCTCCTGCTCACCCTGGCCGGCTGCGGCGCAGGAAACAACGGAACGCCCGACGCCGGCTCCCCACCTTCCGCCTCATCTCCGGTAACACCCGGCACGACCGCGGCTCCGACACCGGCTACAGCCACCCCGCCGCCCGTTGCCCCCGTGGCGGCCCCGCCCGCACAGCAGCTTCCGCCGGTGATGGGCGCGTCGGCTCCCGTCACCCTCAGCATTTCCTCGATCGGGGTCCGGACGGACCTTCTCCACCTGGGACTGCGGGAGAACGGCTCCCTGGAAGTCCCGGAAGACACCGGTAACGGCGCACCCGCCAGCTGGTACAACGGCTCCCCCACACCCGGTGAACGGGGACCCTCCGTGATCCTCGGTCACGTCAACGCCCTCGGCGGGAACACCGGGGTGTTCGCGGACCTCCAGAAGCTCAAAAACGGCGACGAAATCAACGTGTCCCGAACCGACGGCAGCATCGCCGTGTTCACCGTTGACCGCGGCACCCTCTACAGCAAGAACGAATTCCCCACCCTCGAGGTCTACGGCAACACCCCAGGTGCCGAGCTCCGGCTGGTCACCTGCGACGGCTACGACCCCGCCACCGGGCTCTTCGACGACAACTACGTCATCTACGCCACACTCAAAGCCTGACAACGCACAGCCTGAAAAGCGGCCGCAAATCCTTAGCGGGAGCGGCCAGGACGGAAGTCATGAAAAACCGTACTCCCCTGCTGGCCTCGTTGGTACTCTCGTCCCTGTTGCTCTCCGGCTGTGCAACAGCGGCCGGATCCGTAACCGCACCGTCGGACGTCTCGACGCTGGCCCCCTCGGCTGCTTCACCCGAGGCGGGGCACACCGACAGCCACGGCAGCGGGCACCACAGTGACGGCTCATCATCCCCCGACACACCCAAGGCCGACGGTCCCAGCGACGCTGCCCTGATGGTCTGCGGGAAACAACCGATGGACAGGCTCACCTCCATCCTGGACCTGAAGGAGGACCCACACACCATCAACGACTGGGCCAACAACACCTTCACCTGCACCTACCACCTGAACGAAGGTGCCCTGAAAATCTCCGTCCAGGAAGCCGTCGACAAGGCGTCCGCCCTAACCTACTTCAACGCGATGCAGGCCCTGGCCAAAGACGCCACACCCATCGAAGGCCTCGCGAACCTCGGTTTCCCGGCTTACGAAACCGCCGACGGGTCAGCGGTGTTCCAAAAAGACAGCTTCGTCCTGCACGTGGACGCCACCGACCTGCCCGCCACCCTGGGACCGGAGAACATCACCAGGAACGCCCTGGCCTACCAGCTCTCCACCACCATCCTGGCCTGCTGGGTCGAACACCCCTGACCCGCTTATGCGCGAACAAAGGCACCAACCGACGGTACCCATGAAAGGTTCACCCATGAAAGCAAACACCAGAACCGGTAGCGCGNCGACCCCGCCACCGGGCTCTTCGACGACAACTACGTCATCTACGCCACACTCAAAGCCTGACAACGCACAGCCTGAAAAGCGGCCGCAAATCCTTAGCGGGAGCGGGCCTGCTGGGTCGAACACCCCTGACCCGCTTATGCGCGAACAAAGGCACCAACCGACGGTACCCATGAAAGGTTCACCCATGAAAGCAAACACCAGAACCGGTAGCGCGCTCGGACTCGCGGCAGCAGCAGCCGTGCTGGCCCTGTCCGGCTGCGGGACCCCCGGCACCTCCGGGTCCGCCACAACAGCCGCCCCCACACAGGCGGAACAATTCCCCTCAGCTCCTGCCGCCACCGCAGAACCTGCTCCCTCAACCTCCGGCCCGGGCTCAACACCCGCGGCGGCCCCGGCGAAAATACTGATCAAGGGCTTCAAATACCAGGGAACGGAAACCGTGAGCCCCGGAGCGACGGTCAGTGTCACCAACGAAGACACCGAAGCGCACACCATCACCGCTGACACCGGTGACGCGTTCGACGCCAACATCAAAGTCGGCACCGGCACCTTCACCGCCCCGACCGAACCCGGGACCTACCCCTACCACTGCAACTTCCACGGCAACATGAAAGGCACCCTCACCGTGGAATAACACCCCGGCAGAAGGACGCAGTACACCGGGAACGAAGTGGGGTCTGGAACGGAGATATTCGTTTCTTCGTTACCGGCACGTGCGTCCCGAAGGGTCTGCGCTCGTCTTCCCGGATCGAGGTTTCCCTGGCCCGGTTGCCTTCCACACGGCAACTCACCGATGCGGGGACCGGAACATGGGCGGGTCTCGGGCATGCCCAACGGTATCCCCAGGTGGTCCTACAAACCCCAGGGCTTATCCGCGCTTTCCGGGCTGCGTTGCATCGAAGAACAGCAATTCCTCGCTGTTTTGGCCCGCACCCACGCCCGTTTCTTTCTCGCGGATAAAATCCAGATCCTCACGGGAAAGCAGCATCTGGCCGTGCCCGTCGACGTCGACGTGCCCCGCGGAATTTTGCTTGATCATGGCGGTGACGGTGCGCGGCACCATCACGCATCCCGGATTATCCAGGAGCCACTGGCGCGTCTCTGAATCAAGTTGGTCCCACTCGTCTCTGAGTGTCATCTCGTATATTCACCCTTTTCCGTTTCCCCAGAAACCCTCCATCCGGGCCTGGGATTCCGCTAAGAGTACGTCTGACGTCAAAAGAAGAACAGTGTCCCTTCACCAACTCTGGAAACATCACAACTTCTGGGCGCCGTGACTGTTAGCCAAAGCGGAGCGTCAGGGATTAGGACTTTGGAGAAGCCACTGCATGGCTTCGTCCCGTGAGGTGAAAAACGTAATCGCGAATGGCGCGGGCCTCACGTCCCAATGCTTCAGCCAACAAACACACCCTTCCTGCAGCTGTTCCAGCGCTTTCATTGCTGTTGATCGTTTTGCTTCGAGCCTAGGTCACGAGCGTGTGTCCCACTTCCAAGGAAACGGGACACCGTTGGGGCGACACTCCCCACGGATCCAGTGTCATGTATCGAAGTCGTTTGCACGGAATGTTCAAAGTCGACCGCACGGCCGTCCACTTAGGGCATACCCCAGCCGGACATTGGGAGCTCGGTTCATAGCAACTGTGATAAATCGCAGAGCCTCTTTGCCTCGGGTATAGCTACCAGAGACTCGTCGACGACTATTCTCAGGGTGGACTGGCGTGAGCGTCTGCGCAGTATCTTCGACGCTGGAATGTCCGAAGTCTTCTGCACTACTGGGAAGCGTAGCTGGTGTTGTCGGCGCGCGAGAGCCGTGTCAGGACCAATTCCAGCGGCGGCCAGGTACCGCGGCCGCGGCGGGTACGGGCGTACGCCCGTAATCGTACGTCGGGTTTTGTGAGCGGCAGGAGGGTGACGCCGGCTTGGGTTTGGCGGTCTGCCGGCAGCAGTCCGATGCCCATTCCGGCGAGAATGAGGTCCTCGACAAGGTCGAGGTTGTCTGCTTGGTGCCTTACAAGGGGTTCGTATCCGGCCATGGATCCGATGAGGCGTACTACGTCCTCGTCGGCAGGGTTGCGGGAGTTTCCGATCCAGTCGTAGTCGCGAAAGTTGTTGAAGACCGCCAGGGCGTCCCGGTAGGAGTTCTGCCCGTCGCATGTTTGAACTGCCAGACTCCAGGGGGTGGACCACAGCGGGAGGGAGTCGAGAGCCCTGTCAGCATTGGCGGGGGCCAGGTTGTAGTCGTAGGTGAGGGCAAGGTCTACCTCCCCTGCTGCCAGCAGCGCGAGTGCTTCGTCCGGCTCGTGCGCTGTGAGCTGCCGCGGAGTTCTCGGACAGTGGGCCCTCTTAAAATGGGGGTCTACTGAAAGTAGAGATCAGCATGACTGCAGCACGCCGGCGTTTCACCCAGGAGTTCAAAGANAAATGACACTTCGCGTGATTTGCCTGGCGCATGGCCCGAACCGTGTCAGCCCTAGCCGGCAGGACCCAATGACTGACGTAGGTTGCTGAAACCGTCACGGATACGGGACTTCACGGCCGGGACGCTCAGGTTAAGGGTCCGGGCAACTTCCGCATACGTCTGCCCGCCAAAGTATGCCAGGACAATCGCTTCCGACTGCGGGGCGCTGATTGTAGACAGGCTCTTCAGGACCTTCTCATCTTTCAACCTGCGCAGGACCAACTCTTCGGTGGAATCCTGTCCCATCGCTGATGTCTCACGGTGATGCCGGGAATCGCGCTCACGGCAGCTTTGCTCCCGCCGGACAACATCCACCGCGCGTCGGTGCGTCAGCGTGAACAACCACGCCAGGGGCGCACCCCGGGAAGGATCGCAGCTGCCTGCCGATGACCACACCTGGACGTAGACGTCCTGCACGATCTCCTCAGCCAACTCCGGCCTCCGGACAATTTTCAATGCCAAGCCGAACAGCCGCCGTACGGTGCGGGAATACAATTCCTCGAAAGCCTCCTCATCGCCTTCGGCGATCCTGCCCGTAAGCGACTCCAGCGGATCCGGGCCACGCAAGTTCCTGCCTTTGTTCCCGGCCACTTCCGCGCTCACCTACAACACCGGGCCGCTGATCCGCCCGGACTGACAAGGAAATGCACTACAAATTCGGGAACACTCACGTTTCCAGCTCCGTACTGTTCAGGGAAAGCACTTCACATTCCTCTGAACGTATCCCGGGAACCCCGCAAAAACCACAAAAAAGTCAACGAACCAGTCCACGGATGACAAAGAAATGTAAGAATTTGTCAACCATAAAGCAGAAACCAATCTGAACCGCTCCCACCACCACAGCACCGGGCCGGCCGATAGGTTTGAAACCCCGGGGAACGAAACAACGCCGCGGTGGACGAAGCCATCTTCCGCCGTTGGCCAAGTACCCCAGGCCATAGCTCCCAGAGGTCCACCTCGTCCTGTTCGATCATGAATGGCGCGGTGTCCGGACGATGCCCACGTTTCCGGCAGGCAAACGAACGACGGTCCATCTCCGCGCCTATACCCGAAAGCCTTTGCGACTCTAGAGGCGCGCTATCGACGACGCGGCACTGCGCCCCGGGCAAGAAGGAGACCGACACCGATCATGCCAACGGCCAGGAACAGATGCAGCCAGTTGTCGGCATGGTTAAACGGGACGAAGTTGGCAGCGGTTTCATGGCCGATGACCAGGCCATAGATCCAAAGGACCAGGTAGACCGCCCCTCCCCCGATCAGGAAGTTCCGCGCGCCGGAGGCGCTCCGGGCCATCAGCACACCGGCCACACCGAAGAGAAAATGAACGATGTTATGCAGGATCGAGACCTGGAACAGGCCCAGTAACAAGGCCTCCGAACCAGGCCCGGCAAAACCCAGCTGACCGTAGTTCGTCGTCGCGCCAGGGATGAAGCCCAAAACACCGAACAGTAAAAACACCGCACCGGTCACCAGCGCGGCTTTCTGGATATTGGTCCGGCTCATGTCGTTGCCAACCGGGCCATGTGATGCTGCAGTCATTTCGCACTCCATATCTCGCTGGCCGCTGCCGATCGGAAACGGCTGTCTCTCCAGAAATCCGCTGGCAATTAAAGTCATACTAAGTTCACTTAGCATCATTTGAACATAGCCGCGTTGACTCAAAGAAACCTCCGCGTGGCCGGATGCGTTGCAATTGAAATCCTCTGCGGAGCGACGTGGTTGACGGCACGGGCGGCGGTTGCAGGTTATGCCAGTTTTCAGAGAGCTAACGATGGCCAGAGGCAAGCTGTGACTAAAAGATGTCCTCGCCTATAGCAAGGGCTGAGCGTGCAGGGAAGTCCCAGGGGCGGTAGTTCTCATGGTCTGCGCCGGACTCATGGAATCTCACCTCCAGGTCTTGATATGGCTGCTTGAGGCTGAGGTTTGATCGGGGGGGTTCAGTTTGTCCTGCTGCAGGGGAATGATGGTTGAACCAGAGCCGCCGGCAGACTGATCGTTTACCGTTCCTTGAATCTGGCTGCTCGTAGGGAACGGACCGTCATCGAAGGAGAGACTGTGTTTGAAAATTTTAAGACCCCGGAAGAGATTTTCAGCTACAAACTTGGTTCTGCGCTGACCATGGAGCGTGACACCTTGGCCATGCTCGGAGAGCTTGAGAAAGCAGCGCGCCGGCCGGAACTGAAGGCGCTGCTGAAGGAGCACGCCGAGGAGACGAAACAGCAGATCGCCAATATTGAGCGTTCCTTTGAGTTGTTGGGCGAGAAGGTCAGCGATTCGCCTTCTCCGGTCACCACAGCGATGGCCAAGGAAGGGAACTCGATGCTCGGCAAGACCGATAACTCCCTGGTTGATGTTGTGATCCTTGCCGGTGCCCTGGAGACCGAGCACCACGAAATCGCCGTCTATCAGACCCTGGTCGTGAACGCTGAAGCGCGCGGCGCGGCCGAGGTCGCGGCCCTGCTCCGCCAGAATTTCGCCCAGGAAGAGGGCGCACGGGACAAGGTGGGCCAGATGGGTCAGCGTATCGCCACCGAAGGCATCGCCTACCCCTGAGCTGCAGTAAGCAGTGGGTCTACGCCGGGCCCGTGCGTGACCTGGGTGCGGCAGCCTCCCGGGCTTCGGGCCGCGTGGGCATTGAGTCGTTGCGCAAACCGTCAAACGACACGGTCGTCAGCAGCGGCCGGCATCTAAGGACCGGAGGAACCAGGCCGACCTTGCTGGTGTGGATCCGGACCGCCAATCAGTGAGCCCAGGACAGACGGCACAATCTGCCAGGAGACGCCGTAGCGGTCCTTCAACCAGCCGCACTGGCTCTCCGCCCCGCCGTCGGTCAGCGCCGACCAGTAGCGGTCCACTTCCTCCTGGTCAGAACAGTCGACCACAAACGAGACGGCTTCCGTGAAATTGGCCGACGCTCCCCCGTTGAGTGCCATGAACCTTCGGCCTCAATCTCAAACTCAACGGTGATGACCTTCCCGGCCTGACCGGGACCAACCTCACCGAACCGCGAGACGTCCATAATCCTGGAATCGCCGAAGACTGACACGTAGAACTCGGCGGCCTCTTCGGCCTGGTTCTCGAACCACAGGCAAGTGGAAATCTTTTTGCATGGCTGCTCCCTTCCGGCTAGAGCCTAGTCCGGGGCCATTCCCCGCACAACGGCCGGAGGATGCCGGCTGACCAGCCCCACCGTGTTCCCTTCCGAGTCGCGGATGAAGGCCATCCACTCATCGGTCCCTGCCGGACCCAGGGCGGCGTCGCCATGGTGAAAGATCACATGCGGCATCGCAACTACCTCCACTCCTTGGCCCTGCAGGACGCTGATGCTCGTCCGGACGTCCTCTACCTCCAAATAGAGGGCCGCCGACGGCGCGCCGCGCTCCAGCAAGAGCCGGACGCCGTCGAGGTCGAAAAACAGCAGCCCTGGCGGGTCGTAGACCGCCGCCGGCTGCACCCCTAGCAATTGTGCATAGAACTCTGCGGCCCGCTGGAGGTCATGTGCCTGCTGGGCCACCTGGATCAGGCGCACTGTGCCTCCCGCTTGATGAGCGCCGCTGTTGTCCCACCCATCTTCCATAATCCCCCGTAGCCCGGCAAGCATCCTGACCGGGCCGCCGCCGTCGCCGGGTTAGGCTCGAAGCCATGACCTGGACCCAGCAGCAATCCGTATCCGGCGGCAGGCGCGCGATCACCGCCGCGGCACTGTCCGACGCCGTCCTCATCCTCGTTTTCGCGGCGATCGGCAGAGATGCCCACCAGCGCGGCGACATCATCACCGGAGTGTTCCTCACCGCCTGGCCGTTCCTGGCTGGGGCCGCTATCGCCTGGTTCGCCGGGCGGGCCTGGCGGCGTCCGCTGTCCATGGCAACCGGCGTCGTGATCTGGCTTGGGGCCGTCGCGGGCGGCATGATCCTGAGGGCGCTGACGGGACAGAGCGTGGTGGTGGCCTTCGTGGTTGTTGCACTCTTGAGCCTGGCGCTGTTCCTAGTGGGCTACCGGGCACCTCTTGCGCTGGTACGCAGGCTTCGACTGTCGTGACAACGCTGCCGGGCATGCGTCCGGGCCACGCCTGACGAACACCGCCCATGTAATAGGCTGGCATCACCACAGAGTCTTGCCGGGCACAGCCACGGCCAACAGATCCGGAAGGATTGAACAGTGATCACCGCATTCGTTCTGATAAAGACCGACGCCGCGCGCATCCCGGAAACCGCCGAGGAAATTTCTGCGATCCCAGGCATCAGCGAGGTCTATTCCGTCACAGGCGAATGGGACCTCATCGCCGTTGCCCGCGTCGCCCGGCACGAGGACCTGGCCGACGTCATCGCCGACAAGCTCTCAAAGGTGCCCGCGGTGGTTCACACCACCACACACATTGCGTTCCGTGCCTACTCGCAACACGATCTCGACGCGGCATTCGCGCTCGGCTTCGAACAGTAGACCGCTTTTCCGGAAAAAGGCGCGGGCCCGGCTGTAGAGCCGGGCCCGCGCCTTTTCCTGTACACAGGTCAGGGCCGCGTCAGTGAAACCCACCTGTCGAGGACCGCAGCGGCAGCACCCGTATCAATCGACTCCGCGGCCCGGGCAAATGCCGAACGCATACGATCCAGGAATGGGCCATCGGATGATTCATCAAATGCCACCAGCCCAGCGGCCGCGTTAAGCAGCACGGCATCCCGTGCTGCGCCGGTCATACCGGCCAGGACATCACGGACGACGGCGGCGTTCGCCTGGGCGTCCCCGCCACGAAGTTCCTCTACAGTCGCGGGCCGGATGCCCAGCTCGGCCGGCTCAAAATTCAGCTCAGTGACAGCTCCGTCACGGATTTCCCAGACGGTGGAAGGGCCCGTAGTAGTCAGTTCGTCCAGCCCGTCATTGCCACGGAAAACCAGGCCGCGGCTTCCCCGCTTCGCCAGGACGCCTGCAACCAGCGGAGCCATCCGGGCATTCGCCACTCCCACGGCTGAGGCCTGCACCAGGGCAGGGTTGGTCAGCGGGCCCAGGAAATTAAAAGCGGTGGGGATGGCGAGTTCCCGGCGGGGCACGGCGGTGTGACGGAAAGACGGGTGAAATACCTGCGCGAAGCAGAAAGTGATTCCAGCCTCCCCCGCGTTGCGCGCAACCTGAGCCACCGGGAGGTCGAGCCGGACCCCCAGCGCTTCAAGCACGTCGGCCGATCCGGAGGACGAAGACGCTGCCCGGTTGCCGTGCTTAACGACTTTCGCTCCAGCGCCCGCAGCGACGAGGGCGGACATGGTGGAAATGTTGACCGTATTGAGCTGGTCACCGCCGGTCCCAACGATGTCCAGCTTCTCACCGGGGATATCGATGGGTGTTGCATGGCGCAGCATCGCGTCCACCAGGCCCGAAATTTCGTCCACGGTTTCACCCTTGGCGCTGAGGGCAACCAGGAATCCGGCAATCTGCGAAGGCGTCGCCTCCCCGGACATGATTCTGTCCATCGCCCAAGCGGTATTGTCCGCTGTGAGGTCAGTACCGTTGATAAGAGCCGATATGAGCCGCGGCCAGGTGTTGCTATCGGCCGGCGCGGTTGCCTGAGAAGTCACCTTCTGATGCTATCGAGCCACCTCGGACCTGACCAATGTGAACCCGCTCGGGAACTTTTCGCGGTGATTTCGCGTCTTTGTAGAAAAAGTCCCCGGAAAAGGCGGTTCGCGTTGGGAACTACGGACTTTTATAGACATAATGTCTATGTGACATCTGCGACCCATGCCCCCAGTACCCCGACGCACCCCACGCTGAACCGCCCCAATATGGTTTCTGTAGGAACCGTAGTCTGGCTGTCCAGTGAGTTGATGTTCTTCGCCGGTCTCTTCGCCATGTACTTCACGCTGCGCTCCACGAGCGGACAGATGTGGGCGGAAGAGACAGCCAAGCTCAACTTCCCCTTTGCGCTCGTCAACACGATCGTCCTTGTGGCCAGTTCCTTTGCTTGCCAGATGGGCGTCTTCGCCGCCGAACGGCTGCAGCCTCGAAAAACAGGCGGCCCGTTCCAGTTCTCCCGCTGGGGCATGAACGAATGGTTCACGCTTACCTTCGTCATGGGCGCGTTCTTCGTCGCCGGCCAGGCAACGGAATACGCGATGCTCGTTTCAGAGCACGTTTCGCTCTCCTCCAACGCCTACGGCTCAGCGTTCTACATGACCACCGGCTTCCACGGCCTGCACGTCATCGGCGGCCTCGTAGCCTTCCTCTTCATCATCGGACGCTCGTTTGTTGCAAAGAAGTTCGGCCACTTCGAAGCAACCTCCGCGATCGTCACGTCTTATTACTGGCACTTTGTGGACGTTGTCTGGATCGGCCTCTTCCTGGTCATCTACGTACTGAAGTAGTCAAGCTTTGATTCCTTTTCTACAAGAGGCAGAATTTCAAGAAGCGGCTCACGGAGCCGGCGCACGATCGAATAAAGGAACCACCACGTGAAGGCTCTCTCGCAAAAGCGGCGTCACCCACTCGCAGTAATCGCACTGCTACTGATGGGACTCCTCGTCACTGGTGGGCTGTACGCCGTTGCCACCACAGTCAACGAGGCCAAGGCATCCACCACCAGCTTCAGCGCCAACGACAGCGCCGAGGGCGAAAAGCTCTTTGAAGCCAACTGCGCCACCTGCCACGGCATGGGCGCGAGCGGCACGCAGGCTGGCCCGTCTCTGGTTGGTGTCGGTGCTGCAGCGGTTGACTTCCAGGTCGGTACGGGCCGGATGCCCATGCAGATGAACGGTCCCCAGGCCTACAAAAAGCCGGCCCAGTTCAACGATGAGCAGACTCACCAGCTTTCAGCCTACGTCGGTTCCCTGGGCGCCGGCCCGGCAATTCCTGAAGAGCACCTGCTTGATGAGCAGGGCGACGCCGCCAAGGGTGGGGAACTCTTTCGCGTGAACTGCGCGATGTGCCACAACGCGGCAGCCGCCGGCGGTGCCCTCACCCGTGGCAAGTTCGCTCCGGCCCTGGCTGATGTCACCGGCAAGCACATCTACGAAGCGATGGTCACCGGACCGCAGAACATGCCCGTTTTCAGTGACGCAAACGTCACCCCTGAGGGCAAGCGGGACATCATCACCTTCCTGAAGCAGATTGAGGCCAACGGCTCCCCTGGTGGCGCTGATCTCGGCGCGCTCGGCCCGGTCTCAGAAGGACTCTTCGTGTGGATTGCAGGCCTGGGTGTCATCATCGCGTTCACCATCTGGCTTACTTCCCGGACGTCTTAGGCGCAACGGGAAAATTAAGAACTTCTGCTGCCCAGTCAGCAGTTTGAAATTGAAAACTAACCCGGCAGACGCCGGGACGAGAGAAGGATGAGGCGAATTATGGGCAACCATAGTGACGGCAGTCCGAACCACTCGGGCACCGTAGCTACGGCTGGTCAGAATGAGGTGGAGAAGTTCCAGGATCCTGGAATTCCCCCGCACCGTTTGCGCCTGGCCGACACGGACCCGAAGGCCGCAAAGCGTGCAGAACGGCAGGTCGCCATACTATTCGGCGCGTCAGTTGTCGGCACCCTGATCTTCCTGGTGGCGTACTTCGCCATCGACTTGGGCGATGGCACAAGCATCGCCACCATCCGGCTGCAGAACGCCCTGCTGGGCCTTGGCACCGCGTTTGCGATGCTGGGCATCGGCACCGGTATTGTGCACTGGGCCAAAGCCCTGATGCCGGACCACGAAGTCTCCGAAGAACGCCATCCCATCCGCACCGAAGAAGACCGCCTGGCGGCAGTCCGGATCGTGGATGACATCGTGGAAGAGACCGGCATCAAGCGCCGACCGCTCATCCGCAACACGCTGCTTGGCGCTATGGCACTGGCCCCGCTTCCCGCAATTGCGGTTTTCGGTGACCTCGGCCCCCGCCCCGACCGGGCGCTGTCCCACACCATGTGGGCACCGCAGGAGGGCAAGCTCAAGCGCCTCACCCGCGACCCCGACGGCACGCCTATCAAGGCCTCTGACGTCACCATCGGTTCGGCTTTCCACGTGATTCCTGAGGGCCTGAACGAACTGCATGAAGGCAAGCTCAACGAAAAGGCCAAGGCAGTTGTCCTGCTGATGCGTCTGGATCCCGCCTCGCTGAATCCCTCCGAGGGCCGCGAAGACTGGAGCTACAACGGAATCGTTGCCTACTCCAAGATCTGCACCCACGTCGGTTGCCCCGTTGCTCTGTACGAGCAGCAGACGCACCACCTGCTGTGCCCGTGCCACCAGTCCACCTTTGACCTCACGAATGAGTGCAAAGTGATCTTTGGCCCGGCCAGCCGGCCCCTCCCCCAACTGCCGATTGCAGTGGACGCCGAGGGCTACCTGGTCGCAACCAGCGACTTCAACGAACCTGTAGGACCGAGTTACTGGGAGCGTGATGAGCATGAGCGCAGCATCAAGAGCTGAAGCCCCCGCCTTCGTCGCCAAGACTAAAGCCGGACGCATCACTGATTTTGTTGACGCCCGGGTTGGCGGATCAGGAATCTTGCGTGAATTCGGACGCAAGGTGTTCCCCGATCACTGGTCATTCATGTTCGGTGAAGTCGCCCTCTATTCCTTCGTCATCCTGCTGCTCTCGGGCACCTTCCTGACGTTCTTCTTTGATCCGTCCATGGCGGAGACCCACTACGACGGTTCCTACCTGCCGTTGAAGAACGTCGAGATGTCAGTGGCGTACAGTTCCTCGCTGAACATTTCCTTCGACGTTCGTGGCGGCCTGTTTATGCGCCAGGTCCACCACTGGGCTGCACTTCTCTTCGTTGCCTCGATCGCCGTGCACATGCTGCGCGTTTTCTTCACCGGTGCCTTCCGCAAGCCGCGCGAAATGAACTGGGTTGTCGGCAGCGTCCTGCTGATCCTCGCCATGGCAGCCGGCTTCACTGGCTACTCCCTCCCCGATGACCTGCTCTCCGGCAACGGCCTGCGGATCATCGACGGTGTTATGAAGGCGATCCCGGTTGTCGGAACGTACATTTCCTTCTTCTTCTTCGGCGGAGAGTTCCCGGGAACGGCTGTTATTGGCCGCCTTTACATGCTGCACATCCTGCTCGTACCTGCGCTCATCCTCTTGATGATTGTTATGCACCTCTTTATGGTGGTTGTGCACAAGCACACCCAGTACCCCGGCCCGGGCCGCAACGACGGAAACGTTGTTGGCTACCCGCTTGGCCCTGTGTACGCAGCCAAGGCAGGCGGCTTCTTCTTCATCGTCTTCGGTGTCATTGCCCTGATGGCAGCCTTCTTCACGATCAACCCGATCTGGAACTACGGCCCGTACGACCCCTCACCCGTTTCGGCCGGAACCCAGCCTGACTGGTACATCGGATTTGTTGACGGCGCCCTAAGGCTAATGCCCGGTGTCATCGGTGACTTCCACTTCGAGTACGTCGTCTTCGGATACACTCTGACGCTGAACGTCCTGCTTCCGGCCCTGGTGCCCGCAGGCATTCTGTTCACGGTAATGTTCATGTACCCGTGGATCGAAAGCTGGGTCACCAAGGACACCCGCGAACACCACGTCCTGGACCGTCCGCGGAACGCCCCCACCCGCACCGCTATCGGAGTCGCTGGCTTTGTTTGGTACTGCGTGATGTGGGCCGCCGCTGGTTCGGACCTCATCGCCACACACTTCCACGTGTCCCTGAACGATGTGACGTACTGGCTCCGCGCCTTGTTCTTCATCGGTCCGGTCATCGCGTTTATGGTTGCCAAGCGAGTAGCCCTCGCCCTCCAGCGCAAGGACCGGGAAATTGCACTCCACGGCCGGGAAACAGGACGTATTGTCCGCCTTCCGCATGGCGAATTCATCGAAGTGCATGCTCCGCTGGATGAGTACAAGCGCTACAAACTGGTTGGATTTGAATCCCCCTCACCGCTGCCGGCGGTCCCCAACGACCACGGCATTGTGACGCGCAAGGAAAAGCAGCGCGCTTTCCTGTCCAAGTGGTTCTTCGAGGACCGTGTTGCACCGGCCACGCCTGCAGAGCTGGAGGCCGCACACGGCCACCACGCCCATCCGGCAGTAGAGGCCGGCGAGGAAAGCAAGAGCCTCAGCCACTAGCTCACAGCATCTAAGTTCCAACAGGAAAGGCCCGGTCCATTTGGACCGGGCCTTTCCTGTTGCTGGCAGCCACCACTGTTGCCAGCCGCCGGCCCGCTGCTAGTGGTTGCGGTAGCCGAGCGATTGATTCCGGGCAGGCCTCGCACCTGGCCGCTGGAGCGGTACCCATAGTTTGTAGCGGTCGGCCCGGTAGTACGAAACTGAGTAGTCCACCATTGCCCGGGCAACAAAGGCATGCCTCTGGATTTTGAGCAAGGGGGCTCCGACGTCGACGTTGAGCAGGCGCGCCGTTGAGGGAGAAGCGGCGGTCGCTTCGATCATGTCTTCCCCCCACTCCATCACGAGGCCGAACTGCTCACTCAGCACGTTGTATAGCGATGTTGGGGGCTCGCCGTCCAGGAGACCCGGGACCCGCTGCGCAGGGATGAAGTTCTCGTCCACGCTCATGGGCTCTCCGTCCGCCAGCAGCAGCCGACGGAAGCGAACCAGTGGCGTCCCCTCCTCTACCTGCAGTTCGCGGGCAAGGAATGCGCTGGCGCCGATCTGTTCAAAGCTCAGGACCTTGGCGGCCGGCACCATCCCGCGGCGTTGCATCTCTTCGCTGTACGAGGTGAGTTTCACCTGAAGGTCGAGTTTGGGCTTCCGCACGAAGGTGCCGAGGCCAACAACACGCTCGAGGACTTCCTCGCCGACCAGGGCATCGATGGCCTGCCGGACGGTCATACGGGCCAGGCCGAACCGTAAGGCCAGATCGCGTTCGGAGGGCAGGGCTGATCCGGGCGGACAGGAATCGCTGATGTAGGCCCGGAGGATCTCCCTGAGCTGGATATAGATGGCAGTCCCGCTGCTGCGGTCAATCTCGCCGGCAACGCCGCGGGCATCAGCAGCCACGGAGGCGCGCCCTTGCTTCAGTTTTCACTATCCAAGCTTAAGGCAAGCAGCGCCGCTGGACTAGACCAGTTCCTGCAAATGGACCGGCCACCGCTCCGCGTTTGGTCGCTCAGCCATCCGGCCGGATATATTGGACAGGAACTTTATCGATGACGGTTGGGGGCCGTCAGGAAAATGGGAGACCCCTTGCCAGTGCATAAGGCCGTTGTGTCAGCGTCAGTCGGCTTACATGCCCGTCCCGCCGCGGTGTTCGTCAGGGCAGTGACCGAAACGGGACTTCCAGTGACCATCCGCAAGGCCGGCATCCAGGGCGTCGACGCCCGCTCCCTGCTGGAAGTCATGACTGCAGACTTCCCCTTCGGCTGCGAGATAGAGCTTTCCATCCCCGAAAGTGCCCTCAGCGGGCCTGCCGGTCACCGCGCCGCCGAGACGGCCCTGCTGATGCTGGCACGGCTCCTGGAGTCACAGGGAGCCAGCTAGCCCCTCCCGCGGGGCATTAGGCCGCGGTTCCCTTCACCACATCGAACGGACAAGAACGACGTCGGGCCCCACCTTCCGGTGGGGCCCGACGTCGTAATGTGCGAAAACTTTGCTGAAGCTCAGCGCCTGCTAATGGGCGTGGTCCCCACGGCTGTACTCGAAGACCCAGCCCACGAGGGCAACCACCGCGAGACCGGCTGCAATGAACACAATCCAGAAGCCCACCGCCAGGCCCAGGAATCCACCGGCGCAGGCGAGGCCCAGAACCAGCGGCCACCAGCTCCAGGGGCTGAAGTGCCCCTGCTCACCGGCGCCCTCGTGGATCTCGGCGTCGTTGCGGTCCTCGGGACGCATCCCGACGCGTTTGCCGGTGAAGCCAAGGTAGCCGCCGATCATGCCGGACAGTCCGCCCACCAGGAGGACTCCGAGGGTTCCGACCCATTCACTCCAATGGGTCAGGAAACCGTAGACCAGGGAAACCGGCACGAAGAAGAAGACTCCGGCTCCAAATATCCATGATTCGATTTTCACTTGGCGGTGTCCTTCTGGTCGGCGTTACCAAGCACCGCTGCTGCGGCTGCAGGCGATTCAACGGTGTGTACCTGCGAGAGCTCCGGGTGGTGGAGGTCCAGGGCGGGACGCTCTGAACGGATCCGGGGCAGCGAGGTGAAGTTGTGGCGCGGCGGCGGGCAGGAGGTGGCCCACTCCAGCGACGCCCCGAAGCCCCACGGATCGTCCACTTCAACGCGCTCGGAGCTGCGCCAGGTGATGTACACGTTCCAGAAGAAGGGAATCAGGGATGCGCCGAGCACAAACGAGGCGATGGTGGAGAACTGGTTCATCCACGTGAAGTTGTCCTCCACGAGGTAATCCGCGTAACGGCGGGGCATGCCTTCAACGCCCAGCCAGTGCTGGATCAGGAACGTGCCGTGGAAGCCCAGGAACAGCAGCCAGAAGTGGATCTTTCCGAGGCGCTCGTTGAGCATCTTGCCGGTGAATTTTGGCCACCAGAAGTAGAAGCCTGCGAACATCGCGAACACCACCGTGCCGAACACCACGTAGTGGAAGTGCGCCACCACGAAGTAGGAGTCAGACACGTGGAAGTCCAGCGGAGGCGAGGCCAGGATGATGCCGGTCAGGCCACCGAAAAGGAACGTGATCAAGAAGCCGAGGCTCCACAGCATGGGAGTCTCGAACGTCAACGAACCCCGCCACATGGTGCCGATCCAGTTGAAGAACTTCACCCCGGTCGGGACTGCGATCAGCATGGTCATGAAGGCGAAGAACGGCAGCAGGACCGAGCCGGTGACGTACATGTGGTGTGCCCACACGGTCACCGAAAGTGCGGCGATGGCAATGGTGGCGTAGACAAGGCCCTTGTAGCCGAAGATCGGTTTGCGGCTGAAGACCGGGAAGATCTCGGACACAATGCCGAAGAACGGCAGCGCGATGATGTACACCTCGGGGTGTCCGAAGAACCAGAACAGGTGCTGCCAGAGTACGGCGCCGCCGTTCTCCGGATCGAAGATGTGTGCACCAAAGCGGCGGTCGGCGCCAAGCGCGAACAGTGCGGCAGCCAGCGGCGGGAAGGCCATCAGCACGAGGATGGACGTCACGAGGGCGTTCCAGGTGAAGATGGGCATCCGCCACATGGTCATGCCCGGCGCGCGCATGCAGATGATGGTGGTGATGAAGTTGACCGCGCCCAGGATGGTGCCGAATCCGGACAGAGCCAGGCCGAAGACCCACAGGTCACCGCCGATGCCGGGGCTGAATGTCGTGTTGGACAGCGGCGCATAAGCGAACCAGCCGAACGACGCCGCACCCTGCGGGGTGATGAAGCCGGACACCGCAATCGTGGAGCCGAAGAGGAAGAACCAGAAGGCCAGTGCGTTCAGCCGCGGGAACGCGACGTCGGGGGCACCGATCTGCAGGGGCATGATCACGTTGGTGAAGCCGGCGAACAGCGGCGTCGCGAACATCAGCAGCATCACGGTGCCGTGCATCGTGAACAGCTGGTTGTACTGCTCCTTGGTCTGCAGGATCTGCATGCCGGGTTCGAACAGTTCAGCCCGGATGAGCAGCGCCATGACGCCACCGAAGCAGAAGAACACAAACGAGGCGATCAGGTACATGTACCCGATGGTCTTGTGGTCTGTGGAGGTGATCCAGTTGACGACAATGCGTCCCTTGGACCTAGGAACTACGGGAGCCTCAAGGGTTCCGGCAGGTGCGGTTTGGGTGTAAGTAGCCACGTCGCTCCCCTTACTTAATTTCGTTCAGGTTCGGGTTGCGGTCATACTCTTCGCCGAGGAGTCCGGTGTTGCCATCTGCCTTGAGCTTGTCCATGTGAGCCTGGAAGTCGGCTTCAGAGACAACCTTGACGCGGAACAGCATTTCGGAGTGGTACTCACCGCAGAGTTCGGCGCACTTGCCGTCGTAGGTTCCCTCTTTAGTGGGCGTGAACCTGATGTAGTTGGTCTTGCCGGGGATCATGTCGCGCTTCTGCAGGAAGGCGGGAACCCAGAAAGAGTGAATGACATCGCGGGAGTTCAGTTCGAGGTCAACTGACTTTCCAACCGGCAGGTAGAGCGTCGGAAGCGCTTCCTTGTTGATGGTGTTGCCCGTCAGGTGTGCCTGCACGCCTGCTTCGTGGACGTCCTCAGTGACGACGTCGCCGGACTTGTAGTTGAAGTCCCAGGCCCACTGCTTGCCGCGGACGTCAACAACGACGTCGGCCGGCTTGGAGCGGTCATCGATGGCCTGCTGGTCGCGGTCGGTGAAGTAGAAGAACACCAGGACCATGAACAGCGGGATGGTCAGGTAGAAGACCTCCAGCGGGAGATTAAAGCTGGTCTGCCGCGGGAAACCCGTGGTGCCTTTGCGGCGGCGGTAGGCGACAAGGCACCAAACGATCAAACCCCACGTGATGATGCCCACAACAAGGGCTGCAATCCATGAGTTGACCCAGAGGTCCATGATCCGGTCAGTGTGATTGGTGGTGCCACGCTCGGTGGGCAGCCACCCCTTCTCTACCTCTGGCGAACATCCAGTCAAAACCAACGCGCCGGCAACTGCCAAGCCTGAGATCGTAGTGATCGTTTTGCGTCGGCTGCCGGTTCGGTTCTGCGAACTCACAGACGGCCCTTCCTACTTGTTGCTGTTGCCCGGCCACCCAAGGGGCCGTCCGGGCACACTAAAAGTTTTACTACTCGGTGTAGAGCTTACCGCTCTGCCGGGCGTTTCGCCCACATGTCGGCGCCGCGTCTCCGTGCCGTTTTTGGCGGACGGAAAGCAGGCGCCGGCATCGGGCGAAAGAACCGGGTCAGTGGAACGAATCACCGCAGGCGCAGGAGCCGCCGGCGTTGGGGTTGTCAATGGTGAAGCCCTGCTTGGAGATGGTGTCCTCGAAGTCGATGCTGGCACCGCTGAGATACGGAACGCTCATCTTGTCCACTACAACTTCGACGCCGTCATAGTCACGGACGGCATCTCCGTCAAGGAGGCGTTCGTCGAAGTACAGCTGGTAGATGAGGCCGGAGCAGCCGCCGGGCTGGACGGCAACGCGGAGGCGGAGATCGGTGCGGCCTTCCTGCTCCAGGAGGCTGCGGACCTTGCCTGCTGCGACGTCGGTCAGTTTGACCTCGTGCGCGGCCAGTTCATCGCTGGCAGCGCTGGCGGTCTCGGTGATGTTCTCGTTGGTTGCGGTGCTCATTTGGCCTACCTTAGGACGGTCCTGGCGGCCCCGCGTCAGCGGTGCCTGCCCCTACGGATACGGTACGGGCTATAGCTACATGCTACTTCGGTCAGCCGTGTAGCTCTAACTCCTGACGTAACCAAGCCGGTCCGCTGGTTGTTCCCAACGGAGGACGGATGCCGGCATGCGCGGGGCATCCCAGTCAGGACAGGCCTTCGGAGTTCAGCCGGGCGAGCAGCAGCGCTTCAGCCACCACTGCGTTCCTGAAATCACCGAGATGAAGGGACTCGTTGGCACTGTGGGCGCGGGAATCGGGATCCTCAACTCCGGTCACCAGGATCTGGACGTCCGGGTAGACGTCCATCAGGTCGGCGATAAACGGAATCGACCCGCCGATTCCCATCTCCACCGCAGGAACACCCCAGGCCTCCCCCAGCGCCCACATGGCGAACGTCGCGGCCTTGGACGTGGTGTCAGCGAGGAACGACTTTCCGCTTTCCCCGGGAGTGAACACCACCTTTGCCCCGAAGGGTGCGTTGGCCTGGACGTGCCGTTCCACGGCTTCCATCGCTGCCGCTGGATCCTGGCCCGGCGCGAGGCGCAGGCTGAACTTGGCCCGCGCGCGCGGCAGGAGCGTATTTGATGCCACGTCCACGGCGGGTGCGTCGAAGCCAATGATGGACAGGGCTGGCTTGGTCCACAATCGGGCGGCGATGCTGCCCGTGCCGGCGAGCCGGACGCCGTCGAGAACGGAGGAATCGGCACGGTACTCCGCTTCGGTCAGTTCCACTCCGACGTTGTCGTTCGACACCAGGCCTTCAATCGCGACGTTGCCCGCTGCGTCGTGCAGGGTGGCAATCAACCGGGACAGCAGGGTTGGCCCGTCCAGTACGGGTCCACCGAACATGCCCGAGTGGACGGCATGGTCCAATACCTGAACTTCAATGGTTCCGTCCACAAGGCCGCGCAGGCTGGTGGTCAGGGCGGGAATGCCCACCTTCCAGTTGCTGGAATCGGCCACCACGATCACATCGGCCCGCAGCAGTTCCCGGTGCGTTTCCAGGAAGGAACGGAAGGTGGGAGAACCAGCTTCTTCCTCCCCTTCGAAAAAGAACGTCACACCAAGACCAAATTCGGTGCCCACAACCTCGGTCGCTGCAGCATAGGCGGCCACGTGGGCCATGATTCCGGCCTTGTCGTCAGCTGCGCCGCGGCCGTACAGCCTGCCGTCCCGTTCGACGGCGGTGAAAGGCTCTGTTTCCCACAGCGCCGGGTCCCCGGGCGGTTGGACGTCGTGGTGGGCGTACAGCAGGATGGTCGGCTTCCCTTCTGCCGCCAGGCGGCGTGCGACGACGGCAGGGCCACCGGGGGTGCCGTCGTCCTTATTACTGCGCAGGACTTGGACATCCTCGACTCCGGCGGCGCGCAACAGTTCCGCTACGGCCTGCGCGCTGGCCTCCAAAGGGGCAGGATCGAAACTCGGCCACGCGATGCCGGGAAGGGCCACAAGTTCCTTGAGCCGGTCCAGTGTGGTGCCGAAGGAACCTGCGACGGACAGCCTGAGTCCGTCCGCGTCGACGGCCGGTGCAGGGTGACCGGAGCCGTGGGTGTTGGCGTCGGACGGGTTGGCTGCTGGAGTGGGAGTCATGGCGAACACAATACCCGCGCCGGATCTCCGCAGGCCGCAAGGTATTCTGTTCACGTGTTCGGACGTAAAAAGGAAGCGCCAACGGCGCAGCAATCAATAGACCAGCAGGCCGCTGAAGCGGCAGCCCGGCAGGATGCCGCGTTGGGCAAGGGTGCGCCCACGCCCAAGCGCAAAGCCCAGGAGGCTGCCCGCAAACGGCCCCTGGTGCCGGAGGACCGCAAGGCGTCCAAGGCCGCTGAGCGCCAGGCCATCCAGGACCAGCGGACCAAAATGCGCCAGGCGCTCGATACAGGTGATGAAAAGTTCCTGCCCCTGCGCGACAAGGGTCCGCAGAAGCGTTATGCCCGCGACTACGTGGATGCGCGCTTCAGCCTGGGCGAATACCTGATGTTCGGCGCCCTCGTATTTGTCATCATTTCCCTGATCGTGCCGGCGTCCAGTGAGCAGATGGTTTATGTCCTGGGCGGTTTCTGGGTGATGTTCCTGGCCGTCTTTGTGGATGTTTTCATTCTGTCCAGGCAGCTCCGCAAGAAGCTGACCGGGAAGTTCGGCGAGGTTGAGCGCGGCACGGTCTGGTATGGCTCCATGCGTTCCCTGCAGTTCCGCAAGCTGCGCCTGCCCAAGCCGCTCGTGAAGCGCGGGCAATACCCGTCCTGAACTGCGCGGCCGGACCAAGTCCCGGCCGCTCACCCCTGAATAGACAGCAAAACCCCGGCAGCCAGACTGCCGGGGTTTTGTTGCTTAATCAGCTCTTGCGTCGGGCTTTCGCCAGGTCGCGGTTGATCCGTACCGCCCAGAAAGGCCCCTCGTACAGGAAGGCCGTGTACCCCTGGACCAGCGTGGCCCCGGCATCCAAGCGGTCCTGGACGTCTTTTGCCGTCTCGACTCCGCCGACGGACACCAGCGTGATCGCACCCCCGGTGGCCTCCCTAAGTCGGCGAAGGACTTCCAGTGAACGCTGCTTCAGCGGTGTCCCGGACAGGCCCCCCGCGCCGCATTCGTCGACCTTCGCGGCCGGCGACGCCAGCCCCGCACGCCCGATGGTGGTGTTGGTGGCGATAATGCCGTCCAGCCTAAGCTCCAGTGCCAGCTTGGCGACGTCGTCGATGTCCTCATCGCTGAGGTCCGGTGCGATCTTCACAAGCAGCGGGACGTGCCGGCCGGCAGCCTTGTCCGCTTCTGCCCCGACGGCGGTGAGCAGCGGGCGCAGTGTCTGGATATCCTGCAGAAGGCGCAGCCCGGGCGTGTTGGGGGAGCTGACATTGACCACCAGGTAGTCCGCTGCCGGGGCCAGGCTCCGGGCACTGATAAGGTAATCTGCCACGGCGTCGTCGAGCTCCACCACTTTGCTCTTGCCGATGTTCACTCCGATCACGGGGCGGACGTTGGGGTGCCTGCGCTGAAGGGCGGCGCGTGCAGCTTTGAGGCGCGGTTCGACGGCGGCCGCACCATCGTTGTTGAACCCCATCCGGTTAATGACAGCCCGGTCCTCGATCAGCCTGAAAAGACGCGGCTTCTCGTTGCCCGGCTGTGCCTGCCCGGTAATGGTCCCTACCTCGACATGGCCAAAGCCAAGTTCGGTGAGGGCCTCGATACCGAACCCCGCCTTGTCGAATCCGGCGGCAAGGCCGAACGGGGATGGGAAGGTCAACCCAAAGGCAGAAGTCTGCAGTGAGGCCGCGGGCGCCGTGAACCGTTGCAGCAACCGTCCCGCGCCGGAAGTGTGGGCGAGCTTGATCCCCTTGAATCCGATCTTGTGGGCGCGTTCGGCGTCCATCCACGAAAAGGCCAGCCTGAAGAATGTCGGATATACGCGCATGGCTCTAGTTTTCCGTCTCGGCCGGTCCAGACCAAACCGGGCGGACATAGACGCGGCCCCGGCTAGCATAAAGCCATGAGGTGGCAGCCAGATATCCTCGGTGACGGCTTCGAAGCCTGCACCTTCGAGGCCGCCGGCGACGACGGCGTCCAGCGCACCGCCACGCTGGTGCGGTTCCGTCCGGCGAAGGACCCGGCGGCCACCGGCCGGCGGCGGACGGTTCTGTTCCTCCACGGTTGGAGCGACTACTTCTTCAATGTGGATCTCGCTCAGTTCTGGACACGCAGCGGCTACGAGTTCTACGCCCTGGACATGCACAACCACGGCCGCAGCCTGCGCCCGGAAACGCCGGGCGGCTATGTGGCGAACCTGGCGGACTATGACGCTGAGATCGAGGCGGCCGTCGCCATCATTCGGGCCGACACGTACTCGCCGGACGTGGGAGCCGAGGTCCCCCTCACCCTGATGGGCCACTCCACCGGCGGCCTGGTGGCCGCCCTCTGGGTCAGCAACCACCCCGGAGCAGCCTCCCAGCTGGTATTGAACAGTCCGTGGCTGGAGATGCACGGCAGCTCCCTGGTGCGTCGCGCTGCCTCCACAATGGTGGGACCCTTGGCGCGTTTCCGGCCTGAGGCTGTCCTGCGCCTGCCCGAGCGGGGATTCTATTGGCGGACCATCAGCAGCTCAGCCGAAGGCGAATGGCCGCTTGACGACAGGTTCCGGCCGCCCATGGCATTCCCTCTCCGCGTTGGCTGGCTCAGCGCCATCCTGGCCGGGCACACCAAGGTGGCCCGTGGCCTGGGCATCGACATACCCATCCTGGTGTTGCTGTCCCGGGGCAGTGCCACCGGGCCGTTCTGGTCCGAGGAAATGCGGCGCACCGACGCCGTGCTGGACGTCAACATCATCGCCCTCCGCGCCCTGACGCTGGGGCGAAGCGTCACGGTCGAACGGATCGACGGCGCGCTCCACGACGTCTTCCTCTCCCCTGCCAAAGTGCGGGCCGACGCCTATACGCGGCTCGCCCGCTGGCTCCGGGGTTACGGTACGGCCGAACCGGGCGCGGCGTCGACGGCGCCGCCGTAGCGCCGGTCCCGCTGGGCATAGATTTCGACGGCGTCCCACAGGGTCCGACGGTCGACGTCGGGCCACAGCGTGTCCATAAAAACGAACTCAGCGTACGCCGACTGCCACAGCAGGAAATTTGAGAGCCGTTGCTCCCCCGAGCTCCGCAGGAACAGGTCGACGTCCGGCAGGTCCGGCTCGTCCAGGAACTTCTGGATGGTTTTCTCGGTGATGGCTCCGGGCTTGATCCGGCCTGCGGCAACCTCTGCGGCGATAGCAGACACGGCGTCTGTTATTTCCGCCCGGCCGCCGTAATTAACACACATGGTCAACGTGCAGGTGCTGTTGCCCGCGGTAAATTCCTCAGCCTCTTCCAATTCGCGGATCACCGAGCCCCACAGTCTAGGACGCCGCCCCGACCACCGTACGCGGACACCCCACTCATCCAGCTGGTTCCGTTGCCTTCGTAGCACGTCCTTGTTAAAACCCATCAGGAAGCGGACTTCTTCGGGTGAGCGGCGCCAGTTTTCGGTGGAAAAAGCATAGACGCTCACGTATTCGATGCCGAGTTCGATAGCGCCCGCCACCACGTCCAGCAGGGCCGGCTCGCCGGCTTTGTGGCCCTCGATCCGCGGCAGGCCCCGCTGGTTGGCCCAACGGCCGTTGCCGTCCATCACAATAGCGACATGGCGGGGGACGAATTCGGCGGGGATCGACGGAGCAACCGCGCCGGACGGGTGGGGATACGGTGCCACCACAGGCGCGGTCCGCTGCCGCGAAAGAGTCTTCTTTTTTCCCAAGGCCACTGTCAGCCACGCTCCACATGTTTGAGGGATTTCAGGACACGTTCAAGGTGCCATTGCAGGTATACGGCCACCAGCCCCGCAGCTTCCCGGCGGTGCGGCACCTGCGAACCGTCCGCCGTCGTCCAGTCCCCGGTCAGCAGGGCGCCCAGGAGGAGGACGGTCTCCGCCGCCGGCGCAGGCGAACCGGGTGGCCTGCAGTCAGCGCAGACCATGCCGCCGAGCGGAGCCGAAAACGCCGTATGGGGGCCGGGCCGGCCGCAGCGGGCGCAAACGGTAAAACTCGGCGCCCAGCCGCCGGTAGCGAGGGCGCGCAGGAGATACGAATCGAGGATCAGTCCGGGCGCGTGTTCGGCCCGGCTCAGCGAGGCCAGCGCCCCCACGAGCAAGTTGTATTGGGCAGTGCCGGCTTCGCCGTCCACGTCAGTCAGTTTTTCCGCAGTTTCGGTCATGGCAGCGGCAACGGTGTAGCGGCCATAGTCTGCGGCGATGTTGCTGCCGTAGGCGCCCTTCGCGACAGCCTGGGTGACTATGTCCAGTGTTTTTCCGGAGACCAACTGCAGGTCGGCAACCATAAACGGCTCCAGCCGGGCTCCAAACTTGCTGCTGGTCCGTCGGACTCCCTTGGCGACGGCCCGGATCTGGCCGTGGTGCTTGGTCAGCAGTGTGATGATGCGGTCGGCCTCACCCAGCTTGTGGGTACGGAGCACCACGGCGTCATCCCGGTAGGACCGGGCAGCAAAGGATTGTTGGACCACGGTTAATCTTCGCACTGAGTTCCGGAAAGCCGGCAATGCCGGTGCGTTGCGCGCCGGGAGTCCCGGCGCGCAACGTCTTCCGAATCAGGCGCGGGAATCCCGGATTGCACGGTTGACTGCGGAAATGACGGCCTTGAGCGATGACATGCTGGTGTTGGCATCAATACCGACGCCCCACAGGACCCGCTCCCCCACGGCACACTCAACGTAGGCTGCCGCCATGGCGCTGCCGCCTTCCGAAAGGGCATGCTCGCTGTAGTCCAGCACGCGCACATCCATGCCGTCCTCGCGCAGGATGCTCAACAGCGCGGCGATGGGCCCGTTTCCCGTGCCGGTGCGACGGACCTGGACACCGTCAACGGTGAGCGAGGCGTGCAGGGTCATCCCGCCGTCGTCATCGGTTTCGGTGCTGACGGAACCGAGCGAGTAGCGGCCCCACTGGCCGTCCGTTTCGCTGGAAGGCAGGTACTCGTCCTGGAAATGCTGCCACAACTGGGCGCCGCTGACTTCGCCGCCCACGGTATCGGTCTTCTTCTGGATGACGCCGGAGAATTCCATCTGGGCGCGGCGCGGCAGGTCCAGGCTGTGTTCGTTCTTGAGCAGGTAGGCCACGCCACCCTTGCCGGACTGCGAGTTGACGCGGATGACGGCCTCATAGCTGCGGCCCAGGTCCTTGGGGTCAACCGGCAGGTACGGGACCTGCCAGGTGAAGTCCGCAACGTCCTTGCCGGCGGCGGCAGCATCCTTCTCGAGCGCCTCGAAACCCTTCTTGATGGCGTCCTGGTGCGAACCTGAGAAAGCGGTGAACACGAGGTCGCCGCCGTAGGGGGAACGCTCGGCAACCGGCAACTGGTTGCAGTACTCCACGGTGCGCCGGATCTCGTCGATGTCGGAGAAGTCGATCATGGGGTCGATGCCCTGGACGAACATGTTCAGGCCCAGGGTGACGAGGTCCACGTTGCCGGTCCGCTCGCCGTTGCCGAACAGGCAGCCTTCAATCCGGTCCGCGCCGGCCAGGTACCCCAGCTCGGCGGCGGCCACGCCGGTGCCCCGGTCATTGTGCGGGTGCAGGGACAGGATGATGCCCTCACGCGGGTGCAGGTTCCGGCTCATCCACTCAATGGAATCGGCGTAAACGTTCGGCGTGGCCATTTCCACCGTGGCGGGCAGGTTGATGATGACCTGGCTGTCTGCGGATGCTTCGAAGACGTCGGCGATGGCGTTGCAGACCCGGACGGCGTAGTCCAGTTCGGTTCCGGTGAACGACTCCGGGGAGTATTCGTAGGTGATGTGCGTGTCAACGAGGGTTTCCTGGTACTTCTTGCACAGCCGGGCGCCCTGGAGCGCTATGTCCAGGATGCCGTCCTGGTCCTGGTTGAACACCACGCGGCGCTGCAGGACGGACGTTGAGTTGTATAGGTGGACAATCGCCTGTTTTGCGCCGACCAGGGACTCATACGTCCGCTCGATCAGGTGCTCGCGGGCCTGGGTCAGAACCTGGATGGTGACGTCGTCCGGGATGTGGTTGCCGTCGATGAGCTGGCGGACGAAGTCGAAGTCGGTCTGCGAGGCGGAGGGGAAGCCAACTTCAATTTCCTTGTAGCCCATCCGGACCAGCAGCTGGAACATTTTCAACTTGCGGGCGGGGCTCATCGGGTCAATCAGCGCCTGGTTGCCGTCGCGCAGGTCCACGGCGCACCAGCGCGGGGCCTTGGTGATGACCTTGTCAGGCCACGTGCGGTCAGGCAGTTCAACGGTGATCTGATCCTGGAACGGGACGTAGCGGTGGACGGGCATTCCTGAGGGCTTTTGTGCGTTTCGCATTACTATCGGGGCCTTTTCTGTGGTTCAAATCTGAAAGGGTGGCCGGGCAACACAATCTCCGCGACGAGGATGGGCCTTGCGCTAGATCGCGTCTGAGGCCTCGCCGCGGCAGCTAAGAAGAAGGAGCTCTGCGCGCACCATTTGAGGTTAGCACGCGTGCGTAAGATGAGAGAGCACCACCGTCCTTATCGTCCAACATGCAGACGCCGCACTGGTGCCAGCGCCGGCCGCGGTCCGTCACACGAAGGAGCATCTGTGCCCATCTCGGGGATCGATCTGTCCAACATTGACCACACTGTCAGGCCGCAGGATGACCTGTACCAGCACGTGAACGGGTCCTGGCTCAAGGCCACGGAAATTCCGGATGACCGGCCACTCGAGGGAACGTTTACCGCACTGCGCGACGGAGCGGAGATCGCGGTCCGGGACATCATCGAGGAAGCAGCTGCCAAGGGTGAAGCCGCCAGCGGGATAGAACGGAAGGTGGGCGAGCTCTATAACAGTTTCATGGACGAAGCCACCGTCGAAGCCAAGGGCATGGAGCCCATCCGCGGGCGCCTTGCCGAGGTTTTTGCCACCACCACCGTTGCCGACCTCGTGGCCCTGGCCGGGCGGCTGTTCCGGTCGGACGTTTCCGGGCTCTTCTATATATACCCGGCTCCGGACGCGGGCAACCCGGACCGCATCCTGCTCTACACCGGCCAGGGTGGCCTTGGTCTGCCGGATGAGTCCTATTACCGCGAAGAAAAGTTCGCCCCCATGGTCAAGGCCTATGGCGAACATGTCCGGACCATGTTCGCCCTGGCGGGAGTGGCAGATGCGGAGTCTGCGGCCGCGCGCGTCGTTACTCTCGAAACCAGCCTGGCTTCCCACCACTGGGACAATGTCACCCTGCGCGACCCGCAGAAGACCTACAATCTCAAGTCCGCTGAGGAAGCAGCCACGCTGTTCCCACTCCTTAACACCTGGTTCGAAGCTGCCGGGATCGACGCCGACAAGCGCAACGAGATAGTGGTGAGCACCCCGGACTTCTTCAGTGGGGCCGCAGGCCTGTTGGAGTCCGAACCGCTCTCCGTGTGGCAGGAGTGGTTGGCCCTGCGCGTCGTGAACGGCGCCGCGCCCTACCTGTCCGCCGAGTTCGTGGATGCCAACTTTGCCTTCTACGGAACAACCATCAGCGGCACACCCCGGAACAAGGACCGCTGGAAGCGGGCCGTCGCCGTCGTGGAAGCCGCACTCGGTGAGGCCGTCGGGCAGATTTACGTCTCGAAGCACTTCCCCGAAACCCACAAAGCCCGCATGCAGACCCTGGTGGCCAACCTGATCGAGGCCTACCGGCAGTCCATCACCGGCCTTGCCTGGATGGGCGAGGAAACCAAGGCTGAGGCCCTCCGGAAACTGGAGGCATTCCGCGCCAAGATCGGCTACCCCGACAAGTGGATCGATTACTCCGCTGTGGAAATCGACCCCACCGGCCTCCTCGGGAACGTCGAACGGGCCCACAATGCCGACGTCGACCGCCACCTGGATGAGGTGGGCAAACCGGTGGACCTCAACAAGTGGCTTATGACACCGCAGACGGTGAACGCGTACTACCACCCGATGCTGAACGAGATCGTCTTCCCGGCCGCGATCCTGCAGCCGCCGTTCTTCACGGCCGACGCCGATGACGCCGTCAACTACGGCGGCATCGGAGCGGTGATCGGCCACGAGATCGGCCACGGGTTTGATGACCAGGGGTCACAGTTCGACGGCGGCGGCGCCCTGCGGAACTGGTGGACCGAGGATGACCGGAAGTCCTTTGAGGAACTCACGGCCAAACTGGTGGCACAGTACGATGCGTTGTCGCCATACGCGGCACCGGGGCACAACGTCAACGGCAAGCTGACGCTCGGGGAAAACATCGGCGACCTTGGCGGCCTGACCATCGCCTACAAGGCCTACCTCCTCAGCCTTGACGGCCGGGAACCCGAGGTGCTGGACGGGCTGACGGGGCAGCAGCGGTTCTTCGCGTCCTGGGCGGCCGGCTGGCGGCAGGTCATCCGGTCCGAAGAGGCCATCAGGAGGCTCGCCACGGATCCCCACTCCCCCAACGAGTTCAGGACCAACGCCATCGCCAAGAACCTGGACGCCTTCCACGATGCCTTTAGCGTGACCGACCAGGACGGCATGTGGATGCCGCAGGAAGCTCGCGTCAGCATCTGGTAATCACCCTCCAGCAGAGACACACCTCCAGTAGACAAAGAGAGGCGGGGCCGCTTGGCCCCGCCTCTCTTTTTCTACTGGGTGTTGCCGTCAGCCCCGGACGATCAGCACCGGGTTGGCCTGCTGGCACACGGTGTCGCCGGCCGTCTGGTTAACGATGTCCTCGGGCAGTGCGGCGCCGGCGCCGGCGCCGTAGGTTGCCCCGGTGGTGAAGTCCGTTCCGAGGTGCACCTGTACTCCGGCGATGCGAGGTGCCAGCTGGACCTGGGCGGCGGGGATGCCCAGCAGTGCAGCCACGTCAGCTGCGACGTCGGCGAATTCAGTACCGTAGTAGACAACGCTCTGCGCCACCGGAGTGGCTTCAAACTGCCCGGATTGGGTGAAGCCGCCGGTGATCAGGGCCTGCACGATTTCCTGGGCGCGCCCCGGGACGCCGCTGCCGTTGGCCACGATGACTGGTTGCAGCGCCTTGTCATACGGTGCCACAGCCGGGGCTGTTGCTGTTGGGGGGGCTGTCGTTTCCGTCGGCGCCGGGGATGGTGTGGTGGGTGCTGTTGGATCCGTCAGGTCCACGTCCTCGCGGAGGGCCGCAAACAGCTGGGCCCCTGCAGGCTCCGCAATCTGCAGGCGGTTGATGTCCGTGACTGCAGGCGTGGTGGGCACGGCCACAAACGCCACCTTGCTGATATCGATGTCCTTCAGCCGGCTGCCGATACTCACGAGCGACGGCACGGAGGCCAGCCCCTCATCCACCGTGAGGTTTTTGGTCACAACATCTGCAATGGTCAGCATTTTGGAGGGGTCGGACAATGTGCCGTCGTCCTTGATCTTGCGCGTGAGGGAGGACAGGAATCCTTGCTGTGCCCTGATCCGGCCGAGATCGCCGCCGTCGGCGAAAGCGTGCCGGGTCCGAAGGAAGGCAAGGGCCATTTCGCCCTGAACCGAGGATGTGCCCTTCGGCAGGCGCAGCCGGGAGTCCGGATCGTAGACGGCGTCACTGATGCACACGTCAACGCCGCCCACCGTGTTGGAGAGTTCCTTCACGGCGGTGAAATCCGCCATCATGAAGTGATCGATCTCCAGGCCAGTCAGTTTGTTGACCGTGTCTACGGCGCAGCCGATGCCGGCTTCATTCATGGCCTCGTTGATCATGACACCGGAGCGGGCGGGATAAGTCCGTTTGGTCATCTGGTCGGTGCACTCAGGAATATCGACCAGCAGGTCCCTGGGGAAGCTGATGACGCTGACACGCTTGTTGTCGGCCGATACGTCCATCAGCATCATGACGTCAGACTTGCCGTAACCTGTTGAGTCGTCCACAGCGCCGTACTCCGCGTTTGCGCCGTCCCTGGTATCCGAACCGAGGATCAGGATCTGCATCCGGTCCGATTTGTCCTCTGCCTTCGCCGTGCCACCGGCGTTCAGCGGCGCCGTGGTGATGTTCGACTGAAACCGCAAATACCAGTACCCTGCGAAGCCAAGACCTCCAACCACCAGGATGGTGACCACTGCAGTGGTCACTTTCAGCCACGCCCGCATCCGGCTCCGGGATCCGAGATGCCGGGCAACGCCGACGGCGGTGGCATCAGCGTGTCGGGAGACCGGACCGGTCCCGGCTGACGCGTCAGCTCCGTACTCGCGATTGTCGCGGCCTCGCCCCATGTGTGGTGTACCTTCCTTGAAAAAAATTGAATCCGGCCTATTTTAGTTGCCCAGTCTGGGAACTTCCCGACGACCGGCCGGGGTAAGGCGAAACGTGCTGCGTCAGAAGCCCAGTTTGACCAGCTGCTTCGGGTCACGCTGCCAGTCCTTGGCCACCTTCACATGCAGGTCGAGGTAGATGCGGGCGCCGAGCAGAGCCTCGATCCCCTTGCGAGCGTTGGTGCCGACTTCGCGGAGCCGTGCCCCGCCCTTGCCGATGATGATGGCCTTCTGTGACGAACGTTCCACATAGAGATTTACCCGGACGTCGAGGAAAGGCCGGTCTTCGGGCCGGCCCTCACGCGGAACGATCTCATCGACGACGACGGCCAGGGAGTGCGGCAATTCGTCGCGGACGCCTTCGAGGGCAGCTTCCCGGATGAGTTCGGCGATCATCACGGCTTCGGGTTCGTCCGTCAGGTGCCCGTCCGGATACAGGGGCGGCGACGCCGGCATGTGGCTGATCAGGACGTCGGCGAGAGTGTCCACCTGGAACCCGTCGGTGGCGGAGACGGGGACAATGTCCTTCCAACCGTCCTCCCCGATGACATCCCGGCCCAGGGCTGCGACGGCGAGCAGTTGCTCGGTGAGCGCCTGCCGGTCCACAGTGTCAGCCTTGGTGACGATCGCGATGACCGGTTTGCTGCCGATGGCGGCGAGCTGGGCAGCGATGTACTTGTCGCCCGGGCCGATCTTCTCGTTGGCGGGAAGGCAGAAGCCGATCGCGTCGACCTCGGCGAGGGTGTCGGCGACGAGTTCGTTCAACCGCTTTCCCAACAGCGTGCGGGGGCGGTGCAGGCCCGGGGTATCCACCAGGATCAGCTGGGCGTCATCGCGGTGCACGATCCCCCGGATCGTGTGCCGAGTGGTCTGCGGCTTGGCGGAGGTGATCGCCACCTTCTGGCCCACCAGGGCGTTCGTCAGGGTTGATTTGCCCGCGTTCGGCCGCCCGACGAGGACCGCAAAGCCTGCCCTGTAGCCACCGAAGTCTTTTGCGGCTGAATCCGGGTTGGCCGGACGATTACTTTTCTTGCTCACGTGGAACTCCCTGCTGGGTTGCTTCCGCCTCGTCGAGGAGGTCTTCAAGGTCAGTGTCTACTTTTGGTACTACTGCGGCAATGATGTGGCTGACGCGGTTGCGGCGGCCCTCAAGCCGTTCAGCGAGCAGCGAGATGCCGCCAACCTCCACGCGGCTGCCCACAATGGGAACGCGGCCCAGGGCCTTGGCCAGCAGCCCGCCCACGGTGTCAACCTCGTCGTCGTCGAGCTCGATATTGAACAGTTCTCCGAGGTCGTCGATGCTCATCCGGGCGCTGACCCGGTAGGAACCGCCGCCCAGGGCCACCGCCTCGGCGCTTTCGGTGTCATACTCGTCCACGATCTCGCCGACGATTTCCTCGATGAGGTCCTCGAGGGTGACAAGACCGGCCGTGCCGCCGTATTCGTCGATCACGATGGCCACATGTGTTGACTCCTTCTGCAGTTCCCGCAGCAGGTCGCTCACCGGCTTGGACTCCGGGACGTAACGGACCTCGCGGGCCAGTGCTTCGACCGGGGGCTGTTCGTCGTCGGGTCCCAGCTCATGAAGCGTCGCCGCGACGTCCTTGAGATAGACGATTCCAAGGATCTGGTCCGTGTTGTCGCGGATCACGGGGATCCGCGAATAGCCCGAACGCAGGAACATCGACATTGCCCGCCGGAGGCTGGAGCCGGCGTCGATGCTGAGGATATCCGTCCGGGGCACCATCACGGCGCGCACCAGGGTATCGCCGAAGTCAAAGACTGACTGGATCATTTCCGCTTCGGTGTCTTCGATCATGTCCGATTCAGAAGCGCGGTCCACGAGTTCGCGGAACTCCTGTTCGCTGAAAAACCCGTCATCACCCGCCGGAGCGCCGGGAGCGGCGGCGCTGCCCAGCGCCACGAGCCATCCGGGGATGGGACCCAGGACCCACGTCAGGAACCTGATCAGTGGTGCCGTGTATCGGACTACGGCAGCCGAATGGAGCCTGCCGATCTGCCGCGGGGAAACTCCGACGATGACGAAGCCCAGCAGGGCCATAATCCCGGTGGCGGCAAGCCCGGCCAGCCAGACGTTGTCCAGCAGGCTGTGGAGCAGGACGGCCACGGCCACGGCCGACGCCATCTCAAACCAGACCCGCCAGAACCGCAAAGCCCGGATGTGGGCCACCGGCTGGGCCAGAATGCGCTTCATGGCGTTTCCGCGGCTTTTCAGCAGGGCGTCTTCGGCGTCATGCCGGGGAAGGAACGTGAACGCGGCCTCGGCTGCGGTCAGGAGTGCTGCGGTGCTGAGGAACGCCAGGGCCATGCCGACAAGGAGCAGGGGCGTCACTGTGTGGTCTCGGCGGGTGCTTCTTTGCCGGTGAAGCCGGAAAGCAGCTGGCGCTGGAGGCCGAACATCTCTTCCTTTTCCTCGGGCTCTGCATGGTCATAGCCGAGCAGGTGGAGGATCCCGTGCGTCGTCAGGAGCAAGATTTCATCCTGCAGGGAGTGCCCGGCGCTGACGGCCTGAACCTGCGCGACCTGGGGGCACACGGCAATGTCACCCAGCATCCCTTGCGGGGTGGGCCGGTCCGGTGTACCGGGGGTCAGTTCGTCCATGGGGACCGAGAGCACGTCTGTGGATCCCGGCTCGTCCATAAGCTCGATGTGGAGCTTTTCCATGGCTGGTTCATCCACCAGGAGGATGGAGAGTTCAGCCTGCGGGTGGATATACAGCTGTTCGAAAACGTACCGGGACAGTGACACAAGCTCCGCTTCATCAACCTGGATGCCGGATTCGTTGTTAACCTCAATGCTCACGCGTTTTCCCCCCGCTTTTCCCGGCTTACCGAGTGTTTCACTTTGTTCCGCTGGAGATCGTCCCAGAGACTGTAGGCACGCACGATGTCACCCACAAGACGGTGGCGGACCACGTCAGTGGAGTCCAAAACGGTGAAGTTCACGTCCTCGATTCCCTGCAGGATCTCCTCCACGATCCGCAGACCTGAGCGTGTGTCGAAGGGAAGGTCCACCTGGGTGACGTCTCCGGTGACCACCATTTTGGACCCGAAGCCCAAACGCGTAAGAAACATCTTCATCTGTGCCGGTGTGGTGTTCTGCGCTTCGTCCAGGATGATGAAGGCGTCGTTGAGCGTGCGCCCCCGCATGTAAGCCAGCGGCGCCACTTCGATGGTCCCGGCGGCCATCAGGCGCGGGATGGCCTCGGGGTCCATCATGTCGTGCAGCGCGTCGTACAACGGGCGCAGGTAGGGATCGATCTTGTCGCTCAGGGTGCCCGGCAGGAATCCCAGCCGTTCGCCGGCCTCGACGGCGGGCCTGGTCAGGATAATACGGCTGACTTCCTTTTGCTGCAGCGCCTGGACAGCCTTGGCCATCGCGAGGTACGTCTTGCCCGTACCTGCAGGGCCAATCCCGAAGATCACCGTGTTCGCGTCAATCGCGTCCACGTAGTTCTTCTGGTTCAGGGTCTTGGGCCGAATGGTCTTCCCCCGGCTGGAGAGGATGTCATGGGTGAGGACGTCCACAGGGTTCTGCAATGACTGGCTGCGGAGCAACGAGACGAGCTGCTGCAACACCGCGGGGCTGATGACTGTGCCACGGGCCACGAGACCGCGAACTTCATGCAGCAGCCGCATGATGCGGGGAACTTCGTTGGCAGGGCCGCTCATGGACAGTTCGTTTCCACGGACGTGGAAGTTAACGGATGGGAACTGCTCTTCGATGTAACGCAAGGCCTCATCATGGCTGCCGAGCGATTGGACCATCTGATCGGAGTTGTCGAAGAGAACCACCTCCGTCCGAACACCGGGAAGTGAATGGGGGAATTCTCCGGCGGCGCGTTCAGTATTGAGCCGGCGCTTTCCGTTCGCTGATTCAGTCATGGTGCTGGCCCGCAGGCCCGTGGTCTCCTCCAGTTCGAAACTTAAATGCCGCCGGCTGCTGCGTGGGCGGGGCTGTTGCCGAGCACGCGGGAGCCAGCGGAGTCCTTCCATCTTACGCCAGGAGGCGCCTCCCAGCAGCGCCCGGCGGTCTCCGGCAAGGGCTCCCGTCACCGGCCTACTGCGGGACGGTCGGCGTCATTAGGTATCAACTTCATATCGGGCTCATATCGTTCCCGTTGCAGTTGCGCCGCCCGCCCGTATTCGGTCCTTTTGGCGGGGCTGGCTATGCGATGCTGGAAATCAAGGCCGTCGGGGAACCGGCTCCCGAGGCCCAGGCCTCACCATTTCACCGCCAGGAAGGACAGGGCCACGAGAGTGCCGGAAACAGCTACCCCCCTCACTTCCAAACGCGCCGCGCCGCGTTTCCGTCCGCAACGTCTCCTGGGTCTCCTGCCAGCATTTCTCCTTCTCACCGGTTGCATCGCGGACCCCAGCCCTGAACCCAACCTGACGGCAAACTCCAGCCCGGCCGCCACGGGAGCCCCCGGGGCACCTTCCACCAGCGCGCCCCTGGAAACCACGCAGTCATCTAACAAGGCACCGGTCTACTGGATTGGCCGGAGCAACAGCAATGTGTTCCTGTACAGGGAATTCCGGGACGTTCCGGAGCAGGAGAATCCGGTGACCCGCGCCCTGCGGGCCATGATGTCCGAGAAGCCGCTGGACCCGGACTTCTTCACGCCCTGGCAGAATCCTGAGAAACTCGCCTCGTCCATCTCGGGCAAGAACGTCATCACCGTCGACATCTCGGAGGATGCCTTTAACAGCAATCTCGATGCCGACATGGCCGGTCGCGCCATTCAGCAGCTGGTCTTTACCGCGACGGCAGCGGCAGCGAGTTCCGGCCTGATCGACTCGGGCCAGCAGATTCAGGTCAGGATCCTGGTGGACAGCCACACCGATTACGTTGCCTTCGACCACGTCCAGCTCGGCGACCCCATGTCCCGAGCTGCCGGCATGGTCGCGCCCGTGTGGATCATCGATCCGCAGGAAGGGACGGACCTGGCCGGCGGAAGCGTCAAGATCACCGGCCGCAGCACCGTTCCGGGCGGTAAGCTCCGCTGGCAGATCCTGCGGGCCGAAGCGAACGGGAACAAGACGCCCTACCTGACCGGGGAGACCACCGCAGCGGCCGAAGCGGCCCAATCCGGAGTGTTTACGCTTGCCCTTAGCCTGTCCTCGGGGAGTTACGAGCTCCGCGTTTCGCAGGTGGATGCGGCCGGCAGCGACCCGGAGCTGAATGTGGATACGCGGAACTTCAACGTCCGGTAGCAGGCGGCCTCAGAATACCGGAGCAGTCCAGCGTCCCAACACATCGCTCGCCAGAACAACCGCTGCCGGTCCGGCCGTGGATGACCTCAGGACGTGGTGTCCCAGGAGCGCCGTCACGGCACCGGCGTCGCAAAGCCGAGTGACTTCGCGGGGACTGATTCCGCCCTCCGGGCCAACGATGAGCAGAATTTCCAGGGGCCCGGCGTCAGCCTGGGTGGCCTGCCATGATTCCAGGACAGAACGGAGCGGCCGGACCGCGTCTTCGTGCAGGATTACAGCCAGATCCGCTGCCGCCACGGCCGCCACAAGGCCAGGCGTTTCGACGGCGGCGCGCACCTCGGGGATCCATGCGCGGCGTGCCTGTTTGGCGGCGGCAGTGACCACGGATTGCCATTTTGCGTGGGCCTTGGCGGCGCGCTCACCTTTCCAGCGGACGATCGACCGCTCGGACTGCCAGGGAACTACGGCGTCGATCCCCAGTTCAGTTGCCGTTTCCACGGCCAGTTCATCGCGGTCCCCCTTGGCCAGTGCCTGGACCAGCACGAGCCGGATATCGGGCTGGTGCTCCACTACGAGGGCGGAGCATTCCACGGTGAGCTCCGCGGGCGACGCCGAAACAACAGTTCCCGTCAGCCGCTTTCCGGCGCCGTCGGCGATGTCCACCGCTTCTCCGGGTGCGAGCCGCTTCACGGTCACGGCATGGCGGGCCTCCGGCCCTTGAAGGACAAAGCGACCACCGGGCACGAGCTCGTCCAGCGACCCGGCACCGGTGAAGAATACGGGATTGCTCACCGCTACAGGTTACCGAACCGGTCCCGCAGCTTGGCAAAGACGCCGCCGCTGGCCGCCAGCTTGCCTTCCGTGAATTGCTCGCCCCGCAGTTTCGCCAACTGCCGCAGGAGATCCTCCTGCGCGGCATCCAGCTTCGCCGGTGTCTCCACCTGCAGATGGACCATCAGCTCCCCGCGTCCGTAACCGCGCAGGTGCGTCACGCCGAGTCCACGGAGCGTGATGATCTCCCCGGACTGTGTCCCCGCCTTGACGTCGATCTCCTGCAGCCCGTCGAAGGTTTCCAGTGACAGCTCAGTGCCCAGTGCGGCGGCAGTCATCGGGATGTGCAGCGTGGCGTGCAGGTCGTCACCGTCACGGGCGTAGGTGGCGTCGTTGTTGACCCGGAGTTCCACGTACAGGTCCCCGGACGGTCCTCCGGCCGGGCCCGCTTCGCCCTGCCCGGAAAGCTGGATCCGGGTGCCTGTGGCAACACCGGCCGGCACCTTGATGGTGAGCGACCGCCGGCTGCGGATGCGGCCCTGGCCGCTGCATTCGTTGCAGGGGTCCTTGATGACCGTCCCGAAGCCTTCGCAGCTGCCACACGGGGCCGCCGTCATGACCTGGCCCAGGATGGAGCGCACCGCGCGCTGGACCTGGCCGCTGCCGCCGCAGATATCGCAGCGGACAGGGTGGCTTCCTTCGCGGCAGCATGAGCCGTTGCAGGTGGGGCAGGTGACAGCGGTGTCCACTTCGAGTTTCCGGTTGACGCCGAACACGGCATCGCGGAGTTCGATCCGGACACTGATCAGCGCGTCCTGGCCGCGGCGGACCCGGGACGCGGGGCCGGAGGTGCCGCCGGCACCGAAGAACGTGTCGAAGATGTCCTGGAACGCGAAGCCCTGGCCGGAGTATCCGCCGCCGCCGGAGCCGTTGTCGGTGCCGTTCTCGTTGCCGGTGGTGTCATAGATCCGGCGCTTCTGCGGGTCCGAAAGTACCTCATAGGCATGGGTCACGGCCTTGAAGCGGTCCGATGCATCGTCCCCGGGGTTGACGTCCGGGTGAAGAGTGCGGGCCAGCTTGCGGTAGGCCTTCTTGATCTCTTCCCCGGTGGCTTCCGGCGAGACTCCGAGGACGTCGTAGTGGCTGCTCAAAGTTCGTATCTCTTCCTTGTTGTACTGCCGGCAGCCGGGCTGCCGGCACTGCTCTTCGTGCCTGGACCGTGGTGTTGTTACGGACCCAGAATTCTTGAAAGGTAACGGGCTACTGCCCTGACGGCGGCCATGGTGGTGGGATAGTCCATCCGGGTGGGGCCCAGCACACCGATCTTGGCGGTGCTGTCAGGTCCGTAGCCCGTGGCCACCACGGAGGCTTCCGCGAGCCCGTCGTAAGGGTTTTCACGCCCGATACTGACTGCCACGCCCCTGGGATCCTGTGCCATATCACTCAAGAGGCGCAGCAGGACAACCTGCTCCTCAAGGGCTTCCAGGACTGGTCCAATACTGAGCGGAAAATCCACGTTGGAGCGGGCAAGGTTCGCCGTTCCGGCCATGACCATGCGTTCCTCACGGCTGTTGTGGGCGAGCGTTTCCAGACCCTGGGCCAAAGCCTGGGCAGCCGCGCGCTGACCCGGACTGACGGAGGAAACGACTCCCGGCAGCGACGGCGTCAGCCGGCTCAGCGAAGTGCCCGCCAACGATCCGAGGAAGTGTGTCCGCAGGGCGGCGATGGCGTCGTCGCCGAGGTCCTGGCCGACGTCGATCACGCGCTGTTCGACTTTGCCCGTGGTGGCGATGAGGACCACCAGGACCTGCCGGGGCGCGAGCAGGACGAATTCGATGTGGCGGATGGTGGCGCGGCTCAGATGGGGGTACTGGACCACGGCGACTTGGTTGGTCAGCTGTGACAGCATCCTGACGGTCCTGTCCAGGACGTCGTCCAGATCGTCTGAACCCTCCAGCAGCGACTGGATTGCACGCCGTTCCGCCTGGGACAGCGGCTTTACCGCTGAAATCTGGTCCACAAAAAGCCGATAGCCTTTGTCCGTGGGGATCCGTCCGGCGCTGGTGTGCGGGGCCGTGATCAGGCCTTCGTCTTCCAAGGCCGCCATGTCGTTGCGGATGGTGGCGCTGGACACTCCGAGGTGATGGCGTTCCACGAGCGCCTTGGAACCCACTGGCTCGCGGGAGTGCACATAGTCCTCCACGATGGCGCGCAGTACTTCGAGTTTGCGCGGCTCGCTCATACTCCACCTCCATCCGTGGTCACTGCAGGGTTAGCACTCGACATGCCTAAGTGCTAACAGTCTAATATGAGTCACCCCGTTGTTAGCATTGGTACCGCTCCGGGCGAAATTCCGGGCCAGGATCTAGCGGCAAGGCGGAATCAATCCATGCACTACCAGAACTGGGGTCCGCAGGAGATCACCGCGCCCGTCAGAAGCGAACTCCCTGAGGTTCCCGTGGAACGCGGCATGGTTCTCGAAGACGCCCAGTCAGGCTGGGTGGGGGCTGTGACCCGGGTGGAGAAGTCCGGCGGCATGCATGTCGTAGCCCTCGAAGACCGGCGCGGAAAGTCCCGGTCCTTCCGACTTGGCTTCGGGTTCCTCCTGGAGGGACAGCCCATCCGGCTCGTTCCCCCGGCGCCCAGGCAGCCAGCCGCCGTGGCCGCCGGCCGGACGGCGTCCGGCTCGGTCCGTGTGGCCGGCCAGCGGGCCCAGGTGGCCAAGGCGAGCAGAATCTGGGTAGAGGGAAAACACGACGCCGAACTTGTGGAAAAAGTCTGGGGTGACGATCTCCGCGTCGAGGGCATCGTCGTCGAGCCTTTGCACGGCATAGATGACCTGGCGGGGGCGGTGGCAGCCTTCGGTCCCGGTCCGGGCCGGCGGCTGGGGGTCCTGGTGGACCACCTGGTCCCGGACTCGAAGGAGTCGCGCATCGCTGCCAACGTGATGGCCTCCCCCGGCGCGGCCGGGAATGTCCTGATCGTCGGGCACCCTTACGTTGACGTATGGCAGGCTATCCGTCCCGCTGTCCTGGGCATCGAACAATGGCCGGTGGTGCCCCGCGGACAGGACTGGAAAACCGGCATCCTGGCAGCGTTCGGCTGGCCGCACGCCACCAAGGAAGACATCGGCCTTGGCTGGCAAAAGCTGCTCGGTGCTGTCCGCAGCTACGCGGACCTGGAAGCATCACTGCTCGGGAGAGTGGAGGAAGTCATCGACTTCCTGACGGTCCCCTAGCGCCGAATCCGGCTGCTGGCGGCGGCATTTGGTGGCCGAACCAGTATTCTTGGTATTGCGGAGGCTGCCGTTGCTTCAGTCCGGCATACTCCAACCCAGCACCATTGCACTTTCGAAGGAAGAAAACCGTGGCACAAAACGCACGCGAGCACCGGGACGACCACGGCGGCCAGGGCCGCTCCGAGTACCAGGGCGTTCCGGCAAATGCGCTGCCCCTGACGGCCAGCGAAGATCGCCAGTGGGCCACGCTGGCACACTTTGGCGGGATCCTCGGTTGTGTTCCGTCGCTGCTGATCTACCTGATTTTCCGTGAGCGCGGGCCGTTTACCGCCCAGGAATCCAAGGAAGCGCTGAACTTCAGCCTGCCGCCCACCATTGCGGCGCTGGTGGCCAACGTCCTGGTTTTCATTCCGGTGGTGGGAAACATCTTCGCCGTCATCGCCACGCTGATTTGGCTTGCCCTGACCTGCTTCTCCGTTTCCGCAGGCATCCATGTCAACAAGGGCCAGCCCCACCGCTACCAGTACAACCTGCGCTGGATCAAGTAATCCCCACCCGCACCCTAACCTCGCAAGTCCGCACCGGCTCCCTGCCCTCGCAAGCTCGTGCCGGGGCCCTCGCAGGAGGGGCTCCACGGCCAGGGAGCCCTGCGGGCGTGGGCCCACGTTTGACGGGCCAATCAGTCCGGCAGGACCCTGCGGACCACAGCATCGGCCAGCAGGCGGCCTTTAAGGGTCAATACCAGCTTGCCGTGGAAGGCGGCCGGGGCCTCCACTAGGCCGTCGGCAATGAGCCCGGCCACGGCGTGACGGCCGTGTTCGCCCAGCGTTGACGTTGCCAGCCCGGATACGAGCCGGGCCTCAAGCATCACACGCTCCACGTCGCGGGTTTCGGCATCGAGTGTTTCCCGCCCGGCGGCCGGTGACAGCCCCTGCGCGAGCCGTCCGGCGTAGGCAGTAGGGTGCTTGACGTTCCACCACCGCACTCCTCCGACGTGTGAGTGTGCACCCGGTCCGATCCCCCACCAGTCGTCCCCCCGCCAGTACGCAAGGTTGTGCCGGCATGCCTGCTCCGGGGTCCGGGACCAGTTGCTGACCTCATACCAGCTGAGGCCCGCAGCACCGATCAGCTGGTCGGCGAGTTCGTACTTATCGGCGTGGTCGTCGTCGTCAATTCCCGGGACTTCGCCACGGCGGATCTGGGCGGCCAGCTTGGTACCGTCCTCCACGATCAGCGCGTAGGCACTGATGTGGTCCGGCTGGTAGGACAGCGCCGTCTCCAGCGAGAACCGCCAGTCATCCAGGGACTCCCCCGGCGTCCCGTAAATAAGATCCAGGCTCACGGCCAGTCCGGCATCGCGCGCCCATTGCACCACCTGCGGCACGCGGCTGGGCGTGTGCGTACGGTCAAGGACCTTCAGGACGTGGGGAACGGCAGACTGCATGCCAAACGAAACCCGGGTGAAACCGGCATCGGCCAGCAGCTGCAGGGATGCGGGGGTAACCGAGTCCGGGTTTGCTTCGGTGGTCACTTCGGCGCCGGGTTCCAGGCCCCAGTGCCCGACGGCGGCCGTCAGGATCCGTGCGAGGTCCTCCGCGGGGAGCAGCGTAGGGGTGCCGCCGCCGAAGAAGACTGTGCTCAGGCGCCGGTCCGGAAGACTGGAGGCCCGGAGGACAGTGGCCGCAAAATCCACCTCGGACACGGCCGTGGTGGCGTAGGCGTCCTGCGACGCTCCGCCGCCCAGCTCGGTGGCCGTATAGGTGTTGAAGTCGCAGTATCCGCAACGCACCGCGCAGAACGGGATGTGAACGTACAGCCCGAAGGCCCGGTCCGCCGCACCGTCCACTGCCTGGGCGGGCAGCAGGCCGTCCGACGGCGCCGGGTCGCCGAGGGGCAGAATGCTAGGCATTGCAGGGGCGTCCGGTGTTGCCGGCCACTGTCATCACGACTTCTTCGCCTTGTCCTTGGACTCGTCGGTGGTCAGCGCAGCGATGAAGGCTTCCTGGGGAACCTCAACGCGGCCCACCATCTTCATCCGCTTTTTGCCTTCCTTCTGCTTCTCCAGCAGTTTGCGCTTCCGCGAAATATCGCCGCCGTAGCACTTGGCCAGAACGTCCTTGCGGATGGCGCGAATGCTTTCCCGGGCGATGATCCTGGAGCCGATGGCAGCCTGGATGGGCACTTCGAACTGCTGGCGGGGAATCAGCTCGCGCAGTTTGCCGGTCATCATCACACCGTAGGCGTAGGCCTTCTCGCGGTGCGTGATGGCGGAGAAGGCATCCACCTGTTCGCCCTGGAGCATGATGTCCACCTTGACCAGGTCGGCCACCTGCTCGCCGTCGGCCTTCCAGTCCAGCGAGCCGTAGCCCCGGGTCTTGGATTTGAGGATGTCAAAGAAATCGAACACGATCTCAGCGAGCGGCAGCCGGTACCGGATTTCCACCCTGTCCTCGGACAGGTAGTCCATGCCCCCGATAACACCGCGGCGGCTCTGGCAGAGCTCCATGATGGCGCCCACAAACTCATTTGGCGCCAGGATAGTGGCAGCCACCATCGGCTCGCGGACCTCGGCGATCTTGCCGGAAGGATATTCGCTGGGATTGGTCACATGGACCACCTTCTTGTCCTCCAGCGTTACCTCATACTCCACGTTGGGGGCAGTGGAGATCAGGTCAAGATTGTATTCGCGCTCGAGCCGCTCCCTGGTGATTTCCAGGTGGAGCAGGCCGAGGAAGCCGACGCGGAAGCCGAAGCCGAGCGCGGCTGACGTTTCGGGCTCATAGACCAGCGCGGCGTCGTTAAGCATCAGCTTCTCCAGCGCATCACGAAGTACCGGATAGTCCGTGCCATCCAGCGGATACAGGCCGGAGAAAACCATCGGCTTGGCATCCGCATAGCCGGGAAGGGACTCCGTGGCAGGCTTGGCAAGGTTAGTGACGGTGTCGCCAACCTTGGACAGACGGACGTCCTTCACACCGGTGATGAGGTAGCCCACTTCGCCCACGCCGAGGCCTTTAGAAGGGGTGGGCTCCGGGGAGCTCACCCCGATCTCGAGAAGTTCGTGGGTGGCGCGGGTGGACATCATCTGGATGCGTTCACGGGGGTGGAGCATGCCGTCAACGACGCGGACGTAGGTGACCACACCGCGGTACGTGTCGTAGACCGAGTCGAAGATCATGGCGCGCGCGGGGGCATTCGGGTCACCCACGGGGGCCGGCAGGTCACGGACGATTTTGTCCAGCAGGACCTCGACGCCCATGCCGGTCTTGCCGGAGACGCGGAGCACGTCGTCGGGGTCGCCGCCGATCAGGCTGGCGAGTTCGGCTGCATACTTCTCAGGCTGGGCTGCCGGGAGGTCGATCTTGTTCAGTACCGGGATGATGGTGAGGTTGTTTTCCATCGCCAGGTACAGGTTCGCGAGGGTCTGGGCCTCGATGCCCTGCGCCGCGTCAACGAGCAGCACTGCACCTTCGCAGGCGGCCAGCGAACGGGACACCTCGTAGGTGAAGTCCACGTGGCCGGGCGTGTCGATCATGTTCAGCGCGTAGCTGGTGCCGTCGAGCTCCCAGGGCATACGGACCGCCTGGGACTTAATCGTGATGCCGCGTTCGCGCTCAATGTCCATGCGATCCAAGTACTGGGCCTTCATATCGCGGGACTTAACCACCCCGGTGTACTGCAGCATGCGGTCGGCCAAGGTGGACTTGCCGTGGTCAATGTGCGCGATGATGCAGAAATTCCGAATGATGGCCGGATCTGTCGCGGCGGGCACCGGGGCGGTGCGGGCCATGGGAGACACGCAGGGTCCTTACTGTTGGCATTCACGCGGCCACCGCCAGGACGCACCGAAGGCACCCTGCGGCTGGACCGCACATTTGGAACTTCCAGTCTCCCACGTCCGGGCGCATCGTATTGCATTCAGGTCAAACCGGTACTAGGGCCCGGCGATAGTCTTGCCCCATGCCTATCAACCTCCGCTCCTTGGCCAACACCGTCAGGATATCCGTCAGGTTCCTGCAGAAGTTCCGTTCAGGCCCAATCGGATCTGCCAGACCGGCCACGCCCACGCCGGCCCGCCACGCACCGCCTCCCAGGCCGGCCACGCCCGGCGCCTATCCTGGCGACTTCAACGGCACAACAGCCATCCGGTACGCCCCGCAGCCCGACGGCAGTCCCGACCCCGGCGAGATTGTGTGGGCGTGGGTTCCATATGAAGAGGACCACAGCCGGGGCAAAGACCGTCCTGTTCTGCTGGTGGGCAAGAACGGGAGGTACCTGCTGGGGGTGATGCTCACCAGCAAGGACCATGACCAGGCCGGCAACGGGTCTGGAGACTACATGGACATCGGGACCGGAAGTTGGGACCGCCAGCGGCGGCCCAGCGAGGCGAACCTCGGGCGGATCCTGCAGATCAGCCCGGACGCCATCCGGCGCGAAGGTGCTGTTCTGGACCGGAAACGCTTCGATCTGGTGGCTGCAGGTATCCGGCGGCGACACGGCTGGAAATAGCCGGCCAAATGGCCAGCTTCCGGGGGGTCTGCTATTCTATATAGCTGTGTGTCCGTGCAGGTCGACGGCCACTGATGGTTGGCCGCCATAGGTATCCCCACGCCGCTCAGTCAATGGCCAATCTGAAAGCCCTCTAGACCATTTCCGCATTAAAAAGAGAGTTCACACGTGGCTAATATCAAGTCCCAGAAGAAGCGCATCCTTACCAACGAGAAGGCCCGCCTGCGCAACAACGCAGTCAAGTCTGAGCTGAAGACGGCCATCCGCGCCGTCAACACCGCCGTTGAGTCCACCGACAAGGATGCAGCTTCCGCTGCCCTGCTTGTTGCCGGCCGCAAGCTGGACAAGGCTGTCAGCAAGGGTGTTCTGCACAAGAACAACGCAGCAAACCGCAAGTCGGCCATCTCCAAGAAGGTCAACGCGCTGTAAGGTTTCCAGTTCACTTGAACTGATGATTGTGGCCGGCACCCGAGGGGTGCCGGCCACACATCTTTAAGCCGTCAGGGCCTCTCCGTCACAGCCACCAACCACAGCCGGAGCCAGCTGGAGTCAGTGCCCGCGCACAGAGGTTGCAATGACGGTCACCGCGTGTTCAACGGCATAGACGGGATCACGCGAAAGGCCCTTGACCTGGGCATCGGCCTCGGCGGTGGCCTGGATGGAGCGGACCAGGCCCTCCGGGGTCCAACGGCGCACATCGCGCTGGGCCTGCTCCACAAGCCAGGGCTGCATGCCCAGATCCCGGGCGATCTGCGCCGGGGACCCCTGGGCGCCGGCAACTTTGGCCACCGTCCGCAGCTTGGCTGCCAGCGCCGCCACCAGCGGAACGGGATCGGCTCCGGTGGCCAGCGCGTGGCGAAGGGTGGAGAGTGCCAATGGCCCGTTTCCGGCCATGGCGGCGTCCGCGACCTTGAAGGCCGTGGCTTCGATCCGGCCGCCGTAGTAGCGGTCCACCAGCTCCGGGGTCACTGTTCCCGTGGCATCAGCGATCAGTTGGTTGCACGCTGCAGCGAGTTCCGAAAGGTTGGCGCCGACGGCATTGATCAGTGTCAGCACGGCGTCCGAGCTGATCTTCCGTCCGGCGGCCCTGAATTCAGTTGCCACGAAGGCGGCCTTGTCCGCGTCCTTCTTCAGGGGCTGGCAGTCCACCACGGGCCAACCGCCGTTCTTGACGGCATCGAGGAGCTTCTTTCCGCGGACTCCCCCGGCGTGGCGCAGGACGAGCACAGCGTCCGGTTCCGGGTGGGCCAGGTAGGTGAGTGCGTCAGCCAGGAAGGCATCGTTCATGCCTTCAACGCCTTCGACCTCGATCAGTTTGCGCTCACCGAAAAGTGAGGGGCTGACGTTCATGGCCAGGGTCCCGGCTTCATAGGTCCCGCCCGTGAGGCGGCTGACTTCGACGTCGGGGAACGCCGCTCGCGCCTGGGCGCGGATATGGTCCATGGCACGGATGCCGAGGTATTCCTCCGGTCCGCCCACCAGGACGATTTCGGCAGGCGTCACGTCCCGCCAGGTGGCCGTGTTGGACGCCGGAGTCCTGGTTCGTGTGGTCTGCGCTGCGGCCATGGTGGATTCCTCCCGGAAATTCTGGTGCAGTGTCTAAGCCTGCCACGGTGCGCGGCCGCCACCAAGCCGGGGCGACGTCGGTCCGGGCCGCGTTGGTCCGGCCCGGACCGCGCCAACGCGGTCCGCAGGTGCCGTTCCGCGAGTTCCAACACCGATTCCGTCCGGGCGTGCAGTGTCAGGACCCACCGGAACACCTGACGCGGCCGGACGGCCAGCCAAACACCGGCAAAGGTCAGGATGGAGAGCAGCACCATGGTCAGGAGGCCGAACGGGCCCTCGGGCCAGGGCAGTGCAGCCCCCGGCAATCCGGCCGTGATCCGTGCGGTTACTGCCACTCCGGCGCTGAAAGTGCCTGCCACTGCGATCAGGACGGTGGCCAGCCACGGTGCGGAGACCACCAGCGGGACCGCTGCCGTACCCAGCAACGTCACGGGTGCTACCAGCGGGGCTGCCATCAGGTTAGCGAGCAGCGAGTACGTCGAGAACTGGGGCTGCAGGAGCACAATCACCGGGCCGCACAGCAACTGTGCGGAGAGCGGGACGGCCCAGGCCGCGGCTGCCCAGCGTGGAATAACTGCTGGGGTCCAGTCCATCATCCGGCGGCCCAGGACGATGATGCCCAGGGTTGCGAGTACTGACAACAGGAAGCCAAAGCTGGTACCGAGGCCGGGGTCCATCAGGAGCAGGCCCATCACTGCGAGGCAGAAGAAACTGAGGCCACGGCCCGTCCGCCCCCCTGCCAGCGATGCGACTGCTATGGAACCCATCAGCGCAGCGCGCAGGACACTGGCATCCGGGCCCACCAGCACCACAAACATTGCCAGGCCGGTCAGCGCCAGTCCCGCCGCGGGGAGCCGCGGCAGGCGAAGGCTGCGGGCGGCGATCAGCAGTGCGCCCAGGACCAGGCTGCAGTTGGCTCCGCTGACCGCGGTCAGGTGGGTCATGCCCACCGTTTTCATCGCCGCATTGAGCCCTTCGTCCAGGGCGCTGGTATCTCCGGTGACCATACCCGGTAGGAGACCGGCCGGATCGGCGGCAAGGAAGGACGCAGCGGAAACGTACCGGACGCGCAGGTCCTTCGCTACGAGCTGCCAGCCCGGGGCGTCGGCATCATCCACTCCGGCACCGCTGCCGGTTCCGGAGCCGGCACGGGGTGGCAAGGAGGCCGACAGGACAGCGGCTTCCTGCTGGCCTGCGTCCGGTGGCTTCAGCTTGCCGGCGGTCCTAATCATCTGGCCGGGCACCAGGTCTCCCCAGCCTTTGCCGCCCATGACCACCACCGGGGCACGGGTACGGATGACCCGGCCGCTGACGGTGACCTCCTCCGTCTGTGCCGTTACCGACCACCGCGCGGGCGGCCCCGCGCTTCCCGGGAGGGTCATGGCACGCGGGGATCCGGTGACTTCCAGGATGGCGACCACGGAGTTGCCCGCAGTGACGGCTTCGGCGAACGGCCCATCGTGGCGTTGCGACGAGGCGACGGCCGAGTGGGCAGCGGCGGTTGCGGCCAGCGTCAAAGCAACAGCGGTGGTCAAGAGAAAGCTCCGCCGGCCTGCGACCAGCCCCGTGCCGCGGATGGCCCTGTCTAGCAGGAGCGCAGCCACCAGCACCAAAGCGCAGCACAGCCCCACCAGCGCCATAGGTGTAAGCCAGACGCCGGCCACGACTGCACCCCAGACGAGGCAGGCGGGCACTGCCAGCCTGACGTCAGTGCGCCGGCGCGGCGCATCCGTTGGCGAGGTCGCTGGCTCCTGGCCCCGGAGTTTCGCTCCGACGCGTTCACCCAGCCTGCGGACCGTCAGCCCACGGGCCCGGACCCCGGCGGGCTTGTCCACGGGAGCCGGCGGAGCCGCGGGAACCCCCTGGCCCTGCACGGCCGAGTCAACAAAGCGGCTCCACGGGCTGCGCCTGGCCATCTCAGACGCCCACCAGGGGAAGGAGTGTTTCGAGCATCTTGGGACCCACGCCGTCCACGGCGTCGAGCTCCTCGACCGACTTGAAGGGGCCGTGTTCCTTGCGCCAGTCCAGGATCCGCTGCGCCAGCACCGGTCCAACCTTCGGCAGGGCGTCGAGTTCTTCCACGCCTGCTGTGTTGAGGTTGACCTTTCCTCCTGCTGACGCGGTCCCGCCGCCGCCAGTCCTCTCCCCCGCTTCCCCGGGTGAGCCGGACGAACCGGCGGGGACTTCCTCGCCGGACTGGGGAACGTAGAGCTTTTGTCCGTCGGTCAGCACGGCAGCAAGGTTGAGGCGGTTCAGGTCTGCTGTGGGCGTGCCTCCGCCCGCCGCGGCGACTGCTTCGTGAACCCGGCTGCCGGCGGGCAACTGCACAATCCCGGGCACAGCGATTGCCCCGGCCACATGGACAATGACCGTGCCGGCCTGTGGACTTTCCGATGGCGGTTCAGGAGGCCCTGCCCCGCGGGGCTCCTTGCCTTGGCTTCCTTCCCCCGCGGGCAGGCTGCCCTGCGCGGCCATGTCACCCAGTGGTACGACTTCGGGCTGACCGGCAGCAACCTGTGACCAGAACCAGGCGCCGCCCAGCACCGCAAGTGCGGCGATGAGCAGGGCGACCCGCAGGCCCACCCGCCACCTCAGGGCCGGTCCCGTCCTACCCGTACCGGGAGGGGACCCATCAGCAGCCCCCGAAGCGGAGGCGTCAGCGGGAACGTGAGCACCGCCGTCGTACTCAAAGACCTTTTCGCCGTCGGTCAGCAGAAGCCCTGGGCCGGCTCCCAGCGTGGACCGCAGCCGGTCCCGGGCATGCCGGGCCCCCTGGCGTGCTGCTGCTCCAGCGTCCCGGCGTGACATGCCCCCAACCCTAGGGACGCATGGCCGCCGGTGACAGTCCCGGCTATACCTATGTGGAAACGGCTACGTGGAAACTGCGGGGAGCTCCGGCTCCGGGCTCCGCACAGTTGGGCCGTTCTCCCCCACGATCACCGCGAGTACGCCAAGTCCGGCGTGGGCTGCCAGGACGGCAGGCAGGGAGCTGATCTGGGCTGGCGGACAGCCTGGAAGGGCTGCGGACAGCCTGGCTGCCAAAGCTTCTGCCTCGGCCGGATTCCCGAAGTGGTGGACGGCGAGGCGGGCCTGGCCGTGAGGGCGCGACGCGGCGTCGGCGGCGGCTAGCTCCTCGAGCCGGGCGATAGCCTTGGCCGCTGATCTGACCTTTTCCAGCGGCACGATCTTTCCGTCGTCGACGGCAAGGATGGGTTTGATGGCGAACATGGTCCCCAGCAGCGACGCGGCCGCGCCGATCCGCCCGCCCCGACGGAGCTGTTCCAGGCTGGGCACGTAGAAGTAGACCTTGGTTCGCGCGAAGTGCTCCGCCGCCGCGGCGGCTACTGCTGTGGCGTCACGCCCTGCCGCGGCTGCTGCCACCGCGGCCTGCACACCCATGCCCAGGGCCATGCCCACAGTGCCGGAGTCGAGGATTTCCACAGGGATGGTCACCCGGCTGGCCGCCAGCCGGGCCGCATCCGCGGTCCCGGACAAGCCACCGGAAATGTGGATGGAGACCACGCTTTCGTAGCCCAGGCGTTCGGCGGCCAGGAAGACCTGTTCAAACTGTCCGGGTGACGGCCGGGACGTCTTAACCGATGTGCCGCTGGCGAGTGCCAGCGCAATGGTTTCGGTGATGTCGTCTTCGCCCTCGCCGTAGATTTCCGCGCCCACCATAACGGGCATCGGGATGACAGTCAGGCGTCCGTCACAGGCACACGAATGCACCCAGTCGGCCGGCAGTGCGGAGGCAGAGTCGGTCACCACTGCGGTACGGACGACGACGGCGGGCGCCGCCGGGACTGGCGACGGTGGCCTGCCCTGGCGCGGCGCGGGACGGAGGGCAGCCAGACGCTCCCGAAGCCAGAGCCATGCGGCGGCGTCACGGTCGGGCAAGAGCGCCTCCTGGTTTAGGGCCGGCCGCCGGTTGGGCCCGGCGGCCGGTGCCCCGGGCTAGGCCGGGACGATGTTGACCAGTTTAGGCGCTCGCACGATCACCGTGCGGATGCCGCGGCCGTCAAGCGCGCGCTGGACGTTTTCGCTGGCCAGCGCCACTTCGCGCAGTTCGTCTTCGCCGATCCCGGGCGAGACTTCGAGGCGGTCACGGACCTTGCCCTGGACCTGGACTACGGCGGTGACGGTCTCCTGGACCAGCAGCGCGTCGTCGTGCACCGGCCAGCCGGCGTTCGCCACGGACGCCGGGTGACCCAGGACGTTCCACATGTCCTCCGCGGTGTACGGCGCGAACAGGCTCAGGATGACGGCAACGGCTTCCGCCGCCTCCCGGACGGCGGGATCCGCCCCGCCGGCGCCGGTGGCTGCATCTATAGTTTTGCGTGTTGCGTTGACCAGCTCCATCAGCTTGGCCACCACCACGTTGAACTTGTTGGTGTCCAGCAGCGCGGCGGCGTCGGCGATGGTGCGGTGCGTGACGGAGCGCAGGGCCCGGTCACCGGCGGTCACATCGGCACCAGGCTCACTCGTGACGTCCTGCGCCAGGCGCCAGGCGCGGGCCAGGAACTTTGCGGAGCCCGACGGCGAAACGTCCGCCCAGTCGACGTCGTCCTCCGGCGGGGAGGCGAAGATCATGGTCAGGCGCACGGCGTCCACGCCGTACTTGTCCAGCTGCTCACTGAGGTCAACGCCGTTGCCCAGCGACTTGCTCATGGCTTTGCCCCCGTTGAGGACCTGGCCCTGGTTCAGCAGCGCACTGAACGGTTCGTCGGCGTCGATCATGCCGAGGTCGTGGATGACCTTGGTAAAGAACCGGGCGTACAGCAGGTGCAGGATGGCGTGCTCCACGCCGCCCACATACTGCCCCACGGGCATCCACTCGTTGATCTTCGCCGGATCGAACGGGCCCTCGGTGTACTGCGGCGAGACGAACCGCAGGAAGTACCAGGACGAGTCCACAAAGGTGTCCATGGTGTCGGTATCGCGCCTGGCCGGCCCGTGGCAGTTGGGGCAGTCAACGTTTACCCATGCTTCGGCGGCAGCCAGCGGTGACGTGCCCTTCGGGGACAGGTCCTCGCCGCGCAGGTCCGCCGGCAGCCTGACAGGCAACTGCTCGTCGGGAACAGGAACCTCGCCGCAGGCAGGGCAGTGGATGATCGGGATGGGCGTCCCCCAGAACCGCTGGCGGCTCAGCAGCCAATCACGCAGGCGGAAGTTGACGAACTTCTCGCCGGTGCCCTGCTTTTCGAGGATGTCAATGGCAGCCGGGATGGCCTCTGCCTTCGGCAACCCATCGAGGCTGCCTGAGTTGATCAGGGTGCCCGCGCCCGAGGTGGCCTTGCCGGACACAGTGGGGTCCTCTTCACCGGTATCCAGCACTGCTCGGACGGGCAGGTCGAACGTCTTGGCAAAGTCGAGGTCGCGCTGGTCGTGCGCCGGGACGGCCATGATGGCGCCGGTGCCGTAGTCGGCCAGGACGTAGTCAGCCGCCCAGACCGGCAGTTTTTCGCCGTTCAGCGGGTTGACGGCATAGCGGCCGGTGAAGACGCCCGTTTTTTCGCGCTCGGTGGACTGGCGTTCGATTTCCGTCAGTGCCTTGACCTGTTCGCGGTAGGCGTCCAGGGCGGCGGCGTGCTCTTCCGTGACGAGTTCGACGGCGATCGGCGCGTCGGCTGCGACAACAAAGAACGTGGCGCCGTACAGGGTGTCCGGGCGGGTGGTGAAGACGGTGACGTCCTTGGCGGGCTTGCCGCCGTCGGCTTCGATCACAAAGTTGACGTGCGCACCTTCGGAGCGGCCGATCCAGTTCTTCTGCATCGCCAGCACACGCTCAGGCCAGTGGCCGCGCAGTTCGTCCATGTCATCGAGCAGCCGGTCAGCGTACTCGGTGATCTTGAAGTACCACTGGTTCAGGGACTTCTTGGTGACCGGAGTGCCGCAGCGTTCGCAGGCACCGTTGACCACCTGTTCATTGGCCAGGACGGTCTGGTCCTTGGGGCACCAGTTGACCGGGGAGTCCTTGCGGTACGCCAGGCCCCGCTCGTAGAAGCGCTTGAACAGCCACTGGGTCCAGCGGTAGTACTCGGGGTCCGAGGTGTGCACCCGCCGGGACCAGTCCGCCGAGATCGCGTAACGCTTGAACGACGCCGCCTGGGTGTCGATGTTGGCGTAAGTCCACTCGCTCGGGTGGGCATTGCGCTTGATGGCGGCGTTTTCCGCTGGCAAGCCGAAGGAGTCCCAGCCGATGGGGTGCAGGACGTCGAAGCCCTTTTGCCGCAGGTACCGGGCAACAACATCGCCCATGGCAAAGGCCTCGGCGTGGCCCATGTGCAGGTCACCCGAGGGGTACGGGAACATGTCCAGCACGTAGCGGCGCTCGCGGGAACCATCATCCACCGGGGTGAAAACCTTAAGGTCTTCCCACACCTGCGGCCACTTGGCCTCCATTGCCGCGAAGCTGTAGGCACCCTCTTCGGGTGTTTCCGCCGCCACTGCTGCTGTTCCGGTCTCTGTCTCCGGCTGAACGCTCACTACTGCCCTCTTCTGTTCTGTTGTGGCATCGGTGCTGCCCCAACGGTCTGATCCCTTCTGCTGCCGGCCCGGCAAACTTGCCCGGACACACAAAAGCCCCTCTCCATGGAGGGGCAGCCGCGCGGCATTCCGGTTGTTTCCGGACACCGGGCGGCTAGCTAAGCAGAAGGATCGCACGCATAGGACTACTTTAGCGCACGCGTACCACCCACTAAACGTAAGTCGCCACGAGCGGCTCACAGTAGATGACGTTGACGGAAGCCGCACCTCGCCCGGGTGTGGTGGGCACCGCGAAGCGGGCGGGGCAGGTGCGGCTTCCGTCAACGACGGACTCAGGCTATTTCACGTCCTCGTCGACCCAATCCATGGACTTCGTGACCGCCTTCTTCCAGAGGCGCATCTGCCGGTCCTGCTCCGCCTTGTCCAGCTTGGGTTCCCACCGCTTGTCTTCGGACCAGTTGGACGAGAGCTCGCCAAGGTCCTTCCAGAAGCCGACGGCGAGGCCGGCTGCGTAGGCGGCGCCCAGTGCGGTGGTTTCCACTACCTTCGGCCGGATCACCGGAACGCCCAGGATGTCCGCCTGGAACTGCATCAGCGCGTCGTTGGCGACCATGCCGCCGTCGACCTTCAGCTCAGTGAGCGGAACGCCGGAGTCAGCGTTGACTGCGTCCAGTACCTCGCGGGTCTGGAAGGCTGTGGCCTCCAGCGCCGCCCGGGCGATGTGGTTCTTGTTGACGAACCGGGTCAGGCCGACAATGGCGCCGCGGGCATCCGAACGCCAGTACGGGGCAAAGAGTCCCGAGAACGCCGGAACAATGTAGACGCCGCCGTTGTCCGGCACGGCCGCCGCCAGCGTTTCGACTTCCGGCGCGCTGCTGATCAAGCCGAGATTGTCCCGGAGCCACTGGATCAGGGAACCGGTGACGGCGATGGAGCCTTCCAGGGCATAGTGCGTTGGGGCGTCGCCGAGCTTGTACCCGACGGTGGTGAGCAGTCCGTTCTTGGAGTGAATGATCTCCTCGCCGGTGTTGAAGATCAGGAAGCACCCGGTGCCGTATGTGTTTTTGGCTTCACCGGCCTCGAATGCCGCCTGGCCGAACGTGGCCGCCTGCTGGTCACCGAGGATGCCGGCAACAGGAACTTCGCGCAGCAACTGGGAGGTGTGCACGCTGCCGTAGACCTCCGAGGAGGACTTAATGGCCGGCATCATGCTCAGCGGTACACCGAAGATGCCCAGGATCTCCTCATCCCAGCTCAGCGTTTCGAGGTCCATGAACAGGGTGCGGGAGGCGTTGGTGACGTCCGTGGCGTGCACGCCGCCGTCAACTCCGCCAGTCAGGTTCCAGAGGACCCAGGAATCGGTGTTTCCGAAGACCAGGTCACCGGCGTCCGCCTTGGCCCGGGCGCCGTCGACGTTGTCCAGGATCCACTTGATCTTTGTCCCGGAGAAATACGTGGCCAGGGGCAGGCCCACCTTCTGCTTGAACCGCTCCGGCCCGCCGTCCTTGGCCAGCTCATCCACGATGTCCTGGGTCCGGGTGTCCTGCCAGACAATCGCGTTATAGACGGCCTCGCCCGTGGTTTTGTCCCAGACGACGGCGGTCTCGCGCTGATTGGTAATTCCGACGGCGGCGATATCGTGCCGGGTCAGGTTCGCCTTGGAGAGTGCGGAAGCGATCACCTCGCGGGTGTTGTTCCAGATCTCTGCAGGGTTGTGCTCTACCCAGCCCGCCTGCGGGAAGATCTGCTCGTGCTCCATCTGGCCCGAGGACACGATACTGCCGCTGTGGTCAAAAATGATGGCGCGGGAGCTGGTGGTGCCCTGATCGATGGCGATTACGTATTGGTTCATGGTGACGTCCTTGTCTGTATTTTTTGTGTGTGTTTTTGAAGCAGTTACTAGCCGGCGAGGGCAGGCATGATCATGGGAACCCAGAGGGCGACCAGACCGGCAAGCGTCCCGCCAACCAGCGGCCCCACCACGGGGATCCAGGAGTAAGCCCAGTCACTTGAACCCTTGCCCTTGATGGGCAGGAGTGCGTGTGCGATGCGCGGCCCAAGGTCACGGGCCGGATTGATGGCATAGCCCGTCGGTCCGCCCAGTGATACACCGATGCCCACCACGAGCAGGGCGACCGCCAGCGGCCCCAGGCCTGAGGGCGTCCCGCCAAATGTCAGGATGACGAAGACCAGGACGAATGTGCCGATGATCTCCGTGACGAGGTTCCAGGTCGTGGAGCGGATGGCCGGACCGGTGGAGAAGGTTGCGAGCTTGTTGGCTGCCACGGGCTCGGCATCGTAGTGCTGTTTGTACGCGGCCCAGCAAATGACCGCGCCCAGGAAAGCGCCAAGCAGTTCGCCACCGAAGTAGGTGAACGTGGACGCGACATCTACCGGGACGTCCGGAGCATACTCCTTGCCGCCCTTAACCAGTAGGCCCAGCGTGACGGCGGGATTGAGGTGGGCGCCGGATTTGGCGGCAACAAAAACACCCGCGAAGACGGCGATCCCCCACCCCCAGGTCACCATCAGGAACCCGCCGCTGTTGCCTTTTGTGCTCTTCAGGGCAACGTTGGCCACGACACCGCAACCCAGCAGGGTGAGCATCGCCGTTCCGAAGACTTCGGAAAGAAAAACAATTCCAAGAGACATCATTGACTCCTCTATTTTCTGTTTTCGGTCCTTCGCGGGTTGAAGGACCGTTGAACCGGAGCGCTTTGACGCCCCGGCTGCAGCCTGGCCTGCCTAGGCCACCAGACTGTGGATCTGCACGCCGTGGAAGCGTTCCAGCACCTCCCGCGCTCGATGGATCTCGTCAACCTTGGCTGCCGCATCCCAGCCGAGCGGACCGGAAAGGACATCGGCCACCTCGACGAGGAGTTCACCGGTCACCAGCCCCCGGAAGGCAAGCGACGTACGCCGGACCAGGACATCGATGAGGTGCCCGATCTGCTCATTCCGGGCCATGAACTCCAGCTCACGGACGCTGAGTTCGCGGGTGGAACGAAGCAGCCTGTCCGGGCCGGCATCAAGGTAGCTGATCACGTCGTCAGCCCTCGTGCCGTAGCGCGTCAGCAGGACGGCGGAGCGGTCAGCGTCCCGGCCGGTGCCCATGTGTGCCTTGATCCATTTCTGGATTCCGGCCTCATCCTCGGGGAAGCCGGCCCCGCCTCCGATGGCGAGCTTCGCCGTCGAGACCTTCCGTTCCATTCCCAGCTCGGCAAGCACATCATTTGCCATGTGCTCGGCCAATGCCCGGAAAGTGGTCCACTTGCCGCCCACCAGGCTGAGTACGACGGCGGTTCCTGCGCCGGGTGCCCCGGCAGCCGGGGTGCGCCGTTCAATCCGGTAGTCGCGCGAGACAAACCCGGGCTGCGTGGCGTCGTGGCGTGGCAGCGGGCGAACGCCGGAGAACGTGTAGACGATCTGGTCACGCTGCACGCTGATGTCCGGGAAGACGTGGCCGATCAGGTTGAAGAAGTACTCGATCTCCTCATCCGTGCACACCGCGTCCTGCGTCATGTCCGCGTTGATATCAGTGGTTCCCACCAGGACCCGGTCGCCCATGGGATAGATGAGGACGATCCGGCCGTCCGTGTGTTCAAAGAAGATCTCCCGGCCTTTGCAGGCCTCGAGCAGGACCGGGTGGTCCAGCACAATGTGCGATCCCTTTGTGCCGCCCATAAAGGCCGACGCCGCCCCCATGGCTTCGTTGGTCAGGTCCACCCAGGCGCCGGTGGTGTTGACGATGACGTCGGCAGTGAAATCGAACAGCTCGCCAGTCAGTTCGTCGCGGAGCTGGACCGTGGTGCCGGACTGTGTGGCAGCCCCGCCGAGAGAATGAAGTGCGAGGTAGTTGCTCGCCCGGGCTGTTGAGCTTTCCGGTCCGCCGGTGCCCTTGCCTGCCTTTTCGCCGTCCTGGAGCACATCGAGCGTGAGCCGCTCGGGGTTATGTACAGAGGCGTCGAAGTAAGTGGCAGCGTATTTGATGCCGGGGTGCAGCTGCGGCAGCTCGGCGAGGGCCCGCTTCCGTCCGCGGAACTGGTGGCGCGGCACGGCGCCGCCGTCGCGGGAAAACGAGTCATACATGCTCAGTCCCAGTTTGATCAGGAAGGCGCCTCGTTCCTTGGGCTTGCCCTGCTGCTTGTGCGTGAGGAACCGCAAGGGTGCGGACATGACCCCGGAAAAGGTGCTGAAAATCGGGATGGTGGTCTGGAGTGGCTTCACATAGTGCGGTGCGATCCGCAGGAGGCGGTTGCGTTCCACCACGGATTCCCGGACGAGGCGGAATTCCCCATTTTCCAGGTAACGGATACCGCCATGAATCATGTGCGAGGACGCACCGCTGGCACCCTGGCAGTAGTCGCCACGCTCCACCAGGGCCACGTCCACTCCCTGCAGGGCGAGGTCCCGGAAAGTTCCCACGCCGTTGATGCCACCGCCGATGATCAATACCTTGGCGTGCGGACGATTCCGCAGACCCTGCACCGACGCGCGCGGCACCGGGCTGTGGGCGGGCGTGGCTCCGCTGTGGCTGAATGAATCTTTGAGTCCCAAAACTGCTCCTTGGGTTTGTTGGCGTGCGGGCATCCGCCGGACGCTCCGTCGTTCTTCAACTATTGTTTGGAGTAATGGAAAATGGAGTCAAGCACTATGCACAAACGTGCAGAATGGAGTCCGAATGACGCCCTCCCGGAACTCAGATGCGCTCAGGGCTGCACAGATGTATTACCTTCAGGACCTGACCATGGACGCGATAGCCCGGGAACTGCGGACGTCCCGGTCCACCGTTTCCAGGCTTCTTTCGGCCGCCAGGGACACGGGTCTGGTCCAGATCCAGATCCGCAACCCGCTGGATACCGGCCCCGAACTCGAAAGCATGATCCGGCGCGAGTACAGCGTTGACGTGCACGTGGTTCCGGTAGTGGAGTCCCTGAACGAAGCGGAAACCCTGGACCGGGTGGCCATTCAGGCGGCACGCACCATCGGCCCCCTGGTGGATTCCAATGCGATTATCGGCGTCGCGTGGGGATCAACGCTCAGCGCCGTCAGCAGGCACCTCACCCGCAAGATCACGCACGATACCGTGGTGGTCCAGCTGAACGGTGCCGGCAACATGCACACCACCGGCATCACGTACGCGAGTGACATCATGCGCCGCTTCGGAAGTGCCTACGGCGCCCGCGTGGAGCAGTTCCCTGTTCCCGCATTCTTTGACCATGCAGCCACCAAAACCGCCATGTGGAATGAGCGCAGCGTGCAACGCATCCTGGACCTGCAGGCCCGGATGAGCATCGCCATCTTCGGCGTTGGATCCGTGCACGCCGACTACCCCAGCCACGTCTACGCGGGTGGCTACCTCGACGAAAGCGACCTCAAGGTGCTTGCCCATTCTGATGTTGTGGGTGACGTCGCCACGGTCTTTTTCCGGCGTGACGGATCCTCTGACGGCATCGTCCTGAACGAACGCTCCACGGGTCCGGCGCTTTCCCAACTGCGCCAGGTCCGGCGCCGGATCTGCGTGGTCTCCGGGGCATCGAAGATCAATGGCCTGCGGGGCGCCCTGTCCGCCGGCCTCGCCACCGACCTGATCGTGGATGAAGCCACCGCGCGCCGACTGGTGGGGTTTGGCGGTGTCGCCTGGCCCAATGGGTAAAGTCAATGCTATGAAAACCTCACCCCGGCTCAGCCTCAACAACGGTGTGCTGATCGACCAGTTGGGATTCGGGCTGTACAAAGTTCCGGCAGCAGAAGCCTCCGGCCTGGTGGCCACGGCCCTGGGCACCGGATACCGCCACTTTGATACGGCAGCCATGTACGGCAACGAAACCGGCGTGGCGCGCGGACTCGGCCCCGCCATGGATTCCGAAGGCAGAAGCGGCGGCTCCGGGGAATCCTCGCCTGGCCTGCGGCGCGAGGACGTATTTGTCACCACGAAGGTGTGGAACGATGACCAGGGGTACGACCCGACCCTGCGCGCCTTCGATACCTCCATGGTCAACCTCGGCCTGGACTACGTGGACCTGTACCTGATCCACTGGCCCTGCGCCAAGCGGGATCTGTTCACCGACACGTACCGCGCCCTCGAAACGCTGTACCGCGAAGGGAAGGTCCGGGCCATCGGTGTCTGCAACTTCCAGCCGGCGCACCTGGACCGCCTGCTCGAGAGTGCCGAAGTGGTGCCCGCCGTGAACCAGATTGAGCTGCACCCGTGGCTTCAGCAGGCGGAGCTCAGGGAGAAGCACCACACCCTGGGCATCCGGACCGAAGCCTGGAGCCCCCTGGGGCGCGGACACGTGCTGTCGGATCCCGTGGTCCTGGCCCTGGCGGCCGAACACGGCCGGACAGCGGCCCAGATCATTCTTCGGTGGCATATCCAGCTGCGGAACATCGCCATCCCGAAGGCAAGCTCCGAGTCCCGGATCAGGGAAAACCTGGACGTCTTCGGCTTTGAACTTTCAGACCGCGACATGGCAGCCTTGGCTGAGCTTGACCGCGGGCAGCGCACCGGTTCCCACCCCGACAACGTCAACTAGGACCGAGGGTCATGAAAACCGCCGATCAACAGCCATCCCCCGTGCCCTCCTTCTTCAGCGCCGGGCTGGCGGCCCGCACCAGGGTCGCCGACATAGTAATCAACGGCAGGGCCGTGGCGTACTGGACCTACGAACCCGTCCAGGCGACACCTGATACCCGCACCATCCTGGTCATCCACGGCTTCCGCGGTGATCACCACGGCCTGCTCCGGGTGGCAGACCAGTTGCCGGAAATGCGCATCATCATGCCGGACCTGCCAGGGTTCGGCAGCTCCGCCGCGTTCGCCTCCGGGAAACATTCAGTGGAACAGTACGGCACATTTGTCGCCGCGTTTATGGCGGCGCTGGGCCTTGGTCCGGACACTGTGCTGCTGGGGCACTCCTTCGGCTCGATCGTCGCCTCCCATTTTGTCGCGACCCACCCGGGCACCGTCACACCGCTGATCCTGATCAATCCCATAGCCGCGCCCGCGCTGGAAGGCCCCAAGGGGATCATGACCAAGCTGGCCGTTCTCTACTACCGGCTGGCGGCCCGGCTCCCCCGCCCGCTGGGACTGGCACTGCTGCGCAGTCCGCTGATTGTCAGGGTCATGAGCGAGGCCATGGCCAAGACGTCTAACAAAGAGCTGCGCCGTTTCATCCACGGCCAGCACCATGCCTACTTCAGTGCGTTCGCGAACCGGGAGAGTCTCCTCGAATCGTTCACGGCGTCGGTCAGCGGCCATGTGGCAGAGGTTGCCGGGAAGCTGGACCTGCCCGTGCTGCTGGTCGCCGGCGAAAAGGACGAGATTGCCACCCTGCCCGACCAGCACCGCCTGGCCGCGCTCCTCCCCGACGGTGTCCTCAAAGTCATTCCCGGCGTCGGCCACCTGATCCACTACGAAACGCCCGGCCTAGCCGCCCGCTTCATCCGCAGCTTCCTTAAGGACCACCCCGCGTGAAGATTGTCATCGATGCACGATTCACCCGGACCGACCACCACGACGGCATCAGCCGTTACGGGGCCAGCCTCATCGCCGCCACCGCGAAGGTTGCCGACGTTTCCATGCTCATCAGCGACACGCGTCAACTGGCGCTGCTCCCGGATGTTCCGTACACGTTAATCAACAGTCCGCTGTCCCTGTTGGAGCTGTTCGTGGCCCGCAGGATCAACCCGCTGGGGGCCGACGTTGTGGTGTGCCCCATGCAGACCATGGGCAGCTGGGGGCGCAAGTACGGCCTGGTCCTGACCCTGCACGACCTTATTTACTACGAGCACCCCGCTCCCCCGGGATTCCTGCCGGCACCGGTCCGTGTCCTGTGGCGCCTCTACCACAAGGCGTTCTGGCCGCAGCGCGTCCTCCTCAACCGCGCGGACACCGTGGCCACGATCAGCCGGACCACGGAAGCGCTGATGGCCAAGTACCGGCTCACCCATAGGCCGGTGCGGATCATCAGCAACGCCCCGCAGCCCGCGCAGGAACCGCGCGATCCTGCCGCCGGGGCGGACCATTCGCTGGTGTACATGGGCTCGTTTATGCCCTACAAAAATGTCGAAACGATGGTGGCCGGAATGTCTGAGCTGCCTGATTTCACGCTGCACCTGCTGAGCAGGATCACCGCGGAACGCCGGGCCGAGCTGGAGATCATGGTGCCGCCGGGTGCCAAAGTGGTCTTCCACAACGGTGTCACTGATGACGAATATGCCCTCCTGCTCAAGCGCGCCACCGCACTGGTGAGCCTCTCCCGCGCCGAAGGATACGGCCTTCCGCTGGTGGAGGCCATGGCCCTTGGCACGCCGGTCATTGCCAGCGACATCCCGATTTTCCGCGAGGTGGGCGGCGACGCGGCAACCTACGTTGATCCCGCCTCCCCGGCAGACTTCGCCGCGGCAGTGCAGAAACTCCGCGACGACGCCCACTGGCAGCAGGTGTCCCGCCGTTCCGTGGCGCGTGCCCAGGAGTTCAGCTGGGACGAATCCGCCCAGCAATTGGTGGACGTGGCCCACGACATCATGGCGCGGCGCGGCCGGTAGCTGACGCCGCGAGAGTCCGCTAAAGGACGTCCACTCCGTCCAGCCTGACCTGGACCCGTTCCGTGCTCCTCTTGGCGGCGGCCGCAGCCTTTGTTGCACGCAGCACGCGGGTGACCGTGGCTGCCTGCCCGTACGCAAAGAACAGCAGGGTGCGGGCGTCGTCCCCGGCCCCCGCGGCGGCTGCGGGACCGGTGAGTACCAGCGGGGCCGGACCTGCAGTCCGCAGCGCCACGCCGGAGGTGGCCAGCTCCTTCTCGACGGTCCCGGAAAAATGTACGACGGCGGCCCGGGGGCCGGTGATCGAGGCAATCCTGACCGCCGGCGGGAGCTGAAGTTCCATCCGGAGTTCGAGCTCACGCCGGGCGTACCCGGCCGGGTCCCACCGCAGCAACGCGCCAACAGCTACGCTTTCCGTCGCGGTGATGACCACCAGTCCGCCGTCGGACGCCGGGCGCACCAAAGCTGCGGCGTTGAACCAGCGGCGTACAGTGTCTTCCCCGGCGCGGAGGTTCTCCCGGCGCAGCAGGGAGTCGCCGTCTAGGAGCAGGGCCGCAGCGTAACCGCCCTCCGCTACGGGCTCGGCCCCGACGGTGGCCACCACCAGGGCTTTGGCGCTGCCAACGCCGGCTTTGATGTTGCCGCCCGAAGACGTAATGACAGCTTTTCCGGGGAATGCCCGGCCCAGCTCTTCGGCTGTCCGCAGGACTCCGGTGGCGCCCTTGCGGAGCTTATGCCCCGCGCAGTGGGCACACTGCCACTCGGGTGCCGGCGTGGAACACCAGCGGCACTGCGGGACCGCAGAGTTGCCGCTGGTTCCCGCCAGGGCAAGGGGGCCCTGGCAGGCCTGGCACCGGGCAGGTTCGCGGCAGGTCTCACAGACGAGCGACGGGGCGTAGCCAGCGCGGGCCACCTGCACTAGGACGGGCCCACGTTCCAGTCCGTCCTTGGCGGCGCGCCACGCGGCACCGGGAAGCCGTGCAACCAGGGCGAGGGGGTCGCGTTCCTGTTCGAAGCTGTCCGCCGTGTTGAGCACCCGGGGCACAGTCCGTCGTGCGAACGCCCGATCGGCTTCAACGGGCATGGCCCAGCCGGCCTCCACCAGCCGCTGGAGTTCCGTGCTCCTGGAATGACCCGCCATCAGGCAGGCGGTGCCTTCCTGGTCCGCTCGCAGCAACAGCACGTCGCGGCTATGGGCGTACGGGGCACGCTGTTCGATGTGGAGGTCATCGCCGTCATCCCAGCAGGCAACAAGACCCAGATCCCGAACCGGAGCAAATGCTGCAGAACGCGTGCCGATGGCTACGCGTGCGGACCCGGCCAGGAGGCGCAGGAAATTCCGGTAGCGGGGGGTGGGCCCGTCATCGGCCGTCAGCCGGGCGATATCATGGGCGGGCAGCACCGCCAGGAGCGCCTTTTCCAGCTGGTCCAGGTCCCGGTAGTCCGGCAGCACAACCACGGCGCCGCGGCCGGAGGCACGGACTGCTGCCACGGCCGTTGCCAGCAGGTGCGGCCATGCTGCCGGGCCGAATCCCTGGAGTGGATTGAAGACCGCCCGTGGAGATCCGCCGTCCCGCAGGTGGCGGACAAATGCCGGGCCGTTACGGTACCCGGCCCAGTCGGTCTCCGTCCCGGTAGTGACGTCCGGGCCAGTAACGGCCGCGACGTCGGCGTGAACGTCGGCGAGCGGATCCGGAGGTGCAGGCTCCGCTGCGCGGGCCGTGAGGAACTCCTTCTCGAGCCTCGCCATACGCGGAGGCACCGCGACGCGAAGGACGTCACTGACCGTGCCCGCATACCGGGCCGCGACGGCGGACACCAAATCCCGGACAGGCGGCGTCAGGACAACGACCGGAGAGATCACTTTCTGCAGGGGCACCAGGGTGTGGCCGGCGTCGGATTCTGCGGTCCGCTCAATGATGAACCCGGACAGGTCCTGGCCGTTGAAGCTGACCTTGACCCGGACGCCGGCCTGTGCGGCCTCGTCCAGTTCGGCCGGCACGCTGTAGTCGAAGGGCCGGTCCAGATGCGGCAGCGGCGTCTCCACGAGGACCCTGGCCACCGGAAGGTGCGCGGCCAGCGGGGGGCCGGACGGCCTGGCCTTCGCCGGGAAGCCCTGCAGCAGCGACAACTGGACAGTGCCGGGAGGGACAGACTCATCAGAGGCCATGGCGGAGTGGCCTACGCGTTGAAGAAGGCCTTCAGGTCCTCCACACGGTCCAGGCGCTCCCAGGTGAAGTCGGGATCGTCACGGCCGAAGTGTCCGTGCGCGGCGGTCTTTGCATAGATGGGACGCTTGAGGTCCAGGGCATCGATGATGGCACGCGGGCGGAGGTCAAAGATCTCCGCGATAGCTGCGCTGATCCGTGCCGGATCCACCGTCTCCGTGCCGAAGGTTTCCACGTACGTGCCCACCGGACGGGCCTGGCCGATGGCGTAGGCAATCTGGATCTCGGCACGCTTTGCCAGGCCGGCCGCCACGACGTTCTTGGCAACCCAGCGCATCGCGTAGGCAGCGGAACGGTCCACCTTGGAGGGGTCCTTGCCCGAGAAAGCGCCGCCGCCGTGGCGGGCCATGCCGCCGTAGGTGTCCACAATGATCTTGCGTCCGGTCAGGCCGGCGTCACCGACTGGCCCGCCGATGACAAACTCGCCGGCCGGGTTCAGGATGTTGGCAGCCCGGGAGATGTCCAGGTTGGCTGCAGCCAACACGGGCTCAATCACAAAGGAGGCGAGGTCCGCGCGCAGACGGTCCAGGCTGGTTCCTTCGGCGTGCTGGCTGGAGATGACCACGGTTTCCACCGAAACCGGCACGTCCTTGTCGTAGCCGATGGTGACCTGGGTCTTGCCGTCGGGGCGGAGGTAGGAGAGCTCGCCGGATTTGCGCACTTCGGTGAGGCGTTCGGACAGGCGGTGCGCGATCCAGATCGGGACCGGCATGTATGAGGGGGTCTCGTCGCTGGCGTAGCCGAACATGAGGCCCTGGTCGCCGGCGCCCTGGAGATCGTAGTCGTCCTCCTGGCGTCCCTCGCGGGCTTCGAGGGAGTTGAACACACCGCCGGCGATGTCGTTGGACTGCTGGCCGATGGAGACGGACACGCCGCAGCGGGCGCCGTCAAAGCCGTTGGCTGAGGAGTCGTAGCCGATGCCGAGGATGGTTTCCCGGACGATCTGCGGGATTTCGACGTAGGCGTCGGTGGTGACCTCACCGGCAACATGGACCAGGCCGGTGGTGGCCATGGTCTCGACGGCGACGCGGGACTCGGGATCCGCGGCGAGCAGTGCATCCAGGATGGCGTCACTGATCTGGTCGCAGATCTTGTCCGGGTGGCCTTCAGTGACCGACTCGGACGTGAAGAGCCGGAGGGCGGAGGGCGTGGCCCCGTGGGTGTGGGGAATGTGCAGCGGTAAAGTCACTCAACTACCTTACTGGTTGGGAATCGGACGTCCGGCGGCATGTGTCCCCGTGCTAAGGAAACGCTGCTTGGCTTTCGGTCAGGCGCGTGGCGAAACGTGGTTCAGCTCATAGCCGACCCGCGTAATGACGGCGACCGAAACCTCTGTTTTGGATCCGGCAGCCAGTTGTGGTTCGGCGCCCGAGCGGGCAAGGATGACTACCGAGTTGCTGTCCTGGCCAAAGACCTTGTCCGCTCCCACATGATTGACCACCAGGAGATCGCAGCCCTTGCGCTTGAGCTTTGCCTCCGCGTAGGAGAGGACATCGCCTTGGCCGTCACCGGTTTCGGCCGCGAAGCCCACAATCAGCTGGCTGCGGCGGGTGGCCTGTTTTTCAGTGGCATGGTCCCGGAGCTCAACCAGTTCCTGCAGGATGTCCGGGTTCCGGACCAGGGAAATGACGGGGTCAGCGGTGTCATCACGTTTTTTGATCTTGGTGCCGGAGATCTCCGCGGGGCGGAAGTCCGCCACGGCCGCCGCCATAATCACGACGTCGGAATCCGCCGCGGCTGCCAGCATCGCCTCGCGCAACTCCAGGGCAGTCTCAACGGTCACCACGTCGACGCCGGCCGGCGTCGGGACCTCCATATGGGCGGCGACCAGCCGCACCGTTGCTCCGGCATTGCGGGCAGCAACAGCCAGCGCCACGCCTTGCTTTCCGGAGGACCGGTTGCCCAGGAAACGGACAGGGTCCAGCGGTTCCCGGGTTCCGCCGGCGCTGACGGTGACGGTCCGGCCGGCCAGCGGAAGCTGGTAATCGGACTGACCTTGGGCAAGCGCCATGGCGGCGTCGAAGATGGCTTCGGGCTCAGGCAGGCGGCCGGGACCGGAGTCCGTGCCGGTGAGCCGGCCGCTGGCCGGTTCAAGGACCGCCACTCCCCTGCTTCGCAGCGTTTCAACGTTGGCGCGGGTGGCGGCGTGCTGCCACATTTCTGTGTGCATGGCGGGGGCGAAAAGCACCGGGCCGCTGGCCATCAGCAGCGTGTTGGTGAGGAGGTCATTGGCTTGTCCGGTGGCAGCGCGCGCCAGCAGGTCCGCCGTCGCAGGTGCCACCACGATCAGGTCCGCCTCATGGCCGAGCCTGACGTGGTTGACCTGGTACACGTCGTCGAAGACGCTGTTGCTGACCGGGTTCCCGGACAGGGCCTCCCACGTGGCGACACCCACAAAGCGGGTAGCCGCTTCGGTGGGAATCACCGTGACATTGTGGCCGGCTTCAGTAAAAAGCCGGAGGAGCGATGCGACCTTGTAGGCCGCAATCCCTCCCCCGACTCCGAGGACTATGCGCACGTGACCTCCGTCAACAGGCAGTCTGAAGTTACTCTGCGGCTACGATCGGCGTGGAAACGAGCTTGCCTTCGTTGATTTCGCGCAGGGCGATCGACAGCGACTTCTCGTTCAGCTTGGTGTCGACCAGCGGGCCGACATACTCGAACAGGCCCTCGTGCAGCTGGGCGTAGTAAGCGTTGATCTGACGTGCACGCTTGGCACCGAAGATCACCAGGCCGTACTTGGAATCAGCTGCCTTCAGCAGCTCGTCGATCGGAGGGTTGATGATGCCTTCAAGGTTCGTGGACACGAATTCTCCAAATTCTAACGGGCCGATCCGACCCTGCGTCTAGTGCGGGTGCGGGGTCAGCCCCATGAGTGAAACAAGCTCGTCCGCTGCGCGTCGAACGTCATCATTGATGACGGTGTGGTCGAACTCCGGCTCAGCGGCAAGTTCCAGTTTAGCGGTTTCCAGACGGCGCTGCTGTTCCTGCGCTGTTTCCGTGCCGCGACCCACCAGCCGGCGGACCATTTCTTCCCAGGTGGGCGGTGCCAGGAACACAAACTGGGCGTCCGGAACGGCCTCTTTGACCTGTCGTGCACCCTGGAGATCGATCTCCAGGAGGACGGACCTGCCAGCGGCGATGGCCTGGTCCACGGAACTCCGCAGCGTGCCGTAGGTGTTTTGGCCGTGGACTACTGCCCACTCCAGGAACTCGCCGGCCGCAATGAGCGACTCGAACTCTTCCTTGGACTTGAAGAAGTAGTGGACGCCATCCTGCTCACCGGGCCGCGGAGCGCGGGTGGTGGCCGATACGGAAAGCCAGACTTCGGGGTAGTTATCCCGGATGTAGGTGGACACGGTGCCTTTGCCAACAGCCGTCGGACCAGCGAGGACTGTCAGTCCCGGTTTCTTGCTCACGTATTCCTTTGCGGCGGAGTTTGGGTTCGGGCGCCTCTAGGAACGCCCTATTTCTCGTCTATAAAATCTACCAGCGCCTGGCGCTGGTGAATGCCCAGGCCGCGGATCCGGCGGGACGCAGCGATGCCCAGCTGTTCCATAATGGCGGCAGCCCTGACTTTTCCAATGCCAGGCAGGGCCTCCAACAGCTCCACCACCCGCATCCGGGCCAAGGCGTCGTCCGCGGCGGCGGCGTCAATGAGGTCCGCGGCCGACGTCTTGCCGTTCTTGAGGCGATCTTTCGCGGCCGCCCGGGCGGCCCGGGCGGCGGCCGCCTTGTTCAGGGCGGCCGCGCGTTCCGAAGCGGATAAGGGTCGCAGGCTCATGGAGGACACCCCCGGATTCATCGGCTGAGTCCAAGGCGACCGCCATTGGACTTGTCCTGAAACCTACCCCTTGGCGGGCGGTGAATCAATGGATGCCACCATTAGGCACCTATTCGCCGAGGAGCCCAACAAGCGTCCGCAACGCAGCATTACGGAGGCCCTGAACCCCTGGACCGGCAGCCAGGATATCCCGGCTGGACGTCCCCAGGACCTGCGGGTACGCGGCCCCGAAGGTCCTGCGGAGGTCCGCAGGGGTGGCCCCCTGGGCGCCCAGTCCCGGGGCGAGGATCGGTCCGTGCACCGCCGGCAGGTCCAGGTGCAGGTCAGTCAACGCTGACCCCACGGTGGCGCCGACGACGAGTCCCACGGACCCCAGGCTGCCGGCATAACGGCTGTTCTCTGCCGCTGCCGCCTCGACGATCCGCCGGGCCACGGAGTCGGCTCCGCCCACATGCTGCACGGAAGCCCCCTCCGGATTGGAGGTCAGCGCCAGGACAAATACACCACGGCCGTTGTCCGCCGCCAGGTCAAGGGCCGGGCGGAGCGACTCAAACCCCAGGTACGGGCTGAGGGTCACGGAGTCGGCTGCCAGGGACGACCCGTCCCGCAGCCAGGCGTCCGCGTAGGCAGCCATCGTGGAGCCGATGTCCCCCCGCTTGGCGTCGGCAATGGTGAGGACCTGTGCCTGCGCTGCCGCTGCCAGGACCTCTTCAAGGACTGCCATCCCGGCCGAGCCGTGCCGCTCGTAAAGCGCCACCTGCGGCTTCACCGCGGCAGCGAGGGAACCGACAGCCTCCAGGACAGTCAGCGAGAACCGCCTCAGCCCAGCGGCGTCGTCGGCCAGTCCCCACTCCTTCAGGAGTGCCGGGTGCGGGTCAATGCCCACGCACAGCGGCCCGCGGGACGCCATGGCCGCCCCGAGCCGGGAGCCGAAAGACTCCCGGCCGGCGGGGCCTGAAGAGGCTGAACCGGCCTCAGGCATTCTGTGAAACCGCAGACTCGGCTGCCGCGTTCTCCGCGGCTGCCTTCTGGGACGCCACCAGGGCCGCTGCGTGCTCCTGCAGGCTGGTCACTGACCACTCGTAGGTGCGCATGGCCTCGATGGCCTGCACCGCGGCGTTGAACTCTGCCACCGTGGTGATGCAGGGGATGCCGATGGAGGTCGCGGCGGCACGCAGGGCGTAGCCGTCGCTGCGGGCTTCCCCGCCGGAGGGGGTGTTGAAGACCATGTCGATCTCGCCGGCGATGACGAGGTCTGCGATGGTGCCCTCACCTTCGGCGCTGCTGCCCTCGGCGACCTTGCGGACCGTGCTGGCCTGGATGCCGTTGCGGCGCAGGACGTCGGCGGTGCCACCGGTGGAGACGATCTCAAAGCCGAGGTCCGAGAGGCGCTTGACGGCCATGATGACCGCACGCTTGTCCCGGTTGGCCACGGAGACGAAGATCTTGCCTTCAGTGGGCAGGGCGTTGTTGGCGGCTGCCTGGCTCTTGGCGAAGGCGGTGTCGAAGTGCTTGTCGATGCCCATGACTTCGCCGGTGGACCGCATCTCCGGGCCGAGCAGCGAGTCCACGACCTTGCCTTCGGGGGTACGGAAGCGGCTGAACGGAAGCACGGCTTCCTTGACCGAAACGGGAGCGTCGAGCGGCAGCGTGGAGCCGTCGCCGGTTTCCGGCAGCATCTTGTAGGCGGTCCGGAGCTGGTGGATGGTCACACCCGTGCCGATCAGCGCGGCGGCCTTGGCCATCTGGACGCCCGTGGCCTTGGAGACGAACGGCACGGTGCGGGATGCACGCGGGTTCGCTTCGAGCACGTAGAGAACGTCCGAGGCCAGCGCGAACTGGATGTTGATGAGGCCGCGGACGCCCACGCCCTCGGCGATGGCGCGGGTTGCCGTGCGGACACGTTCGATCACGTTGTTGCCCAGGGTGATGGGAGGCAGGACACACGCGGAGTCGCCGGAGTGGATGCCGGCCTCCTCGATGTGTTCCATAATGCCGCCCAGGTACATGTCGGTGCCGTCGAAGAGCGCGTCGACGTCGATTTCGACGGCGTCCTCCAGGAAGCGGTCGATCAGCACCGGGTGGTCCGGGGTGATTTCCGTGGCGTTGGCGATGTACCGGGAGAGGTTCGGCTCGTCATAGACGATTTCCATGCCGCGTCCGCCGAGCACGTAGGACGGGCGGACCAGGACGGGGTAGCCGATCTCGTCGGCGATCTTCTTGGCATCGTCGAAGGACACCGCGGTGCCGTTCTTCGGGGCGATCAGCCCGGCGTTGTCGAGCACGCGGGAGAACTCGCCGCGGTGCTCAGCGAGGTCGATCGCTTCGGGGGACGTGCCCAGGATGGGGACGCCGGCGTCGGCCAGCTGCTGTGCCAGCTTCAGCGGGGTCTGGCCACCGAGCTGCACAAAGACGCCCATCACGCCGCCGGTACGTTCCTCGGCAGCGATGACCTCGAGGACGTCCTCAAGGGTCAGCGGCTCGAAGTACAGGCGCGTGGAGACGTCGTAGTCGGTGGAGACGGTCTCCGGGTTGCAGTTGACCATCACGGTCTCGTAGCCGGCCTTGCGCAGCGCCATGGAGGCGTGGACGCAGGAGTAGTCGAACTCGATGCCCTGGCCGATGCGGTTGGGCCCGGAGCCGAGGATGAGGATGGACGGCTTGGAGTGCAGCGCAATCTCGTCCTCCTCGTCGTATGACGAGTAGTGGTACGGGGTGTAGGCGGCGAACTCGGCGGCGCAGGTATCCACCGTCTTGTAGACCGGGCGGATCCCGAGGGCCTGCCGGACACCGCGGACCACAGCTTCAGAGTTGTGCGTAAGGGAACCGATCTGCTCGTCCGAGAAGCCGTGGCGCTTGGCGCGCTTGAGCATCTCCACGGTCAGGGATCCGGCTTTGCGGATCTCGTGGGAGATCTCGTTGAGCAACTGGAGCTGGTCCAGGTACCAGGGGTCGATCTTGGTGGCTTCGAACAGCTGTTCCACGGTCGCGCCGCCGAGCAGGGCGCGCTGGACCTGGTGCAGGCGTTCCGTGGTGGGCCGCTTGGCCTTCTCGATCAGCTCCGGGACTTCCCATTCGGGGACGGAGGTGAAGTCCAGCTGCGAGCCCTTCTGCTCCAGGGAGCGGAGGGCCTTCTGCAGCGCTTCAGTGAAGTTGCGGCCCATGGCCATCGCTTCGCCCACGGACTTCATGGTGGTGGTGAGGGTGTCATCTGCAGCCGGGAACTTCTCAAAGGCGAAGCGCGGAACCTTGACCACCACGTAGTCCAGGGTGGGTTCGAAGGACGCCGGGGTCTTCTGCGTGATGTCGTTCGGGATCTCGTCCAGCGTGTAGCCGAGGGAAAGCTTGGTGGCGATCTTGGCGATGGCGAAGCCCGTAGCCTTGGACGCCAGGGCGGAGGACCGGGACACGCGCGGGTTCATCTCGATGACCACTACCCGGCCGGTGTCCGGCTCGATGGCGAACTGGATGTTGCAGCCGCCGGTGTCCACGCCCACTTCACGGATGACGGCGATGGAGATGTCGCGCAGGCGCTGGTATTCGCGGTCGGTCAGGGTCAGCGCCGGTGCCACGGTGATGGAGTCGCCGGTGTGCACGCCCACGGGGTCGAAGTTCTCGATGGAGCAGACCACCACGACGTTGTCGTTTTTGTCGCGCATCATCTCAAGCTCGTATTCCTTCCAGCCGAGGATGCTCTCTTCGAGCAGCACCTCGCTGGTGGGGCTGTACTGCAGGCCCTGGCCGACGATGCGGCGCAGGTCATTTTCGTTGTACGCCAGGCCGGAGCCGAGGCCACCCATGGTGAAGGAGGGCCGGACCACCATCGGGTAGCCCAGGTCCTCGGCCGCGGTCAGGGCCTCGTCAATGGTGTGGATGATGTGGCTGCGGGCCGATTCGGCGCCGCAGCGTTCCACCACGCCCTTGAACTTTTCACGGTCCTCGCCCAGCTCGATGGCGGCGATGTTCGCACCGATGAGCTCCACGTTGTACTTTGCCAGCACACCGTTCTTGTCCAGCGCGATGGCCGTGTTCAGCGCGGTCTGGCCGCCAAGGGTGGGCAGGATCGCGTCCGGGCGCTCCTTGGCGATGATCTTCTCCACCACCTCGGGGGTGATGGGCTCGATGTAGGTGGCATCGGCGAACTCGGGGTCCGTCATGATGGTAGCCGGGTTCGAGTTCACCAGGATGACCCGGAGGCCCTCCTCCTTGAGGACACGCAGTGCCTGGGTGCCGGAGTAGTCGAACTCCGCGGCCTGGCCGATGACGATCGGGCCGGAACCGATGACCAGGACGCTCTTAAGGTCAGTTCTCTTGGGCATTACTTCTTGTCCTCAGTCTTGGAATCGGTGGTGTTCTTGGTGCCGGTTTTGGTGACGGCCATCAGATCGATGAAACGGTCGAACAGGTACGCGGCGTCGTGCGGTCCGGCTGCGGCTTCCGGGTGGTACTGCACCGAGAAGGCGGGGATGTCCAGGCACGCGAGGCCTTCGACGACGTCGTCGTTGAGGCTGATGTGGCTGACCTCGACACGGCCGTAGCGCTCCTCGGGAGCCTGCGTGGCGCCGTCGAGCGGTGCGTCAACGGCGAAGCCGTGGTTCTGCGAGGTGATCTCCACCTTGCCGGTGCGGCGGTCCAGGACGGGCTGGTTGATGCCGCGGTGGCCGTAGCGGAGCTTGTAGGTGCCGAAGCCCAGGGCGCGTCCCAGGATCTGGTTGCCGAAGCAGATGCCGAAGTACGGCAGCTTCTCGTCCAGGACGGAGCGCAGCAGCTTGACCTGGGCGTCGGCTGTGGCGGGGTCGCCGGGACCGTTGGACATAAAGAAGCCGTCCGGGTTGACGGCCTTGACGTCCTCGAGGGTGGAGGTTGCCGGCAGGACATGGACCCGGACGCCGCGCTCGGCGAACCGGATGGGGGTCATGGCCTTGATGCCGAGGTCGATCGCGGCGATGCTGAAGCGCGGCTCGCCATCCCAGCCGTGGTCCTGGGGGTCCACCACGTAAGCCTCGCTGACGCTGACTTCCTCGGCCAGGCGGGCGCCTTCCATCGGGGCGCTGGCCAGGACCGAGTCAAGGAGTTCCTTGTCCGTGGCCTTGGCGGCCTCACCCGAGAAGATCCCGGCGCGCATGGTCTTGTGCTCGCGCAGGTGGCGGGTGATGGCGCGGGTGTCCACACCCTGGATTCCAACGATCCCCTGCTCGATGAGTTCCTCGTCCAGGGAGCGTTCGGAGCGCCAGTTGGAGGGGCGGCGGGCGGCGTCGCGGACGATGTAGCCGGCCACCCAGATGCGGCGGGACTCGGCGTCCTCGCTGTTCACTCCCGTGTTGCCGATGTGCGGCGCCGTCTGCACCACCAGCTGGCGGGCGTAGGAGGGGTCGGTGATGGTTTCCTGGTAGCCGGTCATGCCGGTGGCGAACACGGCCTCGCCCAGGGCGGTGCCCTGCGCGCCGTAGCTGGTGCCGCGGAACGTGCGGCCGTCCTCGAGGACCAGCACCGCCGGTGTGGGAACTGTGGTGGAAAGGGCTGCTGGTGCCGCAGCCTCTGCTTTTGCTGTCGCTGTTTCTGTCACTGTCTTACTTTCCACTCTGGGGATCTGCCTGGGGGGCTGCGGCGATCAATTTCTGAAGGGAGTCATAGAGGGTGTCTTTGTCGGCGGCCCGGCGGGTCCGGAAGCCCGTGTCGAGTTCGTGCGTTCCGAGGTCCCAGGTGAGGACCAGGAGGCCCTCCTTTTCCACGAACTTGCCGGCCATTCCGCTTTCCTGCCGGACGGCGGAGAGGCTTCCGGCCGGGATGTAGAGCGCCGGCGCACCGGTTCTGTCGAACAGGACGCCGTGCGGGTACACGCTGAGAACGGCATTGGTCCGGATGCCGAGGCTGTGTACCGCGATCCGGTCCAGCCAGTCTCCGGCGGTGGTGGACGCAACGTACTGGCCGTCGGCGCCGGCGAGCGGCACCCCGGGCGCCTCGGGTACGTCGGGCAAGCGGCCGACGTCGGCCTGCCGCCTGAGGCGGTTACGCCAGCCTGCCCAGATCATCAGCAGGACGACGGCGATGAGCAGCGTCGTGATGAGGCCGGTGAGTAGTTTGGTGTCCATCAGGAGGCGCCTGCCGCGGACGGTTCCCGGTACGGCGTGTTGAGTTTGCCGTCCAGGACGGTGGGGTGGCCCTTGTAGAAGGTGGCCACCACCTTGCCCGGCAGCTCCAGGCCGGCGAAGGGCGAGTTGCGGCCCATGGTTGCCATCTTGGCGGGGTCAACGGTCCAACGGGCAGCCGGGTCCACCAAAACAATGTTGGCGGGTTCGCCGGCGTCCAGGGGACGGCCTTGGTCCGTCATTCGGCCGATCTGCGCCGCCGCGGTGGAGGTCACGCGGGCGAAATCGGCCCAGGTCATGAGGCCGGTTTCGATCATGCTGTGCTGGACCACGGACAGAGCGGTTTCCAGCCCGGTCATGCCCATCGCAGCCTGCGCCCACTCGCATTCCTTGTGCTCGCTTGGGTGTGGGGCGTGGTCGGTTCCCACCACGTCGATGGTGCCGTCCGCCAGGCCGGCGCGCAGTGCCTGTACATCTGCATCCGTCCGCAGCGGCGGGTTGACCTTGTAGACGGGGTTGTAGCTGCGGACCAGGTCGTCAGTGAGCAGAAGGTGGTGCGGGGTGACTTCGGCGGTGACGTTGATGCCGCGTTCCTTGGCCCAGCGGATGATCTCCACGGAGCCGGCGGTGGAGACATGGCATACATGCAGGCGGGAGTTCACGTGCTGCGCCAGCAGGACGTCACGGGCGATGATGCTCTCCTCGGCGACCGCCGGCCAGCCGGTGAGTCCCAGGACGGCGGAGACGGCGCCCTCGTTCATCTGGGCCCCGGCGGTAAGGCGGGGTTCCTGCGCGTGCTGGGCCACCACGCCGTCGAACGCTTTGACGTACTCCAGGGCGCGGCGCATCAGCACGGGATCGTGGACGCAGAGGCCGTCGTCGGAGAACATGCGCACCTGGGCGCGGGAATCGGCCATGGCGCCGAGCTCGGCGAGCTGTTCTCCGGCAAGGCCGACGGTCACGGCGCCGACGGGGCGGACGTCCACCCAGCCGGCCGCGCGGCCCAGGCTGTGGACCTGCTCCACCACACCGGCGGTATCCGCCACCGGGTTGCTGTTGGCCATGGCGTGGACCGCAGTGAAGCCGCCCAGGGCGGCGGCGCGGGTGCCGGTCTCTACGGTTTCGGCATCTTCGCGCCCGGGTTCGCGCAGGTGCGTGTGCACGTCCACCATGCCGGGCAGTGCCACCAGGCCGGCGGCTTCGATCACGGTGGCGCCGTTCGCGTCTTTGTGGGTGGCAGCGGCTGCGCCCCGGGCGGCGATGACGCCGTCACTGATGAGCAGGTCCTCGGCCCCGGTGCCCAGGATCGATGCACCGCGGATCAGGTAGGTTCCGTTGTTCTCTGCCATCAGTTGCTCTCCTTGGTGGAATGGGCGGCGTTTGAACGCGCTGCATTGGTGTGGGCTGCGCCCGCTGTGGCGGCTGGTTCGCGGGTATCCCCGGAGAGCAGCAGATAGAGGGTGGCCATCCGGACCGAGACGCCATTGCGCACCTGTGCAAGCACGGTGGAACGGGGCGAGTCGGCGGCGGCCGAAGAAATCTCCAGGCCACGGTTCATGGGTCCGGGATGCATGATGATGGTGTCCTTCAGTCCCAGACTGTCCAGGGCCCGGAGCCGGTTGTCATCAAAGCCCCAGCGGCGCGAGTATTCGCGGGTGGAGGGGAAGAACGAGGCGTTCATCCGCTCGCCCTGCACGCGCAGCATCATCACGGCGTCCACACCCTGTGCCAGGGTGTCATCCATGTTGTAGCTGACCTTGCACGGCCAGTGTTCGACGCCGATGGGCAGCAGGGTGGGTGGCGCCACGAGGGTGACTTCGGCGCCGAGCGTGCGGAGCAGCCAGACGTTGGAGCGGGCCACGCGGGAGTGCAGGACGTCCCCGGCGATGGCTACGCGCATGCCTTTGAGGTCTGCCCCGATGGACGCGGAGCCCGCCAGCTGTGACCAGTGCCGGCGCATGGTGAAGGCGTCCAGGAGGGCCTGCGTGGGGTGTTCGTGGGTGCCGTCGCCGGCATTGATGACGGCGGCGTCGATCCAGTCCGTCGCGGCGAGCCGGTGCGGCGCGCCCGAGGCCCAGTGGCGGATCACGACGGCGTCCGCGCCCATGGCTGCCAGCGTCTGGGCTGTGTCCTTCAGGGATTCGCCCTTGGAGACGGATGAGCCTTTCGCGGCGAAGTTAATGACATCGGCGGACAGCCTCTTGGCGGCCGCTTCGAAGGAGATCCGCGTGCGGGTTGAGTCTTCGAAGAAGAGGTTCACCACGGTGCGGCCGCGGAGGGCCGGGAGCTTCTTGACTTCGCGGTCCCCAACGGCAGCCATTTCTTCGGCGGTGTCGAGGATGCGGATGGCGTTGGCCAGGCTGAGGTCTTCAGTGGAGAGGAGGTGTTTCACGCGCCGCCCTCGATAACCACTTCGTTGACTACGGAACCGTCGGCGGCAGTGTCGGTTTCCTCGAGGCGGACCCGGACCTTCTCGGCGGACGAAGTAGGCAGGTTCTTGCCCACGTGGTCGGCCCTGATGGGCAGCTCACGGTGGCCGCGGTCGATCAGCACAGCGAGCCGGACGATCCGCGGACGGCCGAGGTCGATGATGGCGTCAAGGGCGGCACGGATGGTGCGCCCGGAGTACAGGACATCATCAATGAGCACCACAACCTTGTTATCGATTCCCGTGCGCGGGAGCTGGGTGGGGTACGGCGGCCTGGTGGGCTGGTGGGAAAGGTCATCGCGGAACATGGTGACGTCCAGCTGCCCGACAATGGCGGTGGCGTCCACGGTGGGGTCTGCGGCTGCAATCTTGTGTGCGAGGCGGACGGCCAGCGGATAGCCGCGGCGCGGGATGCCCAGAAGGACCAGGTCCTGGGACCCTTTGTTGGCCTCAAGGATCTCGTGGGCGATTCGAGTGAGTGCACGGTCGATGTCCGCCTGGTTGAGGACAACCCTGGCTGGAACCGGTGCGTTTGTGACAGAAGTCAAACTCTCGTCTCCCCTTTCCCCGCCTCACGGGACGGAATTAAAAAGGATCATTTGCGTTTCAAAATTACCACATCGGCAGGGGCATCATAGGCTTCCAGTATGTCCATGCACCCTCATCAGCCGGGTTCCGGCCAGGCCGGTGGGCCAGCCGGCCCACCGGATCGCTTCCCCAGGCAGGCCAACCCCAGTTGGATGGGCCGGATTGAACCGGAGTACTACCGCCCGGCGCCCGGAACCAACGCAGCTCCCCTGCCGCCCCTGGGGCCTCCGCCGGCAAGTCTCGCGGGCAGGCGGTCCACCGGCCTCCTGGCGCTCACGGTGGGAGGCGCCGCCCTCGTCTTCCTGAGCCTGTTCCTGGTGGTCCCGTTCCTGCTGGCCAACACCGGCGTGGGAGGGTTCCTGGCGGGTTTTGTGCTGTCACTGATTCCGCTGTCCGCAGTGCTCCTGGCTGTCTACCTGATCGATAGGTGGGAACCGGAACCCAAACGGCTCCTGTTTTTCGCTTTTACTTGGGGCGCGGCCGTGTCCATCGCCGTCACGCTGCTGATCCAGCCGTTCTTTGCCCTGACCTTCCAGTTCAGCGACGTGGCTGACTTCCAGACGTTTATGGCCACCGTCCAGGCGCCCGTGGTGGAGGAGTTCGCAAAGTCCCTGGGCCTGCTGCTGATCCTGCTGCTGGCGCGCAAACATTTCGACGGGCCGGTGGACGGCGTGGTGTTTGCCTTCACCATCGCCGGCGGTTTCGCGTTCACCGAAAACATCCTCTACTTTGGGCGGGCCATCGCCGAATCCGCCAGCCCGGGTACGGATCTGGCCCAGGTCTTCCTGCTCCGCGGCGTGATGTCGCCGTTCGCGCATGCCATCTTTACTGGAACCACCGGACTCATCATGGGTTTCGCCGCCCGCCGCTGGCACTCCGGGGCCTCGGTGCTGGCCTTTGTCATCGGACTGATCCCGGCCATGCTGCTACACAACCGGTGGAACAGCATGGGCGCGGGGTTCCTGGCGGAGTACATCCTGATCCAGGTGCCCATCTTTGTGCTGGCCGTTGTGGGGATCATCCTGCTCCGCGTCGCTGAAAACCGGCTGACGCGCCAACGGCTGATGGAGTACTCCGCGGCCGGCTGGTTCAGCCCCGCCGAGGTGGAGCTGTTGGCCACACCGCGCGGCAGGCGGACTGCCCTGCAGTGGGCTGCCGGCTACAACCGCCGGCCGCAGATGAAGGCGTTCCTGCACTCCGCCACCCAGCTCGCCTTCATCCGGCAGCGTATCCTGAGTGGCCGCGATGTCCGGCTTCACCAGATGGAGGAACAGCAGCAGCTGCAGCGGATTCTGTCCCTGCGCGGCGCCGTCGCGGGCTGACCTTGGCGCTACGCGGTTCCTCCGGCTACGTTCCTTGGAGGGCTTTCGGCAGTGCCTCGTCGAGGACTTTGCCGAAGTTCGCCGCATCGTGGGCGAACCGGCCCAAAAAGAGTCCGGAGACGCCGTCGAGCGCGGGCAGCAGCCCTGGCTTGGCGGACC